>CANJWR010000107.1 GCA_947478455.1 Beijerinckiaceae bacterium | reverse complement strand
CCTGCCCGTCCTGCGGCGCCGGTCAATTGTCGCTCAAGCTCGGCAAGTTCGGCGCCTTCATCGGCTGCTCGAATTATCCCGAGTGCAAATTCACCCGCGTGATCTCCGCGCAGGCCGCCGAACAGGCCGCCGCCAACGGCGAAACGCCCGGCACGAAAGTGCTCGGCGTCGATCCCGATACGGGCGAGGAAGTCACCCTGCGGGACGGGCGCTTCGGTCCCTATCTGCAACTGGGCGAAGGCGAGAAGCCAAAACGATCCTCGCTCCCAAAGGGGCTCAGTCAAAGCGAAGTGACGCTCGAAAAAGCCATCGCGCTGCTGTCATTGCCGCGCGAAGTGGCGAAACATCCGACATCCGGCGATCCCATTCTGGCTGGCATCGGGCGTTTCGGGCCTTACGTTCAGCACGGCAAGACGTATGCGAACATCGGGCGTGACGACGATGTGCTGGAAATCGGTGCGAACCGCGCCATCGATCTGATTGTCGCCAAGGAAAGCGGTCAGGGCGGTCGTTTCGGCGGTTCGGCCCCGGGCCGCGTGGTGGGCGATCATCCGACAGGCGGACCGGTGAGCGTGAAGGCCGGGCGCTTCGGGCCTTACGTCAATCATGGCAAGGTCAACGCGACGCTGCCGAAGGGAACCGATCCCGAAAAGGTCACGCTGGAAGAAGCCATCGCGATCTTGGCATCGCGAGGCGAGACCAGCGGCGGCGGAAGCAGCGGACGCGCACTGGGCGATCATCCTTCAGGCGGCAAGATCACTTTGCGCGACGGGCGTTTTGGCGCTTACGTCAATCTCGGCAAGATCAACGCCACGATCCCGAAATCCATGTCGGTGGAATCGCTCACCCTGCAGGACGCCATCGAGTTGATCGACGCCAAGGGCGGCGTTCCGGCCAAGGCCCGCAAGGGCGGCGCAAAGAAAGCGCCTGCCAAAAAGCCCGCTAAAGCCGCAGCGAAACCGAAAGGCAAAGTCGCCGTCGAGGACAGCGACGAGCCGCCGTTTGCGGGCGCAAAGCCCGTGAAAGCCAGCGCCGCGAAGGCTCCTGCCGGCAAAGCCGGAGCGAGAAAGGCTGCAGCCAAGAAGTCGCCCGCCAAAAAGGCTGCTGCGAAAAAGGCTCCCGCCAAAAAGAAAGCCGCCAAGAAGTAGGCCGACCTCGGGAACAGGACGCGGGGGCTGAAAATTCGGCCTCCGCTCCCCAAATAAGATAGGGTAGCGGAACGTATTCGAATCCCCGCCCGGAACCTTTCATTGGTAAAACTTTCAAGAGCCGAGAAAGCCGCCCAACGCGGCGACGGCGGGGATATCCCGTCCCGCGAGGATATTCTCGCCTTCATCGCGCGCGAACGCGCCGCGAGCGAGACGGCCGGCGGCATTCCGGCCAAGATCGGCAAGCGCGAAATCGCGCGCGCGTTCGGCATCAAGGGCGCGGCGAAGATCGATCTCAAGCGCGTGCTGAAAGATCTCGAAGAGGGCGGCGAAATCGAGAAGCGCGGCAAGACCCTGCATAAAGCTGGCGCGCTTCCGACAGTCGTGCTGGCCGACATCACGACGCGCGACCGCGACGGCGATCTCATCGCCATGCCGGTCGAGTGGGACAGCGACGAACACGGGCCCGCGCCGCGCATCGCCGTGATGGTTCCGCGGAAGCCGAAACCCGGACAGCCTGTTGCGGGCGTGGGCGACCGCGCCCTTTTGCGTACAGAGCGAACGCGCGGCGCAGAAGCCGGCGATCCGCCCTATTCGGGCCGGGTCATCAAGCTGCTGTCGCGCGGCGCGCGTTCACAGATCATTGGCGTCTATCGCGAATTGCCTGCGGGCGGCGGACGCCTTGTGCCGGTCGACAAGAAGAACATGAATCGCGAACTTGCGATTGCGGCCGGCCATGAAGGCGAGGCGCGCGACGGAGATCTCGTAGCGGTCGATGTGCTGCGCGAAGGCCGCTTCGGACTGGCCTCCGCGAAAGTGCGCGAACGTCTGGGCTCGATGGCGAACGAACGCGCCATCACGACGATTGCGCTGCACACGCACGGCATTCCGCATGTGTTTTCGCCGGAGACGATTGCGGAAGCCGAAGAAGCCCGGCCTGCAACGCTCGAAGGCCGCGAGGATTGGCGAAAGCTGCCGCTGGTCACCATCGATCCCGCCGACGCGAAGGATCACGACGACGCGGTTCATGCCGAATATGATCCTGATCCAAACAACAGCGGCGGCTTTATTCTCACGGTCGCGATCGCCGATGTGGCCGCCTATATCCGGCCCGGCGGCGCGCTGGATCGCACGGCGCTGGAGCGCGGCAATTCGGTCTATTTCCCCGACCGTGTCGTGCCGATGCTGCCCGAGCGCATTTCGAACGATCTGTGTTCGCTGCGTCAGCTTGAAGATCGCCCTGCGCTTGCGGTGCGGATGACCATTGCTGCTGATGGCCACAAGCTGCGGCACAAGTTTCACCGCATCATGATGCGCTCTGCGGCGAAGCTCTCCTACCCGCAGGCGCAAGCCGCCATCGACGGCAATACGGATTCCACAACAGCTCCGCTGCTCGAACATGTGCTGCGCCCATTGTGGGACGCGTATGCGGCATTGAAGATCGAGCGAGAAAAGCGTGGGCCGCTCGATCTCGATCTGCCCGAACGCAAGCTGTTGCTGAAGCCCGACGGCACGGTCGATCGCGTGATCATCCCGCCGCGTCTCGATGCGATGCGGCTGATCGAGGAATTCATGATCCTCGCCAATGTGGCGGCAGCCGAAACGCTGGAAGAACATCATCAGCCACTGATCTATCGCGCGCATGACGAGCCGAGCGTCGAAAAGCTTTCGGCCCTGTCGGAGTTCATGCAGACCATCGGGATCAAGCTCGCCAAGGGGCAGGTTCTGCGGCCCGCGCAGTTCAACGGCATTCTCGAAAAGGTGCGCGGCACCGAGAACGAAAATCTCGTCAACGAAATCGTTTTGCGCACACAGGCGCAGGCCGAATATGTGTCGGAGAATTACGGGCACTTCGGGTTGAACCTGCGCCGCTATGCGCATTTCACCTCTCCCATCCGGCGCTATGCCGACCTGATCGTCCATCGCGCGCTCATTCGCGCGCTGAAATTTGGTCGCGACGGATTGCCTGAATCAGCCGGCAAATCGCTGGCCGAAATCGCCGCGCAGATTTCCGCCGCCGAACGACGCGCCATGGCGGCCGAGCGCGAGACAAACGACCGGCTCATCGCAAGCTGGTTGGCGGATCGCATCGGGGCCACATTCGAAGGACGTATCGCGGGCGTCACGCGCGCCGGACTTTTCGTGAAACTGGCCGAGACCGGAGCGGACGGATTTGTACCTGCAGCTACGCTGGGCGCGGACTATTACCGCTACGAGGAACGCCAACATGCGCTCATCGGCAACAAGACCGGTGAAACCTATCAGCTTGGCGATATCGTCGATGTGAAGCTGGTCGAAGCAGCGCCTTTCGCGGGCGCGCTGCGTTTCGAAATGGTGTCGGACGGACGCCACAAACACGCTGCTTCGGTCGGGCGCGGACCGGGCGGTAAAGCTATAGTCGCCAAGGGCCGCGACACTAAGCCCTCTTGGGGCAAGCGCCCCGGCGGGCCATCTAACGCTTCGAGACCATCCCGCAAAAAGAGCCGGAGACCGAAATGACCACGGCTGCCGCTACGCAATCCGCACCTTCCGCCTCCGGCATCGTTCCGCGCGATGCGTGGAAAGCCATCAAGCTTGGCTTTTGGGGCAAATGTCCCGCTTGCGGCGAAGGCGAGATTTTCCATCGCTACCTCAAGGTCAGCGACAAATGCCCGTCCTGCCATACCGAACTGCACCACCATCGCGCCGATGACGCGCCGCCCTATCTGACGATTCTGGTGGTCGGCCATGTGGTGGGTGCGGCCATGCTGGCGGTCGAGGAATGGAACGATACGCTGCCGATCTGGATCCATGCGGTCGTGTGGCCGATCCTTGTGCTGGCGCTCTGCCTTCTGCTGCTTCCCCGTTTCAAGGGCGCGCTGATCAGCTATCAGTGGGCTTTGCGGATGCATGGATTCGGGGACGACGATGGCGGCAAGCAAGACGACAAAAAGGCCGTCCAGCCAAACGCCGGCTGACAAGGACGTTCACGAGCATGTGCGTCTGCTGCAAAATCGCGAGCCGCCGAAGAAGGTGAGCGACACGTTCCTGCGGCCCAAGCCTGCCGCAACGCTGATCCTGCTGGACCAGTCCGGCCCGGAACCGACGGTTCTGATGGGCCGCCGCAATTCCAAAGTTCGCTTCATGCCCGGAAAGTTCGTGTTTCCGGGCGGGCGCATAGAGCCCGGCGACCGCAAGATGAACATTGCGGGCACATTGCCGGAAGTGGTCGAGGCCAAGCTCGACTCCCTGCGCGGGTCGCGCAATCCGAAATTCGCCCGCGCGCTGGCGCTGGCCGCTATTCGCGAAACATTCGAGGAAACCGGCCTACTGCTAGGCTCGAAAGAGTTCGGCGCACCGGAAAATCCGCCGCACGGCGCCTGGAGCGAATTTGCCTCGCATGGCGTCTTTCCAGACCTCGAATCGGTGCGATTCGTGGCCCGCGCGATTACGCCGCCGGGCCGCGCCCGACGGTTCGACGCGAGCTTTCTGGTGATGGATGTTGAAGCTATCGCCCATCGGGTTGACGGAATCGTGGGGCCGGACGCTGAACTGGTCGAACTGGTGCGCGTACCGCTGAGCGAGGCGATGGGGCTCGACCTGCCGACCATCACCCATGTGGTGCTGCGCGAACTCGCCACCCGGCTGGAAGCCGGCATGAGCCACCATCTGCCGGTACCGTTGTTCCGGGAACTCAACCGGAAATGGACACGCTCGGAGCTGTAGGCCGATGGATGGCCTGACGCTTTTCGGACTTTTTGCCGTCACTGCCATGCTGGCGACTTACGCGCTGGAGGACCGGAGCCACTGGTACACTTTGGCCTTTGCGGGCGCCTGTGCGCTTGGGTCGATCTACGGTTTCCTGCAGGGCGCGTGGCCGTTCGGACTGGTCGAAGGCGTCTGGTCGCTTGTAGCCTTGCACAAGTGGCGAAAACGCTGTGCCGGCTGAGGGTTTCCCGCCTTGACTTCCCGGTCGCAATTCGTATGGTGCCGACGAATTTAAACGGCTGCGGCAAGACCCGGCGGCCGTTTCGCTTTTTCTGCTCCTCGCGAGCCCGAACAGGACGACGATCATGGCAAAGGCCGCCAGCATCAAGATCAAGCTGCTCTCGACTGCCGACACCGGCTTTTTCTACGTGACGAAGAAGAATGCTCGCACCAAGACCGAGAAGTTCACCTTCACCAAGTACGACCCCATCGCCAAGAAGCACGTCGAATTCAAGGAAACCAAGATCAAGTAATCTGGTCTTTTCCTGACGACGAGAACGAAAGGCCGCCTTCGGGGCGGCTTTTTTGTTGTTGGGGCAACTGACCACTTGAAGACCGCCAAAGCCGTGCGCGAGACTTCACCCAAGGGGAAAAGGCAGCCAGCGCAGCACGGCAGTTGAAGGGTGCGGGCGTCAGCCGAGAAGATGAGGGCAGCAGGGCCGATCTGCGACAGAGGTCGTAACCCTCACGGGGTGCGCGCTGCCGTCTCCCTGAGGGAGAGGGGCGCAAATGCAGCCCCAAAAATAGGTGGCCGGCCGGACACGATCACGAGGAGGCCACTCCTAAATCGTATCCAGCCGGCCGACCCCACGGACCCAGGAGATGCGGCGGACCTGAGCACTCCGTAGGGTATTCTGTTTGCCGAAGCGGCTGCTTTTGAAGCGCCCCTTTCCTTGGAGGCCCTCGTCAGCGGCGATGCCGTTCGACATGAGATGAAACTACAGCGACGGCCCCGGAAAGCAATCACTCAAAGCGTTCCGAGCCCGTTAAACCTCTGTTTACCTAAACGTTTTGGGTTAACGGGCGTGCGCATACACGTGCGTCTCCAGAACCAGATCAGTATCCTGATTCGGCATTCTCGGAAAATTTCGCGTCGGAATTGCGACGGTTGGCCGGCGCCGGAAGGTCTACGCGGCCTCTGCGGTCACCCGGTTTCGGCCTTCGTTCTTGGACCGGTAGAGCGCCTTGTCGGCGCGCTTGAACAGACCGTCCGTACCGCCGTCGGTCTGGGTGACGGACAGGCCGACGGACACCGTGACGGGAATCGAGCGCTCGCCGCCGTCAATCGGGAACTTGTCGCTCTCGACCGCCGCGCGCACACGCTCGGCCACCTTCTCGGCGATTTCGATGGGAGTGTCCGGCATGGCGACGATGAATTCCTCGCCACCCAGACGGCACATCAGATCGGCCTGACGAATGACGCGCTTCACCCGCTGGGAGAAGCCGCGCAACACATCGTCGCCGGCGTCGTGGCCGTAAGTGTCGTTGACCTTCTTGAAGTGGTCGATGTCTAGCACCATCAGCGAAAGCGAGCGTCCGCGGCTGGTGGATTTCGCCACCATGGCCGGCAGATGGGTTTCGAGATAACGGCGATTGTTGAGGCCCGTCAGCGTGTCGACGACAGCTGCCTCGATGGAGGCCTGCACGTTCTCGCGCAGGGCGTCCGCATAGCGCTTGCGGCGCAGTTGCGTTTTTACGCGCGCCACCAGTTCATTGCGGTCGATGGGGCGCATCAGATAATCGTTCACGCCGAGATCGAGGCCGCGCAGCACACGCGCGCGATCTTCAAGATCGGCCACCATCAGCAGCGGCAGATTGCGGGTGCGCTCCAGCGAACGAAGTTGGCTGCACAGGCGCAGACCGTCATAATCCTTCAGCCCGAGGCTGATGACGAACAGATCGAAATCGCCTTCCGCGCCGCGAAACAGGGCTTCCTGCGCGTCCTGCTGCAATTCGACCGTATGAAGCGGCGACAGCGACGACAGGATTCGCTCGGCCGAGCCGGTGCGATCATCGACGACCAGAAGTCGCCCGCCGAGACCCTTGTCGATGGCCGCCGGACCCGAGGGCGACAGAATGCCAAGCGAGGCCGACGTATCGGCGCGTGTGCGCAATTCGTCGAGCATCACCTTGAGGCGCGTCAGCGAACGCACGCGCGCAATCAGGGCGATTTCGTCAACGGGCTTGGTGAGAAAGTCGTCCGCGCCGACGTCGAGGCCCTTGACGCGATCGGACGGCTGATCGAGCGCAGTGACCATGATCACCGGAATATGTGCGGTCTTAGGATCGGCTTTCAGGCGACGACAGACCTCGAACCCGTCCATGCCGGGCATCATCACGTCGAGAAGAACAATATCCGCGAGGCCTTCGCCGCAGATCGCCAGAGCTTCGGGACCATTGGTGGCGGTCATCACGTCGAAATACTCGGCGGTCAGCCGGGCTTCGAGCAGCTTGATGTTCGGCAGAACGTCGTCAACGACCAGAATACGAGCGGTCATGCGGGCAAATCCTACTTGTCACCGAGATAATTGCGGACAGTCTCAAGAAACTTCACAACCGAAATCGGTTTGGACAGGTAGGCTTCGCAGCCGCCCTGACGGATTTTTTCCTCGTCGCCCTTCATGGCGAAAGCCGTGATGGCGATTACCGGAATGTGGCGGAGATCCTCGTCATCCTTGATCCACTGCGTCACCTGCAGGCCCGAGACCTCGGGAAGCTGGATGTCCATCAGGATAAGATCGGGCTTGTGACGACGCGCGAGTTCGACCGCCTCGACGCCATTGCGGGTCTGCACGGTCGTATAGCCATGCGCCTCGAGAAGATCGTTGAAGAGCTTCATATTGAGCTCGTTGTCTTCTACGATGAGAACCGTCTTGGGCATCAGAATTCCAGTCGTCTCGCGGTCGCGCCGGGAATCGCCGGGCGCCGCAAGTCGGGTTGCGCGCTCTCAAGTTTTAGCGAATGAAAATTGACGAAATGACAATCATCCCGAGCCATCGGAGATCCCTTTGAAAAGTCGACAGTTTTCCTCTGTGGACAGAACCCGCGCGGCGGAGGCCGTAGCGGTCGAGGCGCTCGGCTTTCTGGCGGGCGATCCCGAACGATTGAGCCGTTTTGTCGAATTATCCGGGTTGGACCCGTCGAATTTGCGCGCTGCGGCCGCCCAACCGGGCTTTCTGGCCGGTGTTCTCGACCATATCGGGTCGGATGAGAGCCTTCTGGTCATGTTCGCCGCCAATGCGCGCATGAACCCTGAGGACGTGGCGTCGGCCTGCGCGTTGCTGGGCGGGCGCGATGGAATCGAATCCTTCACATGAGCCCGACCGGGGCCCTTTGCCGAGATTGCCTTCAGGAAACAAAGGCGGGCGCGCACGGGCTTCCGAACCGTTGCGGACATTGCGGTTCGCCGCGTCTGGTCAGCCATCCCGAGCGCGACCAGCTTTCCATCGCACACATCGACTGCGACGCCTTCTATGCGGCGGTCGAGAAGCGTGACGATCCTACGTTGCGCGATCATCCGGTCATCATCGGCGGCGGCCAACGCGGCGTGGTTTCGACTTGCTGCTATATCGCCCGCACCTACGGGGTGCGGTCAGCCATGCCGATGTTCAAGGCGCGCGCGCTCTGCCCCACAGCAAAGATCGTCAAGCCCGACATGGCGAAATACGCGACCGTAGGCCGACAGGTGCGAACGCTGATGTTCGAACTGACGCCTCTGGTGGAGCCGATTTCCATTGATGAGGCCTTTCTGGATCTCTCCGGCACCGAACGGTTGCACCACGCCAGTCCGGCTGTCACGCTGGCCGCAATGGCGGCGCGGATCGAGCGCGAACTCGGCATCACGGTGTCGGTGGGGCTGAGTTATTGCAAGTTTCTGGCGAAGATCGCCTCCGATCTCGACAAGCCGCGCGGGTTTTCGATCATAGGCAAGGCCGAAGCGAAAGCGTTCCTGAGCGACAAGCCGGTGGGGCTGATCTGGGGCGTCGGCAAGGTTGCGCAGGAACGGCTGCAACGCGATGGCTTTTCGACCATCGGCGATTTGCAGGCGTTCAGCGAAGCCGACCTCATACGCAAACTGGGGACCGAGGGCCAGCGTCTTTGGCGGCTCGCCAACGGCATTGATGTGCGGCGCGTCAGCCCCGAGCGCGACACGAAAAGCGTTTCGGCGGAAACGACGTTCGATACCGACATTGCGGATGCGGGCGAACTTGAACGGCGACTGCTGCTGCTGAGCGAAAAGGTCTCGGCGCGCCTGAAGGCGGCCAGTTTGTCAGGCGGCAATGTCACGCTGAAACTGAAGACGCGCGATTTCAAACAGCGCACGCGCGCTCGTTCGCTTTCCGAACCAACCCAACTTGCAGGCCGCATTTTCGAGGCAGGGCGCGAGTTGCTGGCGCGCGAAATCGACGGAACGCAATTCCGGCTGATCGGCATCGGCGTGGGAGATCTGGCGGATGCTGATCAGGCCGACCGAGGCGATCTGGTGGATACGGGGCTGGCGCGCGAGAAGGCAAAAGAAGCCGCCATCGATTCACTGCGCGCCAAATTTGGGCGCGGAGCTATTGTGCGCGGACTGGCTTTCAGAGGGAGTTCTGCCGACAAGAAGTGAAGGAATTCCGGCAGCGCGCCTTCGCTATTTGCATTCCTTGGCGGGACGCAGCTCCAGAGAGCTCAATTCGCCCTTGAGGACGAAATTGCCGTAATCAAGTCGCAGTGCGCCGGAAATGCCGTTCTCGTAGAGGTCGAAACCCAGAATGTAGTTCGGCGTGTCACTAGGCTTTGCGGTGTCGAAGAAACTGATCACCACAGGCCAGCGGCGCACATTCGCGAGACCGTCGATCTGGGCAGGCTTTTCGGCGGGCGGCGTAGTGGCTTCCTTGCCTATCACGGTCAGTGTCGCATAGATTTTCTGACCAGTGTCGGAGCCGTCGAACACATTCATTTCGACTGTGCGTTTGCCGTCCTTCGCAGCTTCCACGAGACGAATGAGCTGTTCGGTCGGGAAAACCACATCCTTGTCGATATCGATTTTCGTCGGCTTCGGACTGCGCAAATCGAGCGACAAGGCGCCATCGCCGGACTTCACCGCCATCCCGTCGATGACTTCGCTGCTGCGGCCGTTGTTCAGAGTCTCGATCTTGAAGGTGAGCATGTTCGTGTCGGGATCTTCGAATGTCGCCGAACGCATGTCGGAGACAATCGCCGGGCCCTCCTGCGACTGCATCTCGGTGACCTGCCGGAACGACACCGAATAGCCCTCGCAGGCGGACCCGTTAAAGTCGAACACGATGCGGCCACGCGCATTGGAGGGTGCGCTGTCGCCTGTCGACTTCAGCATGCTGAGATCGTAGACGGCGCGATGGGGGGCCATGGGCATGGAGCCCGCCGCAAAAGACGGGGCAGCCGCCAGCGACCAGCCGAAAGCCACCACCAACGTTCGCGACACGGGAAACCCGAGCCTGCCTGCATCAGCCATTCACAATCCTCCGAAACGAATCGAAGCATCCAATGCTACCGACCCATGGCGAAATTAGGGTTTGGCGGGCCGAGCGCAACCTGCGAAAACATTTCCGGAATCAAATCAGCGAGGCCCCATGAGCCAGATCGAAAATCGATTGACCGAACTGGGCGTCCGCCTGCCGACGCCCGCAGCACCGGTCGCCAATTATGTCCCTTTCGTGCGCAGCGGCAATCTGTTGTTTATTTCCGGCCAGCTGCCCTTCGGCGCGGATGGGGCAATGGACGCCGCCTCCGTAGGCAAGCTCGGCGGCAAGATTTCGCCCGAACAGGGCCAGGCGGCGGCGCGGCTTTGCGCCATCAACGTGCTCGCGCAAGCGCAGGCGGCGCTAGGCTCGCTCGAAAAGATTGTGCGCTGCGTGCGACTGACAGGCTTTGTGGCCGTCGAGGCCGGCTTCCTGCCGATCCCCGGCGTGGTGAACGGCGCGTCGGACTTCATGGTCGCCGTACTGGGCGACAAGGGGCGACATGCGCGCTCGGCGGTCGGTGTGGCGCAACTGCCGCTCGACGCCGCCGTCGAAATCGAAGCCACCTTCGAGGTGAGCTGATGTCGGTCTTTCGTCCGGGCTGGTTGACGTCACGGGCGATTGCCCATCGCGGGCTACATAATCGCAAGGCGGGCGTCATCGAGAATTCCGCGAGTGCGGCGCGCGCAGCTATTGTGGGCAATTTCGCCATCGAATGCGACGTGCAGATGAGCGCCGATGGCGAGGCGGTTGTGTTTCACGATTTCACGCTGGAGCGCCTGACGGGCGCGACGGGCCGGGTCGATCAACTCACGACACAGCAATTGATGCAAACCACGCTGCGCAACAGCGCGGATCGCGTTATGACGCTGCATGATTTCTGCACGTTGATCGACCGCCGCGTTCCGCTCTTCTGCGAAATCAAGAGCCGCTTCGATGGCGACATGCGCCTTGCTGAGCGTGTGGCGGCGGTGACCAAGGCCTATGCGGGGCCGATGACTCTCAAAAGTTTCGATCCACAGATCATCGCCTATCTCAATCGCAACCGGCGCGCGCTGGGCATTCGGTACACGCCGCTCGGCATTGTGGCGCAGTCCTTTTATGACGATCCACATGATGAGTGGAGCGTACTTGACGAGGAAGCCCGCTACGGCCTCGCCAACTTCCTGCACTACCGGGAAACGGTGCCAGATTTCCTGTCCTATTGCGTCGACGATCTGCCAGATGCGGTTCCGTTCCTGTGCCGCAGCGGCATCGGCATACCGGTGATGACGTGGACGGTGCGGACATCGGAGCAACTCGCGATAGCGCGGAAGTGGACTGATCAGGTGATTTTCGAAGGGTCAGTGCTCGACTGACCTGTGCGTCAGCGCACCGCGGATTTTGCGGACTTCGCCAATATAGGGCCATGTTATACGCGGCCCCCCTCTCCTCTCTGCCGGCAGAATCCCTGCTCGAACTGGCGCTTGTCTCCAGCATGCTGGCAGTGGCGACCGGCTATGTGGCGGACGCCATTCTGTGTGACAGGGGCTTCGGCACTATGGGCAATGGCTTTTTGGCGTTTCTTGGCGCCATGGCCGGATATGGGATCGTCCAGACTTTTCCGGCAGTCGTCCTTGTCGACCCGTTCCTTGCTGCGTCACTCACAAGTCTGACATGGGCGGTTGCGCTTCTGATTCTGGTGGCAACGATCAAGAACCGGCTGCTCGAATAATCAGGCCGCGCGGTGACGGACGAGACCGGAAGCGCCTGCAAGATCAGATAGGGCGCTGCCGGTGACCGGCCGGCTGATCAGATAGCCCTGCGCCTCGCTGCAATCGAGTGATGCAAGGCAGGCAAGCTGCCCTTCGGTTTCGACGCCTTCCGCCGTCACCGCCATGCCGAGATCGCCGGCCAGACTGATAACGGCCTTCACGATAGAGGCGCAATCGCGATGCTGAAGCATGTCCGAGATAAAGCCGCGATCAATCTTGATGCGATCGAGCGGAAGTTTGCGCAAATAGTTTAGCGACGAATAGCCTGTGCCGAAATCGTCGAGCGCGATCTTCACTCCGGCGCTGCGCAACGCGTTCAATATCGCGATGGCCTGCTGGTTCTCGGCCACTGCGGCTGATTCCGTGATCTCGATCTCCAGCCGCGAGGGCGAGACGCACGAATCTTCCAGAAGTCCGAGAATGAGCGGCACAATGCTCATTGAGCGCAATTGCTCCGGCGAAAAATTGAGCGCGACGCGCAGATGGTCAGGCCAGGTCGCCGCAGCCCGGATCGCTTCGCCGATCACGAACTCACCGATCTCCTGAATGAGACCGGTTTTTTCGGCGATGGGAATGAAATCCAGCGGACAAATGGCCCCGCGCAGCGGATGCTGCCATCGCAGGAGAGCCTCGAAGCCTGTGATCTGTTGCGTACGTACATTGATGAACGGCTGAAAGGCCAGTGAGAGCTGACGGTGCGCAATCGCTAAGCGCAACTCCTTTTCCATCGCAAGCTTGTGCTGCGCCTGCGCATCAAGTTCTGACTGGAAGAACTGGAAATGACCGCGACGATCACGCTTCGAGCTATACAGCGCCGTGTCAGCCTTCTTGAGCAAAGTCTCGGCGTCAAGTCCATCAAATGGCGCAATGGCGATTCCGATGCTGATCTTCGACATGATCCGGGCGCCACCGACCGTAAAGGGCGCCGAGAATGAGCGAACCAGCCGCTCCGCGACCACCATCGCCTGCGCGGGTTCCTTGACAGCGGCCGCCACGATTGCGAATTCATCGCCGGCCAGACGCGCAACGCAATCGACATCGCGCAGACAGGCCTTCATGCGATCAGCCGACTGGCACAGCAGTTCGTCGCCCGCTCCATGGCCCAGTTCATCATTGACGCTCTTGAAGTCGTCGACATCGATATAAAGGACCGCGAACCCCTCGCCATATCGGGTCAGGCGCGACAAGGCGCTGGCAAGCTCTTCACGGAACGCCACACGGTTCGGCAGACCCGTGAGCGAATCCGTATGCGCCGCAAGTTCGCTTTCAACCTGGGCGACAACGCGCCCGACAAGATGCAGGGCATGTGTGGCGACGGCGCGCGTGAGCACGAAAGCGTAGATCATCGTCAGCGCGGCCACCAGCATATAGACGGGCTGGCGCATTTGCAGGACGGTGACGGCGAAGCCGACCGCGACGGGACTTGTGAAGGCAATTGCGGCTGAGGGAATTGTCGAAAGCACGAAAGCGCCGGCGCAAATCATTCCGGTACAGAGGCAGATGATGATCAACTGGCCCTGATAGCTCGACGCCTCGAAAAAGGTCAGCGGCACAACAGCCCATAAGCAGCCGAGGAAGAACGAATAGACCGCCGCGCGCCGGATGCCGCGGGCTGATGCGCTCTTGGGGCGGTGCTTGCCGGAATCGCCGCGACGACGGAGGTAAATGTAAATGCAGGCCGTAATGATGCTGAAGGCCCAGAGATGGACCAATCCCGAAACAGGCGTGTCCCAAAGCGCCACGACCATCACAAGTGCATTGAAGATGTTCGCCATCATCATGGCGGGCGTATAGCGCACCACATTGCCGATCTGCTCGGCCCTCAGCCTGCCGGCGACATATTCATCGATAAGCGGCGCCCCGAACAGCGAGAGCTCGCCGCTCCAGAGACGATTGGCATGATCAAGGATTTTTTTGATCATTCTTCTTTGCCCTGAAGACCGGCGCAAAATGCAACCGCAGTCCGTCAGATGCACAGGTTAGGGTCCAAAAGTGTCCGAGGCGTTACGATTTCAGGCTCGAGCACCATGATTTCAGCCGAAATACATTAGAGAAAATAAAAGCTTAAATCGGCTTAACGTATTATTCGCTTTTGCGCCTGCGCGAGTGTCCCGGTAGACAATTACTGATGCCGGCCCTAGCCAATCCATACGGGGGGCGAGATCCCTCGAGTCGAGGTCAACGATTGGTCCTGCTTGTTTTCAGTTTATGCGGTTTCGCAAGCGCGATTTTGACGCGGGCGCTCGATCCTCTGATCAGTGTCATCGCGCGCGACTTCGCGATCCCGGTAACGCAAGCAGCCCTGCTCTCCTCCGCACTTACCCTGCCGTTTGCTTTCGGGCAGCCGTTTCTTGGTCTGCTCGGGGACTTCTTCGGCAAGAGCAAAGTACTGACGATCTGTCTATGGGTCGCGGGTCTGGCGCTCGCTATTTCGGCATTTGCGCCGACGTTCTTGCTGTTGCTCATCGCGCGGCCGATCACGGGATTTGCAGCAGGCGGCATCGTACCCGTCGCCATGGCAATGGTGGGAGATCGTTTTCCGCCGGCAAAGCGACAGCTAGCCATCGCGCGGTTCGTGATGGTGGCCACGATGGGGCAGATCGTCGGGGCTTCGGGTTCCGGGATACTTGCCGAATACATAGGCTGGCGTGGCGTGCTGGGGCTGACGGCTGTTTTCATCAGAGCTATGGTTGAATTTAGGTGACGGCGTGAATCAAGCGGCGAATTTGATCTCTGGCGCGACTTCGATTCCGTCTCTAAACTTTACACCGTTGATGACTTTCGGCAATTGATTTTCGCCTTTCAATCGACGCCAGGTTCTGGATGCT
>CANJWR010000106.1 GCA_947478455.1 Beijerinckiaceae bacterium | reverse complement strand
TCTTGCCGGCGCCGACATTTGCGAAACGAACACGTTTTCGTCGACCTCCATCGCACAGGCTGATTACGGCCTCGAAGGCTTTGCACCTGAGCTCAATCGCGATGGCGCGCGCCTTGCGCGCGAGGCCGCAGTGCTGGCGGAAAAGAAGGACGGCAAGCGCCGCTTTGTGGCTGGTGCGCTTGGACCCACAAACCGTACGGCGTCGATCTCGCCTGACGTGAACGATCCGGGCTTCCGGGCCGTCACATTCGACGATTTGCGTATCGCCTATGCTGAAGCCTCGAAAGGTCTGATCGAGGGCGGCGCCGATCTTCTGCTCATCGAGACAATTTTTGATACGCTGAACGCCAAGGCTGCTTACGCGGGCATTCTCGACACCTATGGCGCACTCGGCGTCGATCTGCCGATCATGATTTCCGGTACGATCACCGATCTGTCGGGCCGCACGCTGTCTGGCCAGACGCCTGAAGCGTTCTGGAATGCGCTGCGTCATACAAGGCCATTCTCGGTCGGGTTCAATTGCGCGCTCGGTGCGCGCGAAATGCGCGCCCATATTGCGGATCTGGCCCGCGTAGCGGATACGCTCATCTGCGCCTATCCGAACGCCGGCCTGCCGAACGAATTCGGCCTCTATGATGAGAGCCCCGAATATATGGCGGCGCTCGTCGGAGAATTTGCTGATGCGGGTCTGGTCAATGTGATCGGCGGATGTTGCGGTACGACGCCGGCACATATTGCGGCGCTGGCGGAACGCACGAAGGGCGTTGCACCCCGCAAGGTTCCGAAGATCGAGCCAATGCTGCGGCTCTCTGGCCTCGAACCGTTTACGCTCACCAGCGACATTCGTTTCGTCAACGTTGGCGAACGCACCAATGTCACCGGCTCGGCGCGGTTCCGCAAGCTCGTCAAGAATGGCGAATATGCGGCTGCGCTTGATGTCGCGCGCGATCAGGTGGTCAATGGCGCGCAGATCATCGACGTGAATATGGACGAAGGCCTGCTCGATTCCGAGAAGGCCATGGTGACGTTTCTCAACCTCATCGCGTCCGAGCCCGATATTGCGCGCACTCCGATCATGGTGGATTCGTCCAAGTTCCATGTGATCGAGGCCGGCCTGAAGTGCATTCAGGGCAAGGCGGTGGTGAACTCGATTTCGTTGAAGGAAGGCGAGGAAAAATTCATCGCGGACGCCCATGTGGTGCGCCGCTATGGGGCGGCTGTCGTGGTCATGGCTTTTGACGAAAAGGGACAGGCCGACACATTCGCCCGCAAGGTGGAAATCTGCGAACGCGCCTACCGGATTCTGGTCGATCGCGTCGGGTTCCCGCCGGAAGACATCATCTTCGATCCGAATATTTTTGCAGTCGCGACCGGCATCGAGGAGCACGACAATTACGGCGTCGATTTCATCGAGGCCACGAAGGAAATCCGCAATCGTCTGCCATATGCACATATTTCAGGCGGGGTTTCCAACCTGTCGTTCTCGTTCCGCGGCAACGAGCCTGTGCGCGAGGCGATGCATTCGGTGTTTCTATATCATGCCATCGCGGCTGGCATGGACATGGGCATCGTTAATGCAGGCCAGTTGTCGGTTTATGAAAAGATCGACACAGAGCTGCGCGAAGCCTGCGAAGACGTGGTGCTGAATCGCCGCAAGGATTCAACCGAACGCCTTCTGGAAATCGCCGAGAAGTTCAAGGGACATACGGGCGAAGTCAAGGCCAAGGATTTGGCCTGGCGCGAACAGGATGTCGACAAGCGGCTCGAACATGCGCTCGTCAACGGCATCACGGATTTCATCGATTTGGACGTCGAGGAAGCCCGTCAGCGTTCGACGCGTCCGCTCGATGTCATCGAGGGTCCGCTGATGGCTGGCATGAATGTGGTCGGCGATCTGTTCGGCGCGGGCAAGATGTTCCTGCCGCAGGTGGTGAAGTCCGCCCGCGTGATGAAGCAAGCCGTTGCGCATCTGATGCCTTACATGGAAGCCGAGAAGGCACGGTTGGGCGGCGACCAGCGCTCGACGGCCGGCAAGATTCTCATGGCGACCGTGAAGGGCGACGTGCACGACATCGGCAAGAACATTGTCGGCGTGGTGCTGGCCTGCAACAATTACGAGGTCATCGATCTCGGCGTCATGGTGCCGGCGAAGAAGATTCTCGACACGGCGCGCGAGCAGAAGGTCGACGTCATCGGCCTGTCGGGCCTGATCACGCCGTCGCTCGACGAGATGTGCTTCATGGCGGCCGAGATGGAGCGCGAAGGCTTCGATCTGCCGCTGCTGATCGGCGGCGCCACCACAAGCCGCGTGCATACGGCGGTGAAGATTCATCCCAACTATACGCGTGGGCAGGCAGTCTATGTGACGGACGCCAGCCGCGCCGTCGGCGTCGTATCCGCATTGCTGGCGCCCGAGACGCGCGGGCAATATGTGGAGAATATCCGCGCCGAATACCGGAAGGTTGCGGAGGCCCATCAGCGCGCTGAAAGCGACAAGCAGCGTATTCCGCTGTCACGCGCGCGCGCCAATGCGTTCAAGATCGATTGGACGAACTACACGCCGCCCAAGCCCCTGTTCACCGGCACACGCACATTCGCCACCTACGATGTGGCGGAACTCGTGCCCTATATCGACTGGACGCCGTTCTTCCAGACGTGGGAGATGAAGGGGCGTTATCCGGCTCTGTTGGACGATCCCAAACAGGGCGCTGCGGCGAAGCAATTATTCGATGATGCGCAGGCCATGCTGGCGCGCATCGTGGAAGAACGCTGGTTCACCCCGAAAGCCGTCATCGGCATCTGGCCGGCCAATGCGGTTGGCGACGATATTGCGCTCTACACGGGCGAATCCCGCAAGGAGCGGCTGGCGACGTTGTACACTTTGCGCCAGCAGTTGCAGCGGCGCGACGGCAAGTCGAACACGGCGCTGGCGGATTTCGTTGCGCCGGCTTCAACCGGAAAGGCCGATTATGTGGGCGCTTTCGTGGTCACCGCCGGCGCGCAGGAAGAAAAGATTTCCGCACGTTTTGCGCAGGCCAATGACGATTACGGTTCGATCATGGTGAAGGCGCTGGCGGATCGTCTGGCGGAGGCCTTTGCGGAGCGCATGCATGAGCGCGTGCGCCGCGAATTCTGGGCTTACGCGCCAAACGAGACTCTGACCAACCAGCAGCGGATCGACGAAGCCTATCCGGGCATCCGGCCTGCGCCCGGTTATCCGGCCCAGCCCGATCATACCGAGAAGGCGACGTTGTTCGAGCTTCTGGCGGCGGAGCGGCGCGCAGGCGTGAAGCTGACCGAATCCTACGCCATGTGGCCGGGTTCGTCGGTGTCGGGCCTCTATTTGTCGCATCCGGACTCGCACTATTTCGGCGTCGCCAAGATCGAGCGCGATCAGGTCGAGGATTATGCCGAACGCAAGGGAATGGACATTGTCGAGATCGAGCGCTGGCTCGGGCCGGTGCTGAATTACGATCCTGCGGCCTACAGGCTCGACGCAGCCGAATAGGCTGATCCGCGCCTACAAGCCTGTCGCGAATTTCGTCATGATGACGATGATGGCGATCTGCATGCAGCCCTGAAAGGCGACGACGTAGAAGAATCCGCTCATCAGGCGGCCGATCTTCGCGCCGTCCGGGTTGGGTTTGCGCAGTTCGAGATAGACTCGCAAGTTCGTGGGAAGCAGATAACCCATCCCCTGTACGCTCAGGATTGTGATGATCGCGAGCGCACCCGCAACCCAGCCATATTGTGGCCAGGGCATGTCCAGAAAGCCAAGCTGTTTGGCGTGAAACCAGCCGGTTGTGCCGGTGATGATCGACAGCGTCGGCATGATGAACAGGGTCTTGGGCGTCAGTCGGGTGATGATGGCCTTGCGGGTCTCGAACGGCGCCGTTCGGAGGATCGGCCCCAGCACGAAGCCCATGAAGAGGTCGATGCCGGTCCACAGGACGCCGGCCATGACATGCATGAATTTCAGCGGCCAGACATTGTCGAGGTTGATGACCACAATCATCGTGGCGAGCGCCAGACCGGACCAAACCAGATAGATCAGGTTGATGGGCGGCGCTTCGGTTGCGGGCGCATTGGTCGTGGCGTGTGACATGAAATCGTCCGGCTTGTGATCTGCTGACTTGACGCAAGCAAGTGTGACGCCATCTTGCGCTGATGATTTGCATGGAGCAAGACGCCGGATGATCGACGCAAGGGCAGAAGAAGCCGTCTCGTTCTGGCGGGAAGCCGGGCCAGCGCGCTGGTTTGCCAGGGACGAAGCCTTCGATCAGCAAATCCAGAGACGATTTCTGGCGCTGCATGAGGCGGCGGCGCGTTGCGAATTGATGGATTGGGCGGGCGAAGCGGAAGGCGCGCTGGCTTTGCTGCTTCTCCTTGATCAGTTTCCGCGCAATCTGTTTCGCGGCAGCGCCCATGCTTTCGCCACAGATCCGCTGGCGTTATCAGTGGCCAAACGGGCCATTTCGGTCGGCCATGATCGGGCGACCGACCCACTCATGCGGACGTTTTTCTATCTGCCTTTCATGCACTCCGAGACTCTGGCCGATCAGGCGCTTTGTGTCTCGTTCTACGAAGCGCTGGGCGATGCAAATTCGCTGAAATTCGCCATCATTCATCGCGACATTATTGCGAAGTTCGGACGATTCCCGCACCGCAATCCGGTGCTGGGGCGTTCGACGTCGCCAGACGAGCAAGCGTTTCTGGAGGCCGGCGGTTTTGCAGGCTGAATTATTCCGGAGCGCTTTCCGGCTCTACCACCTTGCGGTAGAGCCGCCAGGAAGCGTGAGCGATCAGCGGCAGGGTCAGAAACAATGAAAGGAGGCCGGTGAGGAGTGAAGCAGCCAGAAACAGCCCGATCAGCGCGGCCCACGACAGCATCTGGACCTTGTTGGCTTTCACGGCGCGTGTGCTGACGATCATGGCGGTGACGAAATCGACGTCGCGATCGAGCAGCAAAGGAAACGACACAACGGTGATCGAGAAGATGAAAATTGCAATCACCGCGCCCACCAGATTGCCGACGAGAAAGAACAGCGCGCCATGCCCGGTGGTGGCGATTTCGGTGAGAAGCTCAACGGGGCTAGGGGACTTGAGGCCAAAGAACATCAGATAGATGAACATGGCCATGTCGATCCAGATCAGGAACGCGAAGGTCGTCACCAGCGCCATCCAGCCGAGATCGCGGACGCCGCCGGCACGGACTGCTCCGATCACGCCAGCCCAGGAGAGCGGCGCTCCGGTCTCGAGACGCCGGCTTACTTCGTAGAGGCCCGCCGCCACAAAGGGCGCGACCAGCGCGAAGCCGGTCGCGAGCGGATAGACGAAATAGTGCAGGCCGGCGGCCGTGGCGAGCAGCATCAGCAGCCAGCCGCCGAAGACGTAAACGCCGCTCAGCGCTAATCCGTATCGGGGCGCGGCCTTGAAGTCCTGCCAACCGCCCGACAGGGCGCCCATCAGATCGTCGGGCGCGAGAATTCTCACGACCGGCGTTGGCCGCTTGACGGGCGCTGATTTGGCGACGGCGTCTGATGTGGGCTGAGGCATGGCGCAGAACCTCCCAATTCCGCTTTCGCAAGCCTAGGCCCGACAGCAGGGTCGCCCTTGATGCAGGTCAAAAGCTGCGGGGAAGATTTTCCGGGAAAACACCCGAGCCCCTTTCGGAATGGCGAAGCAGGGCCTATATTCAGCTCGTCTCCGCAAGGAGACTATGGTGATAAACGGACATCACAATAAGCCATCCGGACCCGGGGGCGGTACCCGGCGCCTCCACCAGAGCCCGCGAAGCAGCGGGTTGTGGCGGGGGCGAAACAGGTTCGACGGGGGTGTAAAAGGTGCTCTTTTGCCCGGCATGATACCGCCGTTATCGGGTCAATCTTATAGTTGCCAATGACAACTATGCTCCGGAAGCCCTCGCCGCGTAATGCGGTGCTGGTTACGGGAATCAAGTCCTAGGGGGTTGCACTTCTAGGCGGGGTTCGGAGGCACCTGGCAACAGAAGCCTCCACTTTTGTTTTTTGGAAGGGCCTGATGTCGAGCGATCTCATCCGATATGACCTCCTCGTTCAGGACGCATTGAGAAGTGTCGTCCGCCGTGTTTTGACCGAGGCGTCTCGCGAGGGGCTTCCGGGGGACCATCATTTCTTCGTCAGTTTCCGCACGCAGGCTCCGGGCGTCCGCCTGTCGACGCGCATGCGTGAGCGCTATCCCGACGAGATGACCATCGTGCTCCAGCATCAGTTCTGGGATCTGTCGGTCACAGAGGCCAATTTCGAAGTCGGATTGTCTTTCAACAATATCGCCGAAAGCGTGCTGGTGCCTTTCGAGGCGATCACCCAGTTTGGCGATCCATCGGTCGGTTTCGCGCTGAAGTTCGAACTTCAGGAACCCGAGGTGGAGACCGGCGCGAACGACACCGAGCCGGCAATTGTTCCTGCCAAGCCGATGTCGGTTGTGCCGACTGTTCCGAGGCCGGCTGAACTCGCGAAAACAGAACCCGCGCGCGCCGAACCCGCCAAAGCGGCGGCCGAACCGGAAAAGAAACCCGAGCCCGCGAAGGTTGAGAAGTCTGCCGATGAGCCGGACCCGAGCAGCAAGGTCGTCTCCATAGACGCCTTCCGCAAGAAGACCTGAGACGACGCTGCGCCCAATCTTCAAGTGTAAAAGAGGCCGGAATTTCCGGCCTCTTTTTTATTTCCCGCGCGTGAGTTGATTAACTTTGTCGATCAGCTCGGGGGGCGATGACATCAGATTCCTGATGAGTTGCTCGACCTGAGGGCCGGTCACCACCTGAACGTCGAGCTTCTGCTTGGCCGCCTCGGCAAGGAGCTCGGGATCTTTCATCGTCGCCTCGAAGGCCGTACGCAAAGCTGCAACGCGATCTGCCGGCACGCCGGGGGGCGCCGCAATCGGGCGGCCCAGTTCGACGCTCGATGAATAGATTGAGAGAATCTTCTTTTGCTCGTCGGTCTTGGCGAACTGAAAAATAGACGGCGCATTCACGCCCGGAATTGGCGCCTGTTCGAGATTGAACAGAATTTTCAGTCTTCCGTTTTCTAGCCATCCGGGAGTCTGGTGCATGGCCAGATAGCTGCCACAGAAGCCGTGAACTTCGCCACGCTCCATCGCCAGAATAATGTCGGACGGGGCCGGATAGCCCTCGATGATCTTGAACTTCATACCCAGCATAGCTCCCAGCAAGGTCGGTGTCTGGGTGACCGCCGAGCCTGCGCCGTTGCCGCCCACTATGGCTGTGGCCTCGAACAGATCTTCGGCCTTCTTGATCGGCGCGGTGTCGAGGACGGAGCAAACCCTGGTGGCGACCTCCGGGCTGCCAATCCAGTTGAACGCCAGCGGATCGAACCGCACGCCGGGATCCTTCGTCAGCGCCTGATAGGGCAGGTTGCGGCCGATCATCATGATGAACGTGCCATCCTTTTCCGCCTGAATGGCGAGGTGGTTGGCTCCCTGCATGCCGCCCGCGCCGACCATATTCTGAACCACAATGGCTGGATTGCCCGGCACATGTTTCGACATGTGCCGACCGATGAGACGCGACCATTGATCATAGTCGGTGCCAGCCGCGAAACTCGCCACCAGTTTTAATTGCTTGCCACGATAAAATTGCTCGGGCGTCTGCGCATTGGCAGTTGTCGCCGCAAGAGCGAGAGCGCCGGCAAGGCTGCAAGCTATAAGATTCTTCATTCCATCCTCCCGATTTTGGTCGTGCGGCGCTTGTGCGCAGCTTTTATTTTGCCGTTGCAACAGCATGGCGGGCAGCCGAAAGGCTGAACACCACATTGCGCGTCTGGCCCGTGCAGGCCGGATAATTGTAATAGAACAGGCCGATCACATCGCCGGACGCATAGAGACCCGCGATCGGCTGCCCTTCGGTGTTAAGTACCTGTGCATCAGTATTCACACCCACGC
This sequence comes from Beijerinckiaceae bacterium, assembly GCA_947478455.1. Lineage (GTDB taxonomy): Bacteria > Pseudomonadota > Alphaproteobacteria > Rhizobiales > Beijerinckiaceae > Terripilifer. Next base: position 7,308 of record CANJWR010000106.1, on the reverse strand, counting down.
CGCCGAACGTGAAGGTGATGCCGCCGGTTACCGGCAGAGCATAGTAAGGAGGCTCGTCGAGCGGATTGGCCCAGTTGGTCTTGTCAGGCGACAGGCCTTCAGTGCGCCGGCCATCGAGTTTGCTGCGATCATAGGGGATGTCCGTGCGGACGGCCGCATTGAAGGTCTCGACCGTGTTTGCAAGCACCTCCGGATTGAGACCTATCTTGCGGGCAAGTTCAGCAATTGTATTTGCCTCGAAGCGGGTGGCGTCAGCATCCTTTCCGTAGTTCGCGTGGGCCAGCGCTTTCTGGTCGTAGATCTGGTATGCGACGCTGCCGGGTTGCAGATGGACGGTGCGGCCCGTCTTTGCATATGTGTAAGCGTGCGAGGCCTCGCCCTCATCGAAGAAGCGCACGCCGAGCGCATTCACCGATATGCCGAGCGGGTAGTCATAACGATTCATGGTGTTGCCGACGCCGTCGGCGCGCAGAAGCGTTTCGACGCGGGGCGCATTGAGATCGATGGGCGACATATGTGCCCATTGCCAGTGGCCGGAGGGCTGTGCGCCCAGATCCAGCATCATGCGAAGCACTTCACCTGTATTGTGACGGCTGCCTCTGACTTTCATGAAGTCGGTATTGCCGACATCAAGATATCGTGCGCGCATTTCCGCATTGGCCTGAAATCCGCCGCTGCAGGCGATGACCGCATGTGCCGTCAGGTCATAGGCGCCGCTCGGCGTCAGAACGCGCACGCCTTCAACACGGCTTTGATCGCCATGAAGACGAATGACCTTCGTCGAAAAGCGAATGTCGATTCCGAGCCTGTCGGCAATCGCCCGCCATTGACGCAACTGTCCGCGACCGCCGCCTAGCGGCTGAAGAATATTGCCGGGCTCGAAGTAGCGTCTGCCGTTAACAACCACGAATTTGTCAGGAGCCCAGACAATGCCTGCGCTCTTCATCCAGTGCAGGGCGTCATTGGACTTGTCGACCATATGGGCCGCCAGCACGGGATCGATTTGGCTCTGTGTGACGCGATTGAGATCGTCGATGAATTCGCCGCGCGTGTATTCATCGATCTGCATCGATTCATAGATGTCGTCCGGCACGTCGGGTATGAACTCGCGCATCTCGTCGCGCCCGCTGAACACGAAGCGAAATCCGGTGTGCGAGAAGCGCGCATTCCCACCAGCCTGCGATTCGGGGGCCTTTTCGAGCATCACGACGCGTTTCGCGCCGGACATCCGGGCAGCAACTGCGGCCTCGAAGGCCGAACTTCCGCCGCCTATGACAATGACGTCACAGTGTTCCGCAGCGCTCATGGGCGCGCCCCGCGTATGTTTCGGCTAAGCCGATGAATTGGATCCGCCATTTTCTTCCTCCTTTCCGTCAGGTTACGACGGAAAACTGCTGGATGGGAAGCGTTCGCAAAATCAGTCGCATCGGGCGTCGCAGGCATGGCCGGCGACCGCCTTGCACAGGAGCCCGGACGGATAAACCTTTCGCACTGCTTGGAAATCAATTTCTGCGAATCACTTCTGCGACGGTGCTGCAGCGATCTTTTGCGATCGTCAACCCGGTCTGATTCAGGTTCTGCGGGCTAGCCCCTATTCATTGGGGCATTTTACCAAGCGCGGCGAAATGTGTATGTTTCCCGGGCTTAACTCTAGCGGAGTGATTCGAATGGCAAAAACTGCCGCACCAAAGAAAGCGGCCGCCGCGGGCGCCAAGGCGGCTCCCGCCGTCGTCACGCTCAAACATCTGGCTGCCGAAGCTGCTGAAGCCCATGAACTGCCGAAGTCCCGCGCCGAGGCAATTCTGACCGGCACGATCGACTCGATCGCCAAGCACCTGAAAAAGGGTTCCAAGGTCCGTATCGTCGGCCTCGGCATTCTGCAGGTTCGCAAGCGCGCCGCCCGCATGGGCCGCAACCCTGCGACTGGCGAAGCGATCAAGATCAAGGCCAGCAAAAAGGTCGCCTTCCGGGCCGCCAAGGAACTCAAGGAATCCATCTAGGGATTTCGCGCCTGTCTTTCGTTTGACAGGCGATTAAAAGCCGGTGCTTTTTTAAAAGAATGCCCGGTTTGCAGACCTCAACCACGTGCCGGCCTCGCGCCTTCACGTGGTTTTTTTATTTAGCGCAACGTTCTGCAACTCTGGCTATGGAACCAGTACGATCTTGCCGAAATGCCGGTTCGCCTTCATGTGCGCGTGAGCTGCACTTGCCTCTGACAGCGGGAAGATCTTGTCGATTGGCAGCGCAAGACGACCGGACTGCACCGGCACCGACAGGTCGCGCCACATGACGCGGGTTTCCTCGCGCAGTTCATCGACCGATCGGGTTCCGTGGGTGACGCCGATATAGGTAATGCGGCGCCTTGCATGCAGATCGAAATCAAATTCCGCCTTGCCGCCACCGAGGCGGCCCACATTCACCCAGCGACCCAGAATGGCGCAGCATTTCAAATTGCCGTTGGCCACCGGACCCGATACCTGGTCGACGATCAGATTGACGCCCTTGCCGCCTGTCGCCTCCAGCACCTGATCGGGCCAGGCGGGATTGCTCGTATCGATCGCCAGATCGGCGCCGAATTCTTTCAGGCGGGCGCGGCGTTCGGCATTGGTTGATGTGCCGATCACAAGACCGGCGCCAAGCAGTTTGGCGATTTGCAATCCCATCAGACCGACGCCGGAGCTTGCGCCCTGAATCATGATCGATTCGCCGGCTTTAAGCTTGCCGTTGGTAACGATCGCATCGTGCATGGTGGCGACCGCCACCGGCAAGGCCGCGGCGTGTTCGAAATTCATGCCCTGCGCCGGCATGGGGACGACTCGGCCCCAATCGGCGACCGCATATTCGGCGTAACCGCCAGCGCCGGCGCACATCACCCTGTCGCCCGGCTTAAAACCGCCCTGTGCGGCGCTGCCGACTTCAACAACTTCACCGGCCCAGTCGAGACCCAGCGTTGCGCCCATGGAGCCGTGATTGCCGGTTCCGCGCGCGGCGTTGAGATCGGCGCGGTTGAGGCCTGCTGAGCGCACGCGAACCAGAATTTCGTGCGGCTTCAGGGTTGGCTGCGGAATGTCGGTGACCAGAAGGCCATTTTCGGTCGAGACGGCGGCTTTCATAGTGCTCCCCAAATTCCTCACGCGAGAGGCTCGATACTACGGGCCAGTCTGTAGATCGACAATCGCGACCGGCAATCTGCGAACGGGCAGCGTTTATTTGCCGCGCAAACGCGCAAAGCGTTCAGTCGTTCCGTTCCCACCGGAAAACACAAGCACCGACTTCAGGTGAACAAGCAGGCGCACCGGGCGTTGAAAGTTGAACGCTCTCCAGCATGGAGGGCCGTTCGAGAGGTGTCCCATGCAACCAATCACAAAAATGATCATGGCCGGAGGTTTCGCGGCGCTGGGTCTGACGACCAACGCGGCCCTTGCCGAAACAGGCTATGTCTCAAGCCGTACCGCCCTGCGGGCCGGACCCGGCGCAAATTATCCGGCAGTCGCCACGATGCGTCGCGGCGAAGAAATCGAAGTTCTCGGCTGTCTGGCGCGTTGGCGGTGGTGCGATGTGGTTTGGCAGGGCGCGCGCGGCTGGGTGTCGGGTTCCTCCATTCAGGTCCTGTATCAATCCCGCCGGGCGCCGCTGCTGCGCTACGGCGGCCAGATCGGCGTTCCGTTCCTGAACTTCAACGTCGACAGCTATTGGGGCGAGCATTATCGCGAACGGCCGTTCTACAACCAGATGCCGCGATTTGGCGGACGGATCGACAGGAACGATCAGCGCCCGAACGACCGCCCGACCTCGACCGATCCGCGCCGCAATGCGCCGAACTTCGAGCAACCGCGAGAGCGAAACGACGAACGTCCGCCCGCACGAGCGCCAAGGCAGCAGCCTGCCCCGCAGACGCAGTCCGATCCGCAAGTGAGGCCTGCCCCGCAGGTCCGCCCCCAGCCCGAAGCTCGTCCCGAGGTCAATCGCGCTCAGCCTGCGCCGCCGCAGGCCGCCCCTCCGACCGCACGCGGTCAGGGACAACAGCCTGCCTCGGCGGCTCCGGGGCAACAGCCCCGTTCGGCTCCCGAAGGCCGCGGGCCGAGGCGTCCGGATGAAGGCGACAATGGCGGCGGTCGTCCTGCAGGTGGCGACAACCGTTAGGCTCGCTTCAGCGTCTCATCGGAGCGTCGCGTCCCGTTTTCGGGATGCGGCGCGATGCGTATCTCTTCGTGTTAAAATAATCCGACGGCTCTCACCCAAGTCCGTTGAGGTGGAGAGAAACGCGTTTCATGATCGTCGCGATGCGTGATCATGTGAACAGACATTCGATATTTCAGGAAAGCGCCTTGAGAGGCGGTCAGCCGTTGTTGTGGTTTCGGCTCTGCGCTAGGCGGTTTTCAATGGTGGGCGCACCAGGGCTCGAACCTGGGACCCGCTGATTAAGAGTCAGCTGCTCTACCAACTGAGCTATGCGCCCATTGAAAATCGCCGAACTGGTCGGCGACGGGCGGGGTTTAGCAAAGCCCGTCGGGTGTGTCCACACCCTGATGGAGTTATTCGCTCCAAAACCGCAAAGAAGTTCATGTCTGGCGCCAGAATGCAAAAACGCCGGGCTTTTGGCCCGACGCTTTGCAGATCTGTTTCAATTTGGCCCGAAGATCAGGGCTTCAGACGCACAACCTTTTCGCCGTTCATCGGCTCGGGTTTCGACTTCAGCCGCTTGATCATCAGCTTGTTGAGCGCCGCCACATAGGCGCGGGCAGAGGCCACCAGCGTATCCGGGTCTGCACCCTTGGCGGTGACGGACTTGCCGTCCTCGGTCAGCCGAATGGAGACTTCAGCCTGCGCGTCAGTGCCCTCGGTGACGGCGTGTACCTGATACAGTTCCAGCGTCGCGCTGTGCGGCACGAGTGCGTGGATGGCATTGAAGATCGCATCCACCGGGCCGTTGCCGGTCGCCTGCTTGGTGACATGGTTGCCGTCGATGTCGAGCGTCAGCGTTGCTGTCTGCGGCCCCATGGTTCCGGCGATCACCGTCAGGGCCTCCACCTTGATGCGTTCGCCTGCATGGCCGATCTGGTCGTCGACAAGCGCCTCGATGTCGTCGTCGTAGACGATCTTCTTGCGGTCGGCCAAATCCTTGAAGCGCTTGAAGGCGTCTTCCAGTCCGTTGTCGCCCAGTTCGTAGCCCATCTCCTTCAGCTTTGAGCGGAAGGCTGCGCGGCCGGAATGCTTGCCCATGACCAGCGAGGTCTTCGACACGCCGACGCTTTCGGGAGTCATGATCTCGTAGGTCTGGGCATTCTTCAGCATGCCGTCCTGGTGGATGCCGCTTTCATGCGCGAAGGCGTTCCGGCCCACGATGGCCTTGTTGTACTGCACAGGGAACGAAGTGACGGCGGACACCAGTTTGGAGGCCCGGGTCAACATCGTGGCTTCGATATTGTTCTGGTAGGGCAGGATGTCGGCGCGGGTGCGCAGAGCCATCACGACCTCTTCCAGCGCGGCGTTGCCGGCGCGTTCGCCGATGCCGTTGATGGTGCATTCGATCTGCCGCGCGCCGCCGCGCAGGCCCGCCAGCGTGTTGGCGACCGCGAGGCCCAGATCGTTATGGCAATGGACCGAGAAGATCGCCTTGTCGGAATTCGGCACGCGCTCGCGTACGGTGCGGAAAATCGCCTCGTATTCTTCCGGCACCGTATAGCCGACCGTGTCGGGAATATTGATCGTGGTCGCGCCAGCGCGGATCGCGGCCTCGACGGTGCGGCACAGGAAGTCCATCTCGGTGCGGGTGCCGTCCTCCGCCGACCATTCGACGTCCGGCACCAGATTGCGGGCGCGCGTCACCTGCGCGGTCACCATTTCCAGCACTTCTTCCGCCGACTTCTGCAGTTTGAACTTCATGTGCACCGGCGAGGTGGAAATGAAGGTGTGGATGCGCGGATTGACGGCGTGGCGCAATGCTTCCGCGCAACGGTCGATGTCCTTGATGCTAGCGCGGGCGAGGCCCGCCACTGTGGCGCGTTTGACGCGTTTGGCGACAGCCGCGACCGCCTCGAAATCGCCTTCCGACGCAATCGGAAAACCGGCTTCGATGATGTCGACGCCCATGGCGTCCAGCATGTCGGCGACTTCGAGCTTTTCTTCAAACGTCATCGTGGCGCCGGGAGATTGCTCGCCGTCGCGCAGGGTGGTGTCGAAAATCAGGACGCGGTCCTTGTTGGAGGACGCAGGCGTCTGGGCATCGGTGGACTGGATGGTCATGGCTTTCCTCGAATTCTTCGCCCGGCGCGCGGCTCTGGGCATTCCGGCTCCTCGTGTTTCGGCTGCGTCCCCTGAGTGCCCAGGCTATGCCCGGACGGCGCTCAGGGGCGGCTAAGAAGAAGCGCAGAAAGCGACGAGGGAAGCGCGAGCGCCAGCGGAGCCTTGTGGCCCTCATGTGCGGCGTTCATCCATGTGGCGAAATGGGCCACGGCGTCCTCGTTTGGCGGTCCCTGATGACCGTTCAAGGTCCATACAGTAAATTCACCCGATCTGGCAAGCATTCCAGCCCCTCAAACGCAAAACCCCGGCGGAGCCGGGGTTCGCTGGGCCGGAAATTCAGGCCGGATCAGTGCATCGGCTGCCAGCTCGCTGTGGCGGGCGCAACCTGAACGGTGCGCGAAATCGTGCCGTATTGGGCCGGAATATGCTGATGGTGCACGGTGGCGGGGCGAACCATGACGGTGCGGTGCTGCGTGGCCAGAACCGCCGGAACGTGCTGGACGGCGACAGACGGGGCGCGCGTCATGACCTGACGGTAACGGGTCGTGTATTGAGCCGGAACCTCGACCCAGCAGCCGACCGTGCGGCCATGATGGTCAACCGTAACCTCCCAGCGGCGCGACGGCGGAGATACCATCACACGCTCGGCGACGGTCTGCATTTCGCCGGGAATGACATGCTTGATGTGTCGGGGCGGCTGAACCATCACGGTTTCCGAAACCGTGCCGTAGCGGGCCGGTTTGACATGCGCGATGGTCTGCGGCGCCTGCGTCATCACCGTATGGTGCTTGGTGGCGTAAACTGGCGGGGTCACGACGCGCTCGAAACATTGCGATCCGTTGCAGGCGTGAGCAGCGGAAGAAAAACCAATGAACGAAATGAATGCGACGGTGACGCCAGACAAGAGAACTGCACGGCTCTTCGCTGAATCGTGTGGGTAGAGGTTTCAACCACAAGTTGAATATTTTGGTTTCCGCTGGCTCCGCGTATTTTCTGATGCATGCGTGACACGGATCTTTTTCAGGCGGCGCTCGGGCTTTCCGCGCCTTGGTTTATCAGCCG
>CANJWR010000105.1 GCA_947478455.1 Beijerinckiaceae bacterium | reverse complement strand
GGCTGATAAACCAAGGCGCGGAAAGCCCGAGCGCCGCCTGAAAAAGATCCGTGTCACGCATGCATCAGAAAATACGCGGAGCCAGCGGAAACCAAAATATTCAACTTGTGGTTGAAACCTCTACCCACACGATTCAGCGAAGAGCCCAGATCTTCTTCTTGGTGAAATATACCAGACCCGCCAGCAGGATCAGGAAGATCATGACCCGAAGACCTGTCTTCTTGCGCTGTTCGAGCGCCGGTTCCGCCGCCCACATCAGGAAGGCCGAGACGTCGCGGGCATATTGCTGCGTGGTGGCGGGCGAACCGTCCGAATATTCCACCTGACCATTGTCGATGGGCTTCGCCATGCCGATCTTGTGGCCCGGGAAATACTCGTTCCAGTTCGGATCGTTCTTGTCGGTGTAGCCGTTCAGGAGCGCGTAGATATAATCGACGCCATGCTCCTGATACTGGATCACAGCATCGAGCAGGAACATCGGGAACCCGCGCGAATAGGAGCGCGCTTTGGCGATGACAGACAGATCTGGCGGCACAGCGCCGAGCGCCGAGCGCGCTGCCTCCGGGTTGGGGAACGGAGCCGGGAAACGATCAGACGCGCGACCGGCGCGCTCGAACATCTCGCCTGATTCGTTGGGGCCGTCCTTGACCTTGTATTCCGCCGCCAGCGCCTTCACTTGCGCTTCGGAGAATTCCGGGCCGCCTTCCTGACCGAGTGTACGGATGGCGACGCGAGACATGGAATGACAGTTTGCGCAAACTTCGCGATAGACCTTGAAGCCGCGCTGCAATTGCGCCTGATCGAACTTTCCGAACGGCCCGCCGAAGCTCCAGGACTGACGTTCCGGCGTCGGAGCAGCGTGCGCGTCGGCTGCCTGCGCAGCGGACGTGAACGACATCATTCCGGCCAGAGCCGCAATCGCGAGGCTGATTTTCTTGGTGTGAACCATGATCATGTTTCCCCGACCAGCCTCAGGAGTGCGATTGCGCGGCAGCGCCGTTCTTGGCCAGGATCGCATCCGCGATGGTGGCCGGAACAGGCTTGGTCTTCTCGAAGAGACCCAGCAGCGGCATGATGATGATGAAGAAGCCGAAGTAATAGGCCGTCAGGATGCGGGCCGCGATCACGTAGCCGCCATCCGGGGGCTGCGAACCGAGGTAGCCGAGACCCAGGCAGGCCATCACGAAGACCCAGAAGAAGACCTTGTAAACCGGACGGAATGCTGCCGACTTGACGCGCGACGTGTCGAGCCAGGGCAGGAAGGCCAGGATCGCAATGGCGCCGAACATCGCCACCACGCCGCCGAGCTTCGACGGAATGGCGCGCAGGATCGCGTAGAATGGCAGATAATACCATTCCGGTACGATGTGGGCCGGCGTCACCAGCGGATTGGCTTCGATGTAATTGTCCGCATGGCCGAGGAAATTCGGCGTGTAGAACACGAACCATGCGTAGAAGATCAGGAAGCAGACCAGACCGAAAGCGTCCTTCAGTGTCGCATAGGGCGTGAAGGGGATCGTGTCGCGCTCGACATTCTTCACCTCGACGCCGGCCGGATTATTCTGACCGACCACATGCAACGCCCAGACGTGCAGGCCGACGACGGCTGCGATCATGAAGGGCAGCAGATAGTGCAGAGAGAAGAAACGGTTCAGGGTCGGATTGTCGACCGAATAGCCGCCCCACAGCCAGGTGGTGATGGCGTCGCCGACCAGCGGGATGGCCGAGAACAGGTTGGTGATGACGGTTGCGCCCCAGAAGCTCATCTGGCCCCACGGCAGCACGTAGCCCATGAAGCCGGTGGCCATCATCAACAGGTAGATGATGACGCCGAGGATCCACAGCACTTCACGCGGCGCCTTGTAGGAGCCGTAGTAGAGGCCGCGCAGCATATGCAGATAGACGGCGACGAAGAACATCGAGGCGCCGTTGGCGTGAGTATACCGGATCAGCCAACCCCAGTTCACGTCGCGCATGATGTGCTCGACCGAGTTGAAGGCGAAATCCACGTGCGGCGTGTAGTGCATCGCCAGCACGATGCCGGTGACGATCTGGGCGACGAGCATGAAGCTCAGGATCGCCCCGAAGGTCCACCAGTAATTCAGGTTGCGCGGCACCGGATAGGCCACGAAGGACGAGTGCATGAGCCCCATGATGGGCAGACGGCTCTCGAACCACCGGCCGATGGCGCTGCTTGGTACGTAGGTCGATTGTCCGCTCATGTCGCTTTTCTCGGTTCGGAAATCCTGAGGGCGGGAGACGCAGGGTCTGTGAAGACCGGCCTGAATCAGCCGATCTGAATCTTGGTGTCGGAAATGAATGAGTATGCCGGCACTTCGAGGTTGCGCGGCGCAGGGCCGCTGCGAATGCGGCCGGACGTATCGTAGTCCGAACCGTGGCAGGGGCAGAACCAGCCGCTGAACGAACCCTGATTACCGAGCGGCACGCAACCCAGATGGGTGCAGACGCCGACAACCACGAGCCATTCGGGCTTCTTCACACGGGCGCTGTCAGTCTGTGGATCCGGCAATGTGTCCACCTTGGCGGCGGCTGCGTCGTCGATTTCCTTCTTGGTGCGGTGACGCACGAAAACCGGTTTGCCACGCCATTTGACGGTCAGAATGCCGCCTTCCGAGATGCTGGAAATATCGACTTCCGTGGAAGCCAGCGCCAGCGTCGACGCGTCGGGATTCATCTGGCTGATGAACGGCCAGATGGCTGCTCCGGTTCCGACAACGGCGGCTGCGCCGGTCGCAATGAAGAGCATGTCCCTGCGGGTCGGTTCGACGGTCGGTGCAGATGCCACTCTGAGCTCCTAAATCTTCGTCCGGGCACCCCATAGGCTTCGGTCAAACTCGTCGGGAGTTGCCGGATCAGGCGACCAGGGTACGAGGTCGACCCGTGCATAGGATGTGAGTTGTCGCGCCGCAATGCGACCCAGAGTCACTCGACAAGACGGATACGCCCGTCCGGCAGCCCGGGTCGGAATGTGAAGCGCGCGCTATTTCGCATCGTTAAGCCTCCTTGTCCATAGTGACCAAAGGGCAATACGCCAGTCCGCCATGCTAAAAAGATCATGCAGAATCGCAGTTTTCGCAAAGCTCGCGATCGGGTAGTCCGAAAGCATGAGGACTTCCCTGCGACTCGCGCTCTACCAGCCCGATATTCCCCAGAACGCCGGCACGATGCTGCGCATGTGCGCCTGCCTGGGACTCGGCGCTGCCATCATCGAGCCCGCTGGATTTCCGGTCTCGGACCGCCATTTTCGCCGTTCGGGAATGGATTATCTCGATGCCGTGACCATCGAACGGCATATTTCGTGGCGCGCTTTTGAAGAATGGCGGTTGGCGGAGCGCGCCGCCCATGGCGGACGACGGTTGATTCTGCTCTCCACCCGGGCCGCGACGCCCTATACTGAATTTTCGTTCGCGCTGGACGATATTCTGATGGTCGGACGCGAATCCGCCGGAGCTCCGGAAGAAGTCCACGCCGCCGCCGACGCCCGCGTGGTGATTCCCGTCCAGCCCGGCATGCGCTCCCTGAATGTGGCCGTCTCCGCCGCAATGGTGCTGGGCGAGGCGCTGCGACAAACAAGCGTCACTTGACCGGCCTATCGCGAGCCGCGCCCGCAATGCTATGCGGAGAAATCAAAGAGGCGACCGATGACCACTGAATCCCTTCTCGAACAGCGCAAGCAGCAGGCGTCCGGGTGGTTCAAGAGCCTGCAGGACAGGATTCTGTCCGGGTTTCATGCGCTTGAGGACGAATGCGGCGGCCCGTTTTTCGCCGAGGCTCAGACGCCCGGCCGCGCCGTCCTGAAGCCATGGACCCGCACCGACCATACAGGTGAACCCGGCGGCGGCGGGCGAATGGCGATTCTGAAAGGCCGGGTTTTCGAAAAGGCCGGCGTCCACACATCGACCGTCTATGGAACCTTTGCGCCCGAATTCGCCAAGCAGATTCCCGGCGCGGACGTGGATCCGCGATTCTGGGCGGCGGGAATTTCGCTGATCGCCCATCCGTGGAACCCCAACGTTCCCACGGTCCACATGAACACCCGCTTTGTGGTCACCTCGAAGGCATGGTTCGGCGGCGGGGCCGACCTGACACCGGTTCTGGATCGCCGCCGCACACAGGACGATCCCGATTCGCGCGCCTTCCACGCCGCCATGCGGGGGGCGTGCGACCGGCACGCGGCCGTTGCCCCATACGGAAAGTTCAAGGACTGGTGCGACGAGTATTTCTTCCTGAAGCACCGCAACGAGCCGCGCGGCATCGGCGGCATTTTCTATGACTATGTGAACAGCGCAGGCGATGCGCAGAACAGCAAATGGGACGCCGATTTTGCCTTCACCCGCGACGTCGGCGAGTCGTTTCTCGACATCTACGCCAAAATCGTCCGCGCCAATTTCCGCAAGGAGTGGACGCCCGCTGACCGCGACGAGCAATGCGTGCGCCGCGGTCGCTATGTGGAGTTCAATCTGCTCTACGATCGCGGCACGATCTTCGGCCTGAAAACCGGCGGCAACGTCGATTCGATTTTATCGTCGCTGCCACCTGTGGTGAAATGGCCCTGAGAGGCAGCCTTACTCGGCGGCCTTGAGGATCGGCGCGGGTTTCGTCCAGCGCAGCACCGGATTTCGGGCGGCTTTCGTCTCGTCGAGGCGACGTCGGGGCGCGAAATAAGGTGCGCCGCTGAAGCGCTCTGTGTCGCCACGCTGCACCGAAAAGGCGAGATCGCGCAGCGTTGCGATGAACAGATCGACCGAAGCAAGCGATTCTGATTCCGTCGGCTCGATCAACATGGCTCCATGCACGACCAGCGGGAAATAGACCGTCATTGGATGATAGCCCTCGTCGATCATCGCCTTGGCGAAATCGAGCGTGGTGACGCCGGTTCCCTTCAGCCATTCGTCGTCGAACAGCACCTCGTGCATGCACGGACGATTGCCGAACGGCAGCGACATCAGATCGGCCAGCGAGGCGCGAATATAATTCGCCGACAGGACGGCGTCTTCCGACGCCTGCCGCAAACCGTCCGAACCATGCGACAACATGTAGGACAGGGCGCGGATGAACATGCCCATCTGGCCGTGAAACGCCGTCATGCGCCCGAAGGCCTGCGTGCCGGCCTCGTCTTCCACCAGACGCAGGTTTGTTCCTTCGCGCACCACGAACGGTACGGGGGCGAAAGGCGCGAGACGATCCGACAGCACTACCGGGCCTGCGCCCGGACCGCCGCCGCCATGCGGGGTCGAGAACGTCTTGTGCAGGTTGATGTGCATGGCGTCCACGCCAAGATCGCCCGGCCGCGCCTTGCCGACGATGGCGTTGAAATTCGCCCCGTCGCAATAGAAATACGCGCCTGCGTCATGCACCGCTTTTGCGATTTCCGAAATCTGCGTCTCGAACAGACCGCAGGTGTTTGGATTGGTAAGCATGATGGCCGCCACATCCGGCCCCAGCAGGGCGCGCACGTCTTCCACATGCACCTTGCCTTCCGGACCGACCGGAATGGCCTTCACGCTGAAGCCGATCAGCGCCGCCGTCGCAGGATTCGTTCCGTGCGCCGAATCCGGCACCAGCACGACGCGGCGGGTCGCAGCTTCGCCACGCGCCGCAATGGCGGCCTTGATGGCCATCATCCCGCAGGCCTCGCCATGCGCGCCGGCCTTCGGCGACATCGCCACAGCCTTCGTGCCGGTGAGTTCCATCAGCCAGTGCGCGACGCCCTCGATTACTTCGATCGCGCCCTGCACGGTCGATTGCGGCTGCAGCGGATGCACATCTGCGAATCCCGGCAGACGCGCCATGCGCTCGTTGAGGCGCGGATTGTGCTTCATGGTGCAGGAGCCAAGCGGATACAGCCCCGCATCGATCGAATAGTTCTTCTGCGACAGACGCACGTAATGGCGCAGCGTCTCGGGCTCGCTGAGACCCGGAAGGCCGATTTCGCCCTTGCGCTCCAGCGCCCCGAGACGCTGCGTGAACGCTTCCGGTTCGTCGATGTCGACGCCCGATGTGTCGGGACGGCCGATCTCGAAGATCAACGCCTCTTCCATCTGCAATGCGCGATTGGACGTGAAAGTTTTCGGCGCCTGCGCGCCGGCTTCACCCGGATTGGTGGGGCGGCCCTGATTGTTGAGCATGATGGACCTCTGGATTAGAGCGCAGCGCGCAGGGCGTCGACAAACGCAGCGCGGTCTTCGTCAGTGTTCACTTCCGTATTGGCGACAATCAGCAGATCGCGCAGGGCAGCGTCGGCAGGCAGCAGGCGCGAGGCTGGCACGCCGCCCAGCACGCCCGCTGAAGCCATTTTTTCCACAACTTGCGCCGCATCGCCCGCCACGCGGATCGTGAATTCGTTGAAAAAGCTCTTGTTGAGGACTTCGACGCCCTTCACTCCCGCCAGCGCATCGGCCAGCTTGCAGGCATTTGCATGATTGACGCGCGCCAGACGGCGCAATCCGGCTTCGCCCAGAAGCGTCATATGAATCGTGAACGCCAGACTGCACAGGCCCGCATTGGTGCAAATGTTCGATGTCGCCTTGTCGCGACGAATGTGCTGTTCGCGTGTGGAGAGCGTCAGAACAAAACCACGCCGCCCTTCGGCGTCCACCGTTTCTCCGCACAGGCGGCCCGGCATCTGGCGCACGTATTTCTGACGCGTGGCGAACAGGCCCACATAGGGCCCGCCAAACGTCAGCGGATTGCCGATAGACTGGCCCTCGCCGACCACAATGTCTGCGCCCATTTCGCCCGGCGGCTTCACGAGGCCCAGCGACACAGCCTCAGTGAACACTGCGATCAGCAGCGCGCCGTTGGCGTGGCACTTTTCGGCAATTGGCGAGAGATCGCGCAGGTTTCCGAACACGTCAGGATTCTGGACGACCACACAGGAAACGCTGCTGTCGATGGAAGCCAGCAGATCTTCTGTCGCCCCCGCATCTGCCGGCAATGTGACCACATCGTCTTCGGCCATTTTCGAAAGTGTCCGCACCACATCGGCGTAATGCGGATGCAGTCCGCCGGACAGGACTGCCTTGCGGCGTTTGGTGACGCGATGAGCCATCAGCACAGCCTCGCCGCAACCGGTCGAGCCGTCATACATGGATGCGTTGGCCACATCCATGCCGGTCAGGGCCGCCACCTGAGTCTGGAATTCGAACAGATATTGCAGCGTACCCTGCGCAATTTCCGGCTGATAGGGCGTGTAGCTGGTGAGGAATTCCGAGCGCTGGATCAGATGATCCACGCTCGCCGGCACATGATGCTTGTAGGAGCCCGCGCCGACAAAGAACGGAACCGTCGAGGCCGTCGCATTCTTCGCCGCCATACGCGACAGAATGCGTTCGACTTCCATTTCCGATTTGGCGCGCGGCAGATCGACGTTCTTCGACAGAAGCTTGTCGGCCGGAATATCGACGAACAAATCGTCGACCTTGCTCACCCCGATGCGCGCAAGCATCAGGCTCCGGTCTTCCTCGGTCAGCGGCAGATAGCGCATGCAATAATCCTTAGAGCGAGTCGCAATAGGCCTTGTAGGCAGCTTCATCCATCAGGCTGTCGAGTTCGCCCGCATTGGCGAGCTTCACCTTCAGGAACCAGCCATTGCCGGTCGCGTCTTCGTTCACGGTGGCGGGAGCGCCTTCGAGCGCGCTGTTGACTTCGACCACTTCGCCCGACACCGGCGCATAGACTTCGCTAGCCGCCTTGACGCTTTCGACGACCGCCGCCTGCTCGCCCTTGCCGACGCGCTTGCCGACTTCCGGTAGCTCGACGAACACCACATCGCCAAGCTGGCCCTGCGCATAGTCGGTAATGCCGACCACGCCCGTGTCGCCTTCGATGCGGATGTATTCGTGATCTTTCGTGTAACGAACGCTCATCTGTGTCTCCTGTCTGAAGGTTTGCGAGGTCAGCCGCGGTAATAGCCGTTGGGAACGAAAGGCATGGCGGCGATTTTCGCCGGCAGGTTCTTGCCGCGCACGACAAGCTGCACCGGCGCGCCGATGATCGCGTGGACTGTATCCACATAGCCCATGGCGAGCGGCCCGTTCAGCGAGGGGCCGAAGCCGCCCGATGTGACGACGCCGATTTTCGCGCCATTCTGGTCGACGATTTCCGAGCCTTCGCGCGCCGGTTGGCGCCCCTCGGGCAAAATGCCGACGCGCTTGCGCGACGGCCCGTCGCGTAATTCGCGCTGGACGCGCTCTGCGCCCGGAAAGCCGCCTTCCTCGCGGCGCCTTTTCTGGATCGACCAGACCAATGCGCCTTCCACCGGCGAGGTCGTGCGGTCAATGTCGTGGCCATAAAGACAGAGACCTGCCTCAAGCCGCAGCGAGTCGCGTGCGCCCAGCCCGATCAATTTGACTTCCGGCTCAGACATCAGAGCCCGCGCCACGCGTTCGACTTTCTCGACGCGCATCGAAATCTCGTAGCCGTCCTCGCCCGTGTAACCGGAGCGCGACACGTGGCAGTCGATATTGTCGAATTTCGTCGAAATGCCCGACATGAACGGCATGCTCGCCGTATCGGGGCAGTGACGCGCGAGGGCTTCGGCAGCCTTCGGACCCTGCAGGGCCAGCAATGCGCGATGCGGCGCTCGGATCAGCTTCACATTGGCCGGCAGATGCGCGTCCACATGGGCGAAATCCTGATCCTTGCAGGCCGCGTTCACGACCAGCATCAGCACGCCGTCCTCGGCCGGATCAGGCGAACGCGTCACCATCAGATCATCAAGGATGCCGCCGGTCTCGTCCAGAAACTGTGTGTAGCGCTGACGACCTGGCGCGAGGTTCAGAATATCGGCAGGAACCATCGCCTCCAGCGCCAGCGCTGTCGTGCGATGATCGGGGCCGATCAGAAAACCCTGCCCCATATGGGAAACATCGAAAAGCCCGGCGGCGCTGCGCGTGTGCAGATGCTCGGTCAGAATGCCGGTCGGATACTGGATCGGCATGTCGTAGCCGGCAAAACCGGCCATCTTGGCGCCGTGTGCGACATGCAGGGCGTGAAGCGGCGTCCGCAACAGCGGCGCATCGGATACTGCAATATTTGATTCGGTCATGACGCCCCGGACAGATAGCGACGTGGAATCGACAACCGAACGGCCTGTGCCGTCAGTCCGATTTCACGCCCCCTCTGTCCTGTGACCTGAGAAATTTCCCGACCAAAGCCGGTTATGCCCTTCGGTGGGCGTGCAAACGCACGCCGCTTTCCAGAGTGTCATCCCCCATGCGGTCCATTGGCCTGAGCGTTTCCGGGGCGGTTGCGCCTTCGGCGCCGTCCGGTCTTTCAACCGAATCGGACTCTTCCGCTGGGGATCATATGTCTGACAAAGCGACACATAACGACGCGCACCGCAGAGTCAACGCCGTCCCACGCCTTGCCCAAACATTTATGTGTGAGACCGAAAGCTAACCGCGGCGACGACGCTTAGAGGCCGGCAGCGACTGGCCGGAACCTTCGAAACCGACGAACACCATATAATCGTCGAAGGCGTCCTCGCCGAGATAAGGCATCCGGAGCGGATCGGTCACAACCGAAAAGGAACTCTGCGCTGCACCCGAAGGAATGGACGCAGCCACCCGATACACTTTCGTTTCGATGATCTTTTCGTCCGACTCACGCCGCACGGTCACCTTGACCGGCACGGTAAAGCTCGAGGGCGCCCCTGCCGGACCGAGCAGAACCTTGCCCTCGATCCCGACCCGCATGACGATTTGATTGTTTTCCACAGAACAGTCGCGCGCGATATCGCCCAATGAATACTGGTAACGGACACTCCCGCTGGTGGCCCCACCAACGCGCACAGCAGATCCGCCCTGATTCACATCCACGATGGGGCAATTCACCTTCAGGTCCGCCTTGGCCTGCTGGATGGGGGGCGCTGTCGGGGAATTGAACGCCATCAAATTGCCCAGCGTATCGCCCGGATCTTTTGCGCCCGGAATGCTCGAACACCCGGCCACCGCCAAAACGGCGACCGAAAGGCCCAACCGGCGCACTTTCGCAAGGAATTCGACTCGTGACATGCGAACGCGGTCCATACGCAACACTCCATAGCCCCCGGGGCAGGAACAGCAGCGCCGTAAAATCAACGAAGCGCCAGCAACCCGCAGGCCCATATCATGAAACAGGGATTTCAGGCGAGTCGAGCCAGCCCGCAATCAGGGCAACTTGTCGAAACCGTCCTTGAAGCCGGGCAGCGACAGTGGAATGCCGATGCCCTCCTCAGGCGTATTGAAGATGATGAACGTGCCAGTCTGGCCGTTGCGGATCTGATCCAGCAAAGTGTCTTCCATCACGACCTCTGCCACGCAACCCGACGGCAGGCAGCGCACGAACCCGGCGCGGCCAACATCCTGTTGATCGATCTTGAGCCCCAGACCGGCTGGCAGCAACACACCCAGAGGCGCAATCACGCGCAGCAGGCGAGACTTGTTGTCGGCTGTTTTCAACACGATGACGACCAGATTGACGTTTGGTTTGTCTTCTGCCGCAACTGATTGAATCAACGCACATTGCTCGCGGCTGGCCCCGGGCGGCGCCTCGCAGCGGACTTCCCAGTCGCCGTGCTTGCTCTTGACCACGCCCTGCGCGCTGGCCGGCGCGAGACCGCCGACCAAAACCGGAAGGGAAAGTGCCAAAATGCCGGCCAACCAGCCGCGCACCCGCATCGCATTTCGAAATCTGTCATGGCAGGCCATTATATCTCCCGATCGCACGATCCCGGTTTCGGACATCGGTCCATGCCACACTATGCTGACAATCTGGAGCCGATTGTGGCGAAAATGCCCGAATCGTTACCCTGACGATTAAAAAATGCCGCCCTTTATGCTGGGTAGCAAATGACTCCGCCATGTCAAGATGATCGTCCAACAGGCTGCCAAAAGCCCAACCGGGGGTTACCCGGAACGCCTTCGCGCCCAAATGCCGCATGGAGGCGACAACCGGGCCATGTTGCGCTTCATCGCCGTTTATGGTTTGGGAGTTCATACTGGCAGGACCTTCGACACGAAAAAGCCGATTTTATCATCGGCCCAAACCGTGTAATCCTGCAGACAGAATGACCAACGCGATTACGCCGGGCTGGCGCAACGGGAGCAACGACGTTGATGACGCAAGGAAAACTAGGGGCAGGTAGCCGCAAGGTTCTGGCCGGAGCAGCAGCACTTCTAGCTGCAGCGACCTCGATGGGTTCGTCCGTCCTGGCGCAGGAAGTCGGCCGCGGTTTGCCGAACCAGATCGGATTGATTCCCGGCGTGACGCCGATCGCCCACGAAATCGACTTTTTCCACAACGTAATCCTGCTGCCGATCATCACGATCATCTCCCTGTTCGTGCTCGGCCTGCTGATTTACGTGATGGTCAAGTTCAATGAAAAATCGAACCCGACCCCCTCGAAGACAACCCACCACACCGGCCTCGAAGTGGCCTGGACGGTCATCCCGGTGATGATCCTCGTGGTGATCGCCATCCCGTCCTTTCGCCTTCTGACCCATCAGCTCACGCTGCCGGAAGCTGACGTCACCGTGAAGGTGAGCGGCAAACAATGGTATTGGTCCTATGCCTACTCGAAGGACGCAGCAGGCGCTGGCGGGTTTGAGTTCGACTCCAATATCCTCGATCAGGAAAAGCTGCCGGCCGGCAAGCTGCGCCTGCTCGATGTAGACAACGAGGCCGTTGTGCCGGTGAACAAGACTGTTCGCCTTCAGGTGACGGCTGATGCGGTCGGCGTCATCCACTCTTTTGTCATCCAGTCCTTCGGCGTACGTATCGACGCCGTTCCAGGCCGCCTCAACGAGACCTGGTTCAAGGCCGAGAAGGAAGGCATTTACTACGGACAATGCTCGAAGATCTGCGGCAAGGACCATGCGTTCATGCCGATCGTCTTCCGCGTCGTCAGCGATGAGAAGTACAAGGAATGGCTTGAAAAGTCGGCGAAGGAATTCGCCGCGACCGATGGGCCGGTGAAATTCGCGGGCGTTGAGCCCACGACCCTTCGCCAGTAATCAACAGGTATCGAGGAAACCACGATGGCTACGAACGCTGCGGCCCATCACGACGATCACGACCATGCACATGATCACGGCACGCCCACCGGATGGCGGCGCTTCATGTATTCGACGAACCACAAGGACATCGGGACGCTCTATATCATATTCGCGATTTTCGCGGGTTTGATCGGCGCCGCCATGTCGATAGCCATGCGGGCGGAACTCGCCGGCACCGGCATCGGCGTCTTTCCGGGCATAGCAAAATTGCTGACCGGCGACGGTTCGATCGACGCGGCGAAGAACATGTACAATGTTTTCATCACCGCGCACGGTTTGATCATGATCTTTTTCATGGTCATGCCGGCGCTGATCGGCGGGTTCGGCAACTGGTTCGTGCCGTTGATGATCGGCGCGCCCGACATGGCGTTCCCGCGCATGAACAACATTTCGTTCTGGCTATTGCCTGCGTCCTTTGCGCTTTTGGTGACATCAACGTTTGTCGAAGGCGCGCCTGGCATGATGGGCTTTGGCGGCGGGTGGGTGATGTATCCGCCGCTGTCGTCCAATACGGGCCATCCCGGCCCGGCGATGGATTTCGCTATTCTCTCGATCCATCTCGCTGGCGCCTCGTCGATTCTCGGCGCCATCAACTTCATCACCACCATCTTCAACATGCGCGCGCCCGGCATGACTCTGCACAAGATGCCGCTGTTCGCCTGGTCCGTGCTGATCACCGCTTTCCTGCTGGTTCTGTCGCTCCCGGTTCTGGCCGGCGCGATCACCATGCTGCTGACGGACCGCAACTTCGGAACAACCTTCTTTGATCCGAGCGGTGGCGGCGACCCGATTCTGTTTCAGCACCTGTTCTGGTTCTTCGGCCATCCGGAAGTGTACATTCTGATTCTTCCCGGCTTCGGCATCATCAGCCACATCATCTCGACCTTTTCGAAGAAGCCCGTGTTCGGCTATCTCGGGATGGCCTACGCGATGGTGGCGATCGGCGCCGTCGGCTTCGTGGTCTGGGCGCATCACATGTATACGGTGGGCCTGTCGCTCAACACGCAGCGCTACTTCGTGTTCGCCACCATGGTGATCGCGGTTCCGACTGGCGTGAAGATCTTCTCCTGGATTGCAACCATGTGGGGAGGCTCAATTTCGTTTCGCGTCCCCATGCTCTGGGCGGTCGGCTTCATTTTCTTGTTCACGGTCGGCGGCGTCACCGGCGTCGTGCTGGCCAATGCAGGCGTCGACCGGGCATTGCACGAGACCTATTACGTCGTGGCCCACTTCCACTACGTTTTGTCGCTCGGCGCCGTGTATGCGATCTTCGCGGCCTTCTACTACTGGTTCCCGAAAATGTCGGGCTACATGTACAATGAAGGTCTGGGCAAGATTCACTTCTGGTTGATGTTCGTAGGTGTGAATCTGACGTTCTTCCCGCAGCACTTCCTGGGCCTCGCCGGGATGCCGCGTCGCTACATTGACTATCCGGACGCCTATGCGCTCTGGAACACGGTCTCGTCGTGGGGCTCCTATCTTTCCGGCGTCGGAATCATCCTGTTTCTCTACCTGATCTGGGATGCCTTCGCGAAGAAAGTGCCTGCGGGAGACAACCCATGGGGCGAAGGCGCGAATACACTGGAATGGACCCTCTCTTCGCCACCGGCCTTCCATACCTACGAGACGCTGCCGCGCATTACGGGCAGCAATCACTGAACTTAGTTCCGGCGGCGTCTTCCACGCCGCCGGAGCTTTCTTCCGAACGGCGACAGGCGCGCCGTTCAGACGAAGGCTCCTGACTGCAAAAAGTTTTGGTCACTTATGTCGTATGTTGAGAACCACGAGTCATCTCTGACCGGGAGCGGAATTTCTTCCGCTGACCCGAAGGATTTCATTGCGCTTCTGAAGCCGCGCGTGATGTCGCTGGTTGTTTTGACGGCGCTGGCTGGCCTGCTTGCGGCGCCGACGCATATACATCCGTTCCTCGGTTTCGTTTCCCTGCTGGCCATCGCTGTCGGCGCTGGCGCCTCCGGCGCCCTGAACATGTGGTACGACGCAGACATTGACGCGATCATGTCCCGCACCGCCACCCGCCCCATCCCCTCGGGCCGCGTCGCGCCAGAAGATGCGCTGGCGTTCGGGCTGATTCTTTCGGGCATGTCGGTGTTCACGCTGGGACTGGTGGCCAACTGGCTGGCCGCCTCCCTGCTGGCCTTCACGATTTTCTTTTACGTGGTCGTCTACACGATGTGGCTGAAGCGCTCGACGCCGCAGAATATCGTGATTGGCGGCGCGGCCGGGGCCTTCCCGCCCATGGTTGGCTATGCGGCCGTCACCGGTTCCATCACGGTGGAAAGCTGCCTGCTGTTCGCAATCATCTTCATCTGGACGCCGCCGCACTTCTGGGCGCTGGCCCTGCTGAAGTCGGGCGATTATGCGAAAGCCGGCATTCCGATGATGCCCAACGTCAAGGGCCCGTCGCATACAAGGCTTGAAATCCTGCTTTACAGCATCCTGCTTGCGCCGCTGGGCGTGACGCCTTGGCTGCTGGGCTTCGCGTCCCCGGTCTATGGCGCGCTGGCGATTATCGGCGGCCTGATGTTCCTGCATCTGGCCTGGAAAGTGTACAGCCTGCGCGACGGCGAACCAGCCGCAAAGGCCGCCAAAACCCTGTTCGGCTTTTCAATTCTCTATCTCTTCGTGTTGTTCCTGACGATTGTCATCGAGAACGGCATTGTCCCGATGGTTGTGAAATGACGGAACGAGCCATGTCGATGAACGCTCCCGAAAAGCAGCCCGGACAAGTAAGGCTGACGCCCGAACAGGCTAAAAGTCGCCGTGCGCGCAATCTCGCAATCGGGCTAGGCATCGGATTCTTTGCTATCCTGTTCTACGCTATCACGGTGGTCAAGCTTGGCCCCGGCGTTCTGGCTGGTGGGCAATGATGATCGAACCCGCCGCAGCTACGCAGGCCCGTCGCCATCGTCGCGTTGCGTTCGGCATCGTCGGCGTGGCGGGCTTGATGCTCGGCCTATCCTTCGCCGCTGTCCCGCTTTATCAGGCCTTCTGCCGCGCCACCGGCTACGGCGGCACCACACAGGTCGCCGATCAGGCGCCAACCACACGTGGGGACCGCACCCTCACCGTATCGTTCGACACGAATGTGGCGTCTGATCTGCCCTGGAAGTTCGAACCTGAATCCCGTTCGGTCCGAGCCCAGACCGGCGAGGTGAAGACCGTTTTCTTCCGTG
>CANJWR010000104.1 GCA_947478455.1 Beijerinckiaceae bacterium | reverse complement strand
TTGAATGTATTTCGCCTGATTGAGCATCGAGACGACCAGATTGCGGCGCTCCTCAAATGCCTTGCGGAAACGGGGCAGGTGATCCTGCGGGCCGTTCAGGGCCTCGACCGCCGCATACTGGGCGATCGTACATGAGCCCGAGGTCTGCTGACCCTGAAGAAGATCCATGGCCTTGATAAGTTCGGCAGGGCCGGCCGCGTAGCCGATGCGCCAACCGGTCATCGCATAGGATTTCGAGACGCCGTTAAGGGTCAGGGTGCGGTTCTTCAGGCTGGGCTCGACCTGCAGCGGCGTCGTAAATTTGAAATCGCCGTAAACAAGATGCTCGTACATGTCGTCGGTCAGCAGCCACACGTGCGGGTGACGAACCAGCACGTCGGTCAGCGCCTTGAGTTCAGCCGCCGTATAGGCCGCGCCGGTCGGGTTCGACGGCGAGTTGAGCACAAGCCACTTGGTGCGCGGCGTGATGGCCTTTTCGAGATCGGCAGCCTGCAGCTTGAAGCCGTTTTCAAGCTTGGTGCCGACCGAAACAGGCGTGCCGCCGCACAGGTGCACCATGTCCGGATAGCTCACCCAGTAGGGCGCAGGAATGACGACTTCGTCGCCCGGGTTCATGGTGGCCATGAAGGCATTGAACAGGATCTGCTTGGCGCCGGTGCCGACGATTGTGTCGGAGGCCTTGTAGTCGAGGCCGTTTTCGCGGCTGAACTTGGCCGCAACGGCCTCGCGCAGCGGCACGATGCCAAGAACCGGCGGGTACTTGGTTTCTCCGCGCTTGATGGCCGCAATGGCGGCTTCCTTGATGTTGTCGGGCGTATCGAAATCCGGCTCGCCGACCGTCAGGCTGATGATATCCCGGCCAGAATTTTTCAGGTCGCGCGCTTTCTGGGTCAGCGCCATGGTGGCGGAAGGCTGCGAACTGAGAATGATATTGGCAAGGAAGGCCATGTGGGGCTCCGGTGGAAAGAAAGCCGGGCGCATCGGCCTCGGCGGCGGGGACCATAGTTTCACACTGGCGATGGGGCAACCGGGAATCGACGATTCTTCCGCTGCTGGTCGTTCGGTCGCATCAATTTGGGAGCGCAGGGCGGCAAATGACAGCTCCATGACGGCGCGCTTAAGCAATCTTCAAGGCGCAGCTGGCATTTTGCTGGAAAGTTTCATGGACAGATTGCATGTTTGACCCGGTTCGGATTGCCCGCCTCGATCTTTTCACGCGCCTTGCAGGCATCGGGGCGGCGCTTATCTGCCTCACTGCCCCTCTGTACAGCCGAGTGACGATCGATTTTACCGGCACGGAAATGCCGATCCTGAGCTTTCTGGCGATGGGGCTGATCGCGGTCGTATATGGACGCTGGCGCGGCGCTCCAAAAATTGCCGCGGCTGCCGCCATGACGGCCGATCTCATCGGTTTCGCGCTTGTTCTGGGCACAATCTCCTATGTGGCGGTGTCGATGAACCGTCCCTCCATGGCCGCCAGCCTGACCGCCATAGATCAGGCGCTTGGCTTTAACTGGTTGCACTATTCTCCAGTTGTGTCGTCCTATCCATGGGCGGAGCGCATTTTGTGGGTCGCCTACAGCACAATGGTCCCTCAACTTGGCATTCTGGTGCTGATTTTCGCCGCGACCGGCCGCCACGCGTTGATGCGCATTCTGGTCAACGGGTTTGCGCTGATGGCGCTGACGGCGATTTTTCTGTCGTGGCTATTCCCGGCGGTGGATGCTGACGTGCATTTTGGAACGCTCGTGGTCGGCAAGACCGCAGCAGGCTGGTCGACCCCGATGATGAGGGTCGAACATTTCCTGAATCTGCGCGACGGATTCCTGACCCATATTCCGGTTATGGAATCGACCGGACTGGTGACCTTTCCGAGTTTCCACACTATGTGCGGAGTTCTTTTTGCGGTCTGTTTTGCCCAGTTTCGCTGGGCCAGGTGGCCGGCGGTGGCGCTCAACGGACTTTTGATCGCCGCCACACCCGTTGAAGGCGGACACTATCTGACCGACGTTCTGGCAGGATTGTTGATTTCGAGCGCCATTCTGTGGGCCATTTTTGCCTATGTGCGCGTTCCGGCGGCCAGGACGGCATCGACATGGGCGCCAGCCTGATATCTAAAATACTGATTTCAAAAATAATTCATCGATTCACGGCAATGTGTGCTGGCGCACATGCAACAAAAGCTCCCTCGCATACTTAAATAATCACGAACCGGCGATTGAGCGGTTCGCCGGGGCGGATCCCCGCCAGCCAGGGAGCAGACCGATGACGATCAACGATCAACGCGAGACGACCCGGGATGCCGGTTTCACCCGGGTGATGGACCCTCGCGATGCGCGCCGCCAGTTGCACGCCTCGGCAGTCATTCTGGGCATACTGGGCTTGGCCGCCGTGATGGTTCTGGCGACGCCGCGCATGCCGCAGGTCGCCACAAGCTCCGCGCCAGTGCGTCTCACAGTGCAGGCGCCGCAAATCGTACATGTTCAGCAGGCCGCAATTGCTCTCCAGCCCGGCGGCTGATTGACCACAGGATTCTGGATGTTCGGGCGCTTCAGAGCGCCTGAACGAATCTCAAGGCCTCACCGCGCGCGGGCGTCACGACCTCGCCCTGCCACATGACCCGCGCGCCGCGCACGATGGTTCCGACCGGCCAGCCGGTGACAGTCTTGCCGTCGTAGGGCGTCCAGCCGCAGCGTGAAGCGATCCACGAGTCCCGGATGGTTTCAGTGCGCTTCATATCCACGACGGTGAAATCCGCATCGTAGCCTTCCGCAATCCGCCCCTTGCGGGCGATCTGGAAGATGCGGGCCGGGCCAGCGCTTGTTAGATCGACGAAGCGCGCCAGCGTCAGGCGTCCGGCGTTCACATGGTCCAGCATGACTGGCACAAGCGTTTGCACGCCTGTCATGCCCGAAGGCGTATCCGGGTAGGTTTTGGCTTTTTCCTCAAGCGTATGCGGGGCATGGTCGGAGCCCAGCACATCCACCACGCCCTGCGCCAGCCCGCGCCAGATGCGGTCGCGATGGGAGGCATCGCGGACGGGCGGGTTCATCTGCAGTTTCGTCCCGAGCGTGTTGTAGAGGCTGGCGTCCAGCGTCAGATGATGGGGTGTCGCCTCGGCGGTCGCGACATCCTTGTGGGCCGCCAGAAACTCCATTTCCTCGCCGGTCGAGATATGCAGCACATGGATCGCTGCGCCCTGCTGGCGGGCGATGCGAACAAGACGCTGCGTACATTGCAGGGCCGTCGTCACGTCGCGCCAGACCGGGTGGGAGTTCGGATCGCCCTTCACCCGCAGGTGCTTGCGCTCCTCCAGACGATATTCGTCCTCGGCGTGGAAGGCGGCGCGGCGGCGCGTCTTCGCCAGAACGGCAGAGACGCCCGGATCGTCCTCGACCAGAAGCGAGCCGGTGGAGGATCCCATGAACACCTTGATGCCCGCCGAGCCCGGCAGGCGCTCAAGCTCGGGAATGTCGTTGACATTCTCGTGGGTGCCGCCGACCCAGAAGGCGAAATCGCAATGCATGCGATGATGGCCGCGCTTCACCTTGTCGGCCAGAGCCTCGGCGCTGGTGGTGAGCGGATTGGTGTTCGGCATTTCGAAAACCGCAGTGACGCCACCCAGAACGGCCGCGCGCGATCCGGTTTCCAGATCTTCCTTATGGGTCAGGCCCGGCTCGCGGAAATGCACCTGGCTGTCAATGACGCCGGGCAGCACATGTAATCCGCGACAATCGACGACCTCTCCGGCGCTGGCCTGAGCCAGATTGCCGATCATCACGATGGATCCGTCTCGGATGCCGATGTCGCGCTGACCCTCGCCGTCGTGGTTGACGACCGTGCCGCCCCGGAGAATGAGATCGAATGTGTGCGGCATCTTCGGGCCTTTCCGTGAGGAGCGCGGGGCTGCGCGCAGGTTTGACTTGCTTGCGCGTCCCAGCGGCTTACTTAGGGCGGGGGACGGATGCAAGAAATTGCTGCCAGTCCTGAATGCGACCTGTCGGGAATCACCTATGCCAGCCTGTCTGCTCGAAGACCGAGGGATCGCGCGCGTCGCGGGAGAGGAGGCCCGTTCGTTTCTGCAGGGCATTCTGACCTGCAATCTGGACAGGATCGAGCCCGGTCGGCCCGGCTTTGGGGCGCTACTGACCCCGCAGGGCAAGATCCTGTTCGATTTCATCCTTAGCGCGCGCGATGAGGGCGACTACTGGCTCGACTGCCCGCGCATGCTGGCGCCCGACCTGGCGCGGCGGCTCAGCATCTATCGTCTGCGGGCGAAAGTGACGATTGAAGATATTTCGGTTCACATGGGCGTCGGGGCGATCTGGGACGAATCCCAGACTGGCGCGGATCTGCTGGGCGCCGAAACCGATCCGCGCAACTGCGAGCTTGGCTTTCGGGTTCTGGGCTCGCGCGACAGTTTGCTGGACAATCCGATTTTCGAGCGGGACACGAGCGTTTACGAAGCGCGACGCATCGCGCTCGGCGTACCGAAAGGCGGCGCTGATTTCGCATATGGCGACGCGTTTCCTCACGAAGCCAATATGGACCGGCTCCACGGGCTCGATTTTCAAAAGGGTTGCTATGTCGGGCAGGAGGTTGTGTCCCGCGTCGAGCATCGCGGGTTGGCGCGCAAGCGCGTCGTGCGTGTGAGGTTTGACAGCGCTGCGCCTCCACCCGGAATGCCCGTGATGGCGGGTGGGACCGAAATCGGCCAGACAGGTTCGGTCGCCGGAAATCGCGGGCTTGCGATGTTGCGGCTGGATCGTGTGGAAGATGCGCGCGCTGCGGGCGTAGCGATTGTGACGCAGGAAGGCGTCGGACTCGTTGTCGAGCCGACGCCCTGATTGTTGCTGTACTGTCTCGGCTACTTACATAGTCGGCATGACGGCGATTTTCTTCACCGTTCCGGTGAGGCCCGCGACCTTGCCGACGCTCGTGGCTTTGCCGGTTGCGAGATCGACCTTGTAAACTTCGCCACCGCCGAGCAGCCAGCCTTCGTTCTTGTCACCCATTGTGGCGATGTCGAAGGCCCATGTGGTCGAGCCGGATACGCCTAGCTTGCCGACAGCGTTAAGAATGCCGTCATTCGGCGGGGCTTGCTTGACGAGCGCCCCAATCGTGCCGTCGATGTCATAAAGCGTCGTTTCCTTCGCGCCCTTCATCGAGTTTGTGTAGGCGGCGGCGATGATTTTCGGAGCCTCGCCCTTGTGCATGTCGGTCTCGGCGAATTTAAGCTTGCCGTCGGCGATGACCTTTCCGTCATCCACATTGACGCGCAGATTTGTGCCGTCTGTGCCGATGACGCGCAAGCGATCTGCGACCGGGTTGAAGTCGATGGTGGCGATGGAGCCTGCGGGCAGCATGGTTTCAAGCTTCGATTTCTTCATGGCCTTGCCGGCGGAATCGATGGTCCAGACCGTGCCGTCATCGGTAAGTCCATAGAGCATGCCGTCCGCCGGGCGCACGTCGATGCCGACAAGCTTGCCGGTAGCGCCGGTGACTTTCGTGGACTTCGAGACTTTCCACGTTGTCGTGTCGATCATGGCGATCGTGTCATCGCCCACAAGTGCTGCGAGCGAGCCTGCATTCGCCTGCCCTGCAATGACGGTGCTGGCGAGAAGCGTGGCGGTGAGAGCGAAAACCTTCATGGCAATTCCCCTTGATGTTCACCGGATTGTTCCGGCTGACAGGACGGATACCGTCCGGCCAGCGGCTCGGACGCAGGGCGCGGAAAAACTCTTTGTGATGTGCATCCGCCTGCCAACTTGAGGTGTAAAGTGTTCAGGCGAGGAGTGTGCCGGATGCTGGTAGCAGCCAAGATTGGTTCGGACGAGGCGGTTGCGGATGCGGTCCGCCGCTGTGCGACAGGCGACAAAAGTGCGTTGCGGGTGATCTACGATCGCGAGGCGCCCGGCATGATCGGTGTGGCGATGCGCATTCTGCATCGGCGCGATCTGGCCGAGGAAGCCGTGCATGATGCGTTCATGCGCATCTGGCAACATGCGCGCACATTCGATCCAGCGCGCGGCGGCGCGCGGACATGGATCTATTCGATCCTGCGGCATCGTGCGCTCAACATTCTGCGCGGGGAAGCCCGCACCGATCTGGTCGATGATTTCGAGCCGCTGGATATGGCGAGCGACGAGGAAAGTCCCGAGGCAATTGTGTCCCGCCTGTCGGATGCGAAATCGTTGAAGCGTTGTCTGGATTTGCTGGAGCCTGTTCGGCGCAACGCCATCGTGCTGGCCTATGTGAACGGTCTCACCCATGGAGAGATCGCCGGAAAGCTTGGCGTGCCGCTCGGCACCGCGAAAGCATGGATTCGTCGCAGCCTTCTGGCGCTCAGGGAGTGCCTGGCATGAACGCGGAAACCACACCCGACATGCTGGCTGCCGAATATGTGCTGGGGCTGCTCGAAGGCGAGGACGCCGCAAAGGCCGAACGGCTTCTGTCTGTCGACGATGAGTTTCGGGCGCATGTTGAATACTGGCGCGAGCGTATGTCGGCGCTCGACGAGACCGCGCCGCGTCTCGATGCCGACACTGCGCTCTGGCGCAAGATCGAGACTGGTCTTGCAGCACCGGGTGCGGCCTTTGCGCCGCGCGTCGCCGAACAATCTCCGTCGCGATGGGCAGCGCTTTGGGAAAATCTCGGCTTCTGGCGCGGAGCGGGGCTTGCGGCTTCAGCCGCATCGCTCGTGCTAGCCGTGGGGCTTGGGCTGTCGTTGCGGGCTCAATCCGAGAAGCCGGTGATGATTGCGGTGCTATTGACCGACGCCAATCGTCCAGCCGCCGTGGTCAATGTGCTGGCCAACGGGGATGCCGAACTATTGCCGCTCGACGCAATTTCGGTTCCGCCCGGCCGAGCGCTTCAGGTCTGGACCCTGTGGGACCGGGCGCGCGGGCCGGTCTCGGTGGGTCTGAGCAGATCTCCGCAACGCATTCCGCTCGATCTGGGGCGTTTGCCGAAGACATCTGTGGATCAATTGTTCGAAATCTCGCTTGAGCCCGAGTCGGGTTCGCCGACGGGCCGTCCGACCGGGCCTGTGCTGATGAAGGGGACAGCCAGCACGCCGCTCTAGGTGGCTTCCATCGCGGCGCTCCTGCGGGTAAACCTGCCTTATGGCAGACAAACCCGCACCCCTTCGCAAACACGTGCGTCACCCCGACGGCAAGGATCGTTGCCCGTGGCCGGGGGAAGACCCGCTCTATGTCGCGTATCACGACGAAGAATGGGGCGTGCCCGAATACGACAGCCGCGCGCTGTTCGAGAAGCTGATCCTCGATGGATTTCAGGCGGGGCTTTCGTGGATCACGATCCTGCGCAAACGCGATAATTTTCGAAAGGCGTTCGACGATTTTGCGCCGGAAAAAATCGTTCGTTATACGCCGGCGAAAGTAGAAGCACTGATGCAGGACGCCGGCATCGTGCGAAATCGCGCCAAGATCGAAAGCACCGTGAAGTCGGCGCGCGTCTGGCTCGACATCGAGGAAAAAGAAGGGTTCTCGAACTATCTGTGGAAATTCTACGACGGCGCACCCTTGCAGAACAGGCTGCGCCACATGGGTGAAATACAGGCCGAGACGGCGCTATCGGCAGTGATTTCGAAAGACCTGAAAAAGCGCGGGTTCAATTTCTGCGGCCCGACGATCGTCTATGCGTTCTGTCAGGCGGTCGGCATGGTGAACGATCATCTGGTTGGCTGCCATCGCCATGGGGAATGTGCGGCTCTCGCGAAACCGCTCGCTGTACCTGTGCGGAAAGGCTGATATGGCGAAGCGCACCGAGCCTGCCCGCGTTTGGCAACGCATGTTGTCGGGCCGTCGTCTCGATCTGCTCGATCCTTCTCCTCTCGATGTGGAAATCGTCGATATTGCACACGGCCTTGCGCGCGTGGCGCGCTGGAACGGACAAACAATCGGGCAGCATATATTTTCTGTCGCGCAGCATTCGGTGCTGGTGGAGCATATTGCGACGGCTATCGATCCGGGTCTGCCGTTGCGGTGGCGTCTGGCGGTGTTGTTGCATGACGCGCCCGAATATGTGATCGGCGACATCATATCCCCGTTCAAGGCTGTGATTGGCGACTCCTACAAGAGCGTCGAACACCGCATTCTGGCTGCCATTCATCTTCGTTTTTCGCTTCCGGCGACGCCGTCTGCGCCTTTGCTGAAGATCACCAAACAGGCCGACCGCGCAGCGGCGTTTGTGGAAGCCACTCATCTGGCGGGGTTTTCGGTTGCCGAAGCCGAGAAGATTTTCGGGCGGCCGCAGATCCCTATGCGGAATATCGAGCGACTTGTTGCGCCCATGTCGTCGCAACAGGCGGAAGATCTTTTTCTGGCGCGGTTTGCGGAACTTGATGCGAATCCCGATCAGGCGTTGGGCTGACGCTTCAAAATGACTGGCGCGATTCATGTCTGTCCCTTGTCGAGACTGGATGAGACGCTTCAGATTTCGGGCGCACAGACGCTCGTGACTCTGATGAAGGCTGACTCCGGTTTTGAACGACCCTCCGGCATTAAGCCACATCGTCATCTGTGGCTGACGATGTCGGATATTTCTGCGCCGCTTGATGGCCATTTGACGCCGGCGGAAGAACACATCCGGATGTTGATCGATTTCGTTCGCGTCTGGGATCGGAGTGCGCCTCTGGTGATCCATTGTTATGCTGGCGTGAGCCGGTCGGCAGCAGCTGCCTTCGCGATCATGTGCGCGCTTGCACCAGACAGAAGCGAAAGCCAGTTGGCGCAATCGATGCGTGAACTCTCGCCGACAGCTACGCCCAATCCGTTGATTGTGAGCCTTGCCGATGCGTATCTGGCCCGGCAGGGGCGGATGGTCGAGGCCGTGCTCTCGATCGGTCGTGGCGTCGATTGTTTTGAAGGCGTGCCATTCAGGTTCGATCTGGACTAGACTGCTGCCTGCCATGGACCTGCCTCACCCGTCTCCCACGCTTCCGGTTGAAATCGGCCTGACAGCGGCGATCGTCGCCGTGTCCGGCGACGAGCCGATGATTCTGGTTGCGCGCGCCGGTTCTGCGGTCAGCGAGGCCGCGCTTCCAGCTGGACCGTTCGATCCGCTGGCGCACCGGACTTTCGAAATCGGCCTGCGGTCTTGGGTGGCAGAGCAAACCGGCGTGCCGCTGGGTTATGTGGAACAGCTCTACACGTTCGGCGACCGGGGCCGCCACGCGCAGGCCGAAGATCGGGAGCCGCATGTGGTGTCGGTGGGCTATCTGGCGCTGACGAAAGTCGCCGCAACCCCGACGGATGCGGCGACGGGCGCGGGCTTTCGGCCCTGGTATCATTTCTTCCCGTGGGAAGATTTGCGTCAGCGGCGACCGGACATGCTCGACGCCATCATCTTGCCGGGTCTTGAGGAATGGGCAGGTTCCGCCGATCTTGAGTTGCGTCTGGCGCGACGGGAACGCATACGCCGCCTGTTCGGCGATGGCGCTCTGTTCGACGACGAGACGGTTCTGGAGCGTTACGAGCTGCTCTATGAGGCCGGGCTCGTGGCTGAATCAGCCCGTGATGGTCGCCAATCCGCACTCGCGCGCGACGCGCTGGCGCCACTTGGCCAACCCATGCGGTATGATCACCGACGCATTCTGGCGACAGCCATGGGTCGCCTGCGCGCCAAGCTCAAATACCGTCCGGTGATTTTCGAACTTATGCCGGAAGTGTTTACGCTCACTGATCTTCAGCGGCGCGTGGAGGCAATCTCCGGCCGACATCTGCACAAACAGAATTTCCGCCGTCTGGTGGAGGGCTCCTCGGTCGTGGAGCCGACTGGCGACGTGACCCACGCGACAGGCGGCCGCCCGGCTGCGTTGTTCCGGTTCAGGCGCGATGTGCTGCAGGAACGGCCTTCGCCCGGCCTGCGGGTAGGAGTGCGCGGCTAAACTCGCTCCATTCCGAAACAACCGTAATTCTCACGACGTTAACCTTTCATTAACTATACAACTATAGGTTGCGTTTATTGAAAAAGCGCGGATAGCGGGCTCTGATTCGAGCCCGGCGCAAGCCAGAGAGCGGGGCCAAATGTTTGTGCTGATCGATGAGCGGGCGATTGTCGCCAATGGATTTGCATCGGGTTTCGAGCGTGAAGGCGTATCGATGACGGGTTTCCAGCCGGGCGAGTTCGCCGACTGGGTCGGGTCAGCCGGCACCCAGGATTTGCAGGCGGTCGAGGCGTTCCTCATCGGTGATTGTTCGTCGCGCCAGCAATTGCCCCGCCTCATTCGCGAGCATTCGCGTGCGCCGCTCATTGCGATGAACGACACGTCGTCTCTGGAACATACGCTGGAACTTTTTGCAGCGGGCGTCGACGATGTGGTGCGCAAGCCGGTCGCAATCCGCGAATTGCTGGCGCGCGTCGAGGCGATCCGTCGTCGCGTGGAGGCCGCGCAGGGACACGCCAACATCGGCCCGCTTCGCGTCTTCTTCGACGGGCGCGATCCGGAACTGGATGGTGCGAAGTTCGAACTGCCGCGCCGCGAACGCCGCATTCTCGAATATCTCGTGTCGAACCGGGGAAAGCGCGTCACCAAGGCGCAATTGTTCAACGCCATCTACGGCATTTTTGACGATGACGTGCAGGAATGCGTCGTCGAGAGCCATGTAAGCAAACTGCGCAAGAAGCTCGTTCATTGCCTTGGTTACGATCCGATCGATTCCAAGCGCTATCTGGGATACTGCCTCACCTGACTCCGTGTGAAACGCAAGACCGGCGCAAGCCATCAGGCCTCTAGTCCTCACATCAATGGAGTCGCCCAGATGAGTCTTTATAGCGTTCTGAATTCCAGCATTGCCGGCATGGCGGCGCAATCCAATCGTATCGGGACGATTGCGGACAATATTTCGAACTCCGGTACGACCGGCTACAAGCGCGTCTCCACCGAGTTTGAGACCATCATGGGGCAGGGCAGCACATCTGCCTATTCTGGCGGAAGCGTCGCGAGCAAATATCGCAATTCGATCAGCGAGCAAGGGACACTGCAGGCGACAAGCAATCCGACGGATCTCGCGGTGAACGGAAAGGGATTCTTCCTCGTCTCCCGTCCCGGCACGTCTCCGCTTCTGACTCGCGCAGGCGCATTCCAGCCCACTGCTGAAGGATTTCTCGAGAATTCCGCGGGCTATCGGCTTATGGGGCTCGACCTGTCTTCCGGAACCGATAGCCTTTCTGCTGCCGGCGTGCAGAGCATGACGCCAGTGCAGATCGATAGTCAGGGACTTGTGGCGTCTGCTTCGACATCGGGCTCGCTTGTAGCGAATCTGCCGGCACAGTCTGCTGCCATCTCGCCTGCGCAACTGGCGTCCACCAATTCGCCAAACGCTGCCTATACGGCCAAGACATCCATCGTGACCTATGACAATCTCGGCGCGAAGGTTCCGATGGATATCTACTTCAGCAAGAGCGGATCCAACAGCTGGGACGTCGCTGCATACAATGCGAAGGATGCCAGCGCTGGAGGACTTCCCTATAGTTCGGGGCCGATCGCAACAGCCAGTATGACGTTCGATCCCGGCACTGGGCGGCCGCATTCTTCGGGAGCGCGATCTCTCATCCTGAACGTACCCAATGGTGCCAGCGTGGGGCTAGACCTTGGGCAAATGACGCAGTTCGAGTCCGACTATTCGGTTTCCTCCATGGTGATGGACGGTCATGCGCCAGCAGCGTTCGATCATGTCGAGATCACCGCCGATGGTACCTTGTCCAGCGTCTTTCAGGACGGAACAAAGCTGGCGTCGTTCAAAATTCCACTTGCAGGCGTGACCAATCCGGACGGGCTGCGCCCGGTCGACGGAAACGCCTTCGAGGAAGCAACGAATTCAGGTGCGATCACGCTGGGCGACGCGGGCTCGGGCGTTTTCGGAAAGATCATCGGATCAACTCTGGAAAGTTCCACGGTCGATCTGGCGGGCGAACTGACTTCGATGATCCAGTCGCAGAGAAGCTACACGATGAACTCGAAAGTCTTTCAGGCAGGTTCGGACATGCTGGAAATTATCAGCAATCTGAAAGTCTGATCGGCGCATTACGATCCGGGGCGAGAGATGAATCTGTCAGATGCCTTGTCGACGGCACGAAACTCGCTTTCCAATTCAGCGTTGAACTCGGCGACGATCTCCCGCAACATAAGCGGGGCGAATGAGGCAGGCTACGCGCGCAGGACTGCTGTCGTCGGCCTGGTCGACGACGCGGGCGCAATGCATGCCCAGATAGTCCGTGCGGCCAATGAGGGATTGCAGCGAGTCTGGTTACAGTCCAGTTCTGACAAAGTACGGGCTTCGACAATAGAAGCAGGGCTCAACCAGATCGGCCGTACGATGGGGACGGACCTGTCCGGCTCCCCTGCAGAGCTTCTGAGTCATTTCAAGTCTGCGTTGAAAGCTTATGCGGCTTCACCTGCCGAACCAAGCCATGCCTATGCGAGTTTCAAGTCCGCAACCGATTTGACGCGTGGTCTAAATGAAGCTGCAAACGCAGTCCAGACAGTCAGAGCGCAGGCAGATTCAGGCATCCAGGTTTCTGTTGCAAACCTAAATGCGACACTCGAAAAGCTGGCTGGCCTGAATGCAGAAATCGGCCGTGCCGGATCGAATGATCAAAGAATGCCTGATCTCATCGATCAACGAGACAGGCTGGTCGCAGAAATCACGGAAGACATTGGCATCCGGGTCATCCAAAGGCCTGACAATTCAGTCTTCATCTATGCTGACAACGGAGCAGTTTTGCTCGACCGCGAGCCCCGGGAAATAACGTTCACCGGCACCTTTGCCTTCACCGCAAATATTCAGGGCGAGCCGATCTATTTCGACGGTGCCGATTCGACCACGCAGGGCTCCGCGATGACCCTCAAGTCCGGGCGACTGGCAGGGCTAATCGAATTGCGTGATCGCACGACCGTTAAGTATCAGTCGCAACTCGACGAAATCGCGCGCGGGTTGATCAACAACTTCGCCGAAACGGATCAACAGGCGACGTCGGGCGCGACGGCGCGTCCTGGCTTGTTTGTCGCGACAGGATTCGTGGATGCGCCGCTCCCACCGTCAGCGACAGGCCTGGCGTCTTCGATCGCAGTAAATGCGGCTGCCGATCCTGACCTTGCCGGCAATCCGGTGGGCATTCGGGATGGCGGACTGGCCGAGCCGGGCAGTCAGCGGTTTGTCTATAACAAGTCACAAGTCCCAGACTATTCAGAGCGCATAAATCATCTGCTCTCGACGTTTGAAAGTAGTTATTCGCTGCGGTCGGCGGCCGGACTTGGTGCGGCGCTTAGTGTCGATCAGTTAGCTGCAAATTCGACGGGCTGGCTTCAGGAAGAGCGCCAATCCGCGCAGCAGATCGCATATGACAGGTCAGTCATGGCGGCCACAGCATCAGATGCACTTCAAAAGAACATTGGAGTCGACATGGACGATCAGCTGGAACGCATGCTGAATATCCAGCACTCGTATCAAGCTTCTGCGCGAATGCTGTCGATCATCGACGAACTTCTATCCGATCTCATGCGTACATTGGGCTAGTCTCATGAATCTGAACTTTTCTCCCGGCGCTACCGAATTTGCACGGATTTCGCATCAACGCATCACCGCGCATCTCCAACAAATGCAAAACGAAGCGACAACGGCTAAGAATGCTGATGCCGGATTGGCGCTTGGCCAGGCAAGCGGGCGCTTGCTACAGTTACGACAGCAACACGATCTTGTCTCTATGAATGTCACAATTGGCGCACAACTGGAACCCAGGCTCGAAGCCATCCAGGGAGCCCTTGCTAGCATAGCAAAATCATTTTCCAGTATCAGCAACCTTCATGTGATGCCGGGTGTGACCAAGGCCGTAGCTACCGAAACGAGTCAGTCCGCACTCGATCAGATGCGTCTACAGTTGAAGGGAAGCTTCGGCGGCGAAGATATGTTCCGTGGCGCTTCTACACTCAATATCGATGTTCTAGAAGGGCAATTCGAAAGCGACTTCTCAGCGCAATTCGGCATTCAGCCATCTGACCCAGCCGCAGCCTCAATCCAGCCGGAGGACATAGCAAGTTTCGCACAAGCGGAAATTTCTCGTTTGGCTGACCTGATGCCTCCTCCTGGTGTGCATTCAGCCAGAATTGATCTTGGTGTCGGAAGTAGTCTTCGAACGATCGATGCCGGTGACCAGCACTTGCGTAAAGCGATTGCAGAGACATTTTTGATCCAAAAAATATCCAGAAGCGCAATCGATGAGGCAGGAGTCAAGGCGATGCTGTCGGGCGTGCAACAGACCACCTTTGATATCGGAGATGGTCTCCGCGAGATTCAAAGTAGACTCGCATACAATCAGGAAACGCTACGTCAGGTCAATCAGGCAAATACAAGACGCGCGGCTAGTCTCGAGCAGGAGGCCGGCATGTTGGAAAACGTAGATGTCTATGAAACCGCGACGCGAATGAATCAAACAATGAATCAGCTCGACGCCTCCTATCGGATGCTTGCGCGCCTTCAGGATTTAACGATCACAAAATACATATAAACCCCAACCGAATGAGTTCAGATGTTCAAGTCCAGCTATGGTCAAATGCTGAAAGACGATTCCCGGGAAGGCCGTCGTCGCGAGCGTCATGCATTCGATCATGCGATCGGTCTATTGCAGAACGCCAATACGCAGGGCGCGGAATCGGTTCAGGCAACAGAAGCATTGTTCTTCGTCGAAAAGTTCTGGATCCTCCTCCTAGAGGATTTGGCTGGCCAGGAAAATGAACTTCCTGAAAAACTGCGCGCGAGCCTGATATCGATCGGAATTTGGGTGTCAAAGGAAATTTGGAATATCCGGAACGGCGGTAGCAAGAGCTTTGACGACTTGATCGAGATCAACTCGATTATCCGTGACGGGCTTCACTAGGTATGCAAATTTCGCTCAAGACAGGCGAACGTCTCTTCATAAATTCTGCGGTAATTCGCGTGGATCGCCGGGTGAATCTGGAATTGTTGAATGATGTCACCTTCCTTCTGGAATCTCATGTCATGCAGGAAGCGAACGCAACCACGCCGCTCAGGCAACTCTATTTTGTGGTTCAGACGACGATGATTGATCGCAAGTCAGAACTCAGGGCGCGCGAACTATTTACAAAAATGCTCGGCGATATGCTTGAAACCTATCAAAACGTCATTGTCCGCTCAGCGCTTAAACATTGCCACGAAGCCTACTCCAACGGACGCTATTACGAGGCGCTTAAACTGGCTCGTCGCTGTTTCATGTGGGTAGCGTGTCCAGCACCCCTCCGGCGATGAGGTAGACCATCAACTTGAGGTTGCGCTTGCTGCGATAGCCTTTTGCCTTGCGTTTGGCGGCCTGGACGTTTCCGTTGATGGCCTCCAGAAGTCC
>CANJWR010000103.1 GCA_947478455.1 Beijerinckiaceae bacterium | reverse complement strand
GGACTTCTGGAGGCCATCAACGGAAACGTCCAGGCCGCCAAACGCAAGGCAAAAGGCTATCGCAGCAAGCGCAACCTCAAGTTGATGGTCTACCTCATCGCCGGAGGGGTGCTGGACACGCTACCCACATGAAACAGCGACGAGCCAAATCTTCCGGATTTGGGACCCGACAGATTTGTGCTATCCGTGCAATTGAATGATTAACAGTGGTCGCGCATTCTTGCTGCGGTGCAATAATATTTTCGACTCAAAGCTTGTGTCGAATTCGGGAGGTTGGAAAAGTGTACCTACGACAATCCGTATTTGCAGCTTCGTT
This sequence comes from Beijerinckiaceae bacterium, assembly GCA_947478455.1. Lineage (GTDB taxonomy): Bacteria > Pseudomonadota > Alphaproteobacteria > Rhizobiales > Beijerinckiaceae > Terripilifer. The sequence goes on along the minus strand of CANJWR010000103.1, from coordinate 15,213 downwards.
TGCAGGCTTTGCTTCAGTTGCTTTTGCGCAGGCACCTGCGGTCACTATTCCTGCGGCGCTGTCGAAGCCCGGCGATCAGATCGTGGCGGTCATCAAGGGCGACGGCGTGCTGACTTATGAATGCTATCGCGACAAGGGAGAGTCCTACTGGATGCTTCTTGGCCCGCGCATGGTCATGAGACAGGACGGAGCTGTGGTTGGCCGCATCCAGCGGGGTCCGATCTGGCAACATAATGACGGAAGCAGCGTTACCGGAAAGTCCATCGCCTCAATCCCGGGGAAAACCGAAAAGGACGTTGCGCAGGAGCGGTTTGAGACCGAAACAAAAGGTACCGGTCTTTTGGCCGGCGTGACTGCTGTCGTGCAAATGGATACGAGTGACGGAACGATAACGAGCGGCGGATGCAAGGAGCACGGCTGGCTCGTCGGCCCGCCTTTCACAGCGACATTTGTCTTTCTGAAATCGGCTCAGTAGCCAAAGGCAAGCGCGGGCGTGATGAATTCGCGCCCGCTTCTGTTTTCCTGAGATCAATTCGCCGCCGCGCGCGGTCCGAGATTTGTTCCGCTCTCGTTGAGGTCTTTTGTCAGCGTGCCGGACCGCGCCTTGTGCAGCATTTCGGAACGCTGCGTCGCCAGCCCCCACGAGCAAGGCTGAATCGGAACCGACTTCCAGTATTCGATGCTGCGCTTGGGATAAGTCGCCTCGTCGCACTGGAACATTTCGGTGGTGTATTCGGCCGCGAATCCGTTCGGTTCGACAAACATGCTGAACACGTTTTCGCCCGGACCCGCGTGACGGCCGATGCCCCATTCGATCGGATAGCCTGCCATTTTGGCGCGCCCGCATGCGCCCATGAGACCATCGAGATCGGGCAGTTCGAACGCCATGTGATGTAGACCCGGTCCCGGCGCATGAGCAATCGCAACGCTGTGGTGATCCGGCGAGCAGCGCAGAAAATCGATATGGCCATTCTTGTCGGAAAGCCGGAATCCCAGCAGGTCCATGAAGAACGCATCCATCCTGTCGGGGTCCTGCGTGCGCAGCACGATATGCGAAAACTTGTTCGGCTTCGTCTTGTCGTCTAGCCGCTCCGCGTGGCGCGCCACATCGGAACTGATGGTTAGCGACACACCATCCGGCGTCGTCAGGCTGAACCCATAGCCGCCGCCGCTAGCGGCATCGAGTTGATGCGGTGCATCAAGAACTTTCGTGCCGAATCCAAGGGCCGCTGCGTGCAGGGCGTCGACGCTGGCCTTGTCTGGCGCGGCGAGATTGAACGAGCGGAGGTCGGAACTCGCCGCCTGATGCAGGCCGAGCGAATGATGCTCGTCGCCCGTGGCGCGCATATAGACGCTGCCGCCGTCGCGCGAGATCTCCGACAGGCCCCAGATGTTTGTGTAGAACGCCACGCTGGCTGCCAGATCGCGAACGTTCAACTCGATGCCCCTGACGGCGGTGACCTGCGGATTTGCCATGAATTTCCCCCGGGTTGACGATATTGCAGTGCGGTCGCGGATCGGACCAATAAACTCTGTCGGCTCGGCAATCTTTCTGGAATGCGCGCAACTTCCCATGCTAGAAAAGCCGGGTCTGCCGAGCTTCGCCTTGACCTCGCTCAAGTCCGGCTCGATCAATGAAAATGCAGACCGTAAAGGAACGGGAGGAATCGATGCATTTTGACAGACGTCTGCGGCTGGCGGCCGGTTCGCTCGCGTCAGTGCTCGCGCTGATCGGTAGTCTGTCATGCGCGAATGCGCAGGATGCGGTCGCCCAGTTCTATCGCGGCAAAACGCTCAACATGATTGTCGGCTCATCCGCCGGCGGCGGGTACGATCTTTATGCCCGTACCGTGGCGCGGACCATCGGCAAATATATTCCAGGCAACCCGACGGTTGTGGTGTCGAACATGCCGGGCGCAGGCAGCGTGGTGGCCATCCAGAACATGTACAACGTGTTGCCGAAGGACGGCACCGTGATGGTCGCCATGTTCTTCGGGTCGGTGCTGGAGCCGCTGTTCGGCGAGCCTGGCAAGGTGAAGTTCGACGCCACGAAACTCAACTACATAGGCAGCGCCAACAAGGAAGGCAGTATCTGCATTGCCCGCGCCACCGCTGCGGCGAAAACGCTCGCCGAGACCTTTGAGAAGGAAATCATCGTCGGCGCAAGCGCGCAGGGTGGATCTACCCGCGATTTTCCGGCGCTGATGAAGAACGTTTTGGGTTCGAAGTTCAAGATCGTCGCCGGCTATCCGGGCTCCAACGAAATTTCACTGGCGCTCGAAAAAGGCGAGATCGACGGCGCCTGCGGATATGGCTGGTCGAGCCTCGTGGCGGGACGCCCGCAATGGGTGCGGGACAAATTCGTCAATGTGCTTTCGCAGGACGGCCTGAGCCATGTGCCGGGGGCCAAGGAAATGGGCGTGCCGCTTGCGATCGATTTCGCCAAGACGCCTGAGCAGCGCCAGATCATGGAACTGCATTATGCGCCGCTCGAATTTGGTCGTCCCTATGCGGTCGCGCCCGAAGTTCCTCGCGATCGCGTGGAAGCGCTGAGGGCTGCATTTACGGCTGCGATAAGTGACAAGGAATTGCTTGCCGAAGCCCATAAGATCAATCTCGACATCGAGCCGCTTAGCGGCGCGGAAGTGCAGGAACTCGTGTCGCGCCTGTATAAAATTCCGGCAGAGGTCGTTGCCAAGGCAAAACAGGCTATCCGGCTGGAAAACTAGCGGCGATCTTTGGCTTGTGAGCACGCTTCGCATTTCGCTGGCCCGAATGCTGGCCGGACGATATATCGACGACCGGAATGATCACCTTTTGCGCGGTTTGGTTCGCGCCGACACTGGAGAAAGCAAGTGGCAGAGCAAAAGAAATACGAGACGATCAAGATCGAGAAAGAGAACGGCATCACGTGGCTGATTCTCAATCGTCCCGAGAAGCGCAACGCGATGAGCCCGCAGCTTCATGCCGAATGCAATGACGCGCTTTACCATCTCGCCACTGATCCGGAGACGCAGGTTTTGGTTCTCACCGGTGCGGGCGACGCTTATTGCGCGGGTCAGGATTTGAAACTGTTCTTCCGAGGCACAGAGGGCAAGGCGCGCGAGCGTTTCGAGGCTTCGGAAAACTCCCACTCGTGGCGCTGGCAGCGCCTGTCACGTTTCCCCAAGCCCACCATCGCGATGGTCAACGGCTTCTGCTTCGGCGGCGGCTTCGTTCATTTGATCGCCTGCGATCTCGCAGTGGCGGCAGAGGAAGCGACGTTCGGTCTGTCAGAAGTGAACTGGGGCATTATCCCGGGCGGATCGGTGGCGTGGAACGTTGCTGACATTCTGAATTTCCGCAACGCCATGTACTACGCCATGACGGGCGATCCCTTTAACGGCAAGATCGCCGCCGAAGTTGGCCTCGTCAATTTCGCGGTTCCGGCTGCGAAGCTGCGCGAAGAGACCATCAAGCTTGCCAACAAGCTGAAGGAAAAGAACCCGATGGCGCTTCGTTACACGAAGGAAGCCATCCGTGCCGTGCGCGGGATGAGCGAAGCTCAGGCGACCGACTATCTCAACGCCAAGACCGACGCTCTGCGCCTGCGCGATCCCGAAAAGGGCCGCGAGACCGCTCTGGCCCAGTTCGTCGACGAAAAGCTCTATCGACCGGGCCTCGGCAATTATGTGCGCGACAAGAAGTAAGCTTACAAAATCAGAAAGGGCGCGGCATCCGCCGCGCCCTTTCGTGATTCAAGCAGATTTGTCTATTCCGCTGCTGACGTCGAGGAACTCACATCCGAAGACGCCATCTCCTCTGCGCTCACGTTGATCGTGCGCCAGTTGGTTGACTTCGGCACCACGCCTTCGAACGACTGCAGCTTCACATGCGGAATGTGCGGCTCCGTGCGGCCGATCACTTCGCCTGTCTCGGCGTATTTCTTCGCGGCATCCACCATCTGGCGACGGAATTCCACGATGGCGAAATCGCTGGCGCCCAGACGGTCGAGCGAGCGGTCGGCGATCGGCCCCATGGTCTCCCACATGGCGATGTCCTGATTCGGAATGCCCTTGAGGCCCGTGAAGTTCCCGAGCTTCATGGCCTTGCGATCCTGCAGGTAATTGTTCTCGCGCACCCGCGTCTTGACGAAACTCTTGTCCACATCAATGCCCACCTGGCATGACAGGAACTTGCGCCATTCCTCCGTGCCAGGCGTTGTTGCGCCACCCCATGCGATGAAGTGGAACGCCGTATGGGTGTCGTCGGACGGAATGTGCAGGATCGCGATATTGTACATGTTGTTCGGCGGGATCAGCACCGAATAGGGCGCAATGAATAGCGTCGTGCGAATGTAATCGTGCGTGTTCGCGTTCATGATCGGCCGCCGGATCGCCGCATAGCGGAACCCGAAGCTGGTGCGTTGCACCTGCAGGCGCGGAGACTTGTCGGTGGACGGGCGCAGCCAGTTCGTTTCGGTGGCTTTTGCGCCATCGACGCGCGCCGGCACCATGTCGGATGAATGCAGGCTGGACGAATGTGCGGAGTCGATCGCCCCTTCGAGAATCTGCGCCCAGTTGCAGTCGATCATGATCTTGCCGATGGAAATCTTCGTGTCCGGCGTCGGCGCGAAAAACGGCATTTCGAATGCGGGCATGGATTCGGCGGGGCCCATATAGATCCACACGAAGCCAGCCGCTTCGTGCGCCGGATAGGTCCTGTGTTTCACCTTTTCGACAAAGCCGCTCTCCGGCGGCTCGGACGACATTTCAACCACGTTGCCTTCAACGTCGATCTTCCACCCGTGATAGAGGCAGCGCAGGCCGCAATCCTCGTTGCGCCCGAACACCAGCGATGCGCGGCGATGCGGGCAATATTCGTCTAGAATGCCGATTTTGCCGTTGGTGTCGCGGAAGATCACGAGGTCTTCGCCAAGCAGGCGCACCTTGACGGGATCGCCGTCTGGTTCCGCCACTTCCTCGATCAGGCAGGCTGGCATCCAGTGGCGGCGGAAAATCTGGCCCGTGGATGCGTCGCCCTCGACGCGGCACAGCAGATCATTCTCTTCACGAGTGAGCATGGAAATCCTCCCGACCTGATTTTTCCGGCGAAACCTGTCGCAATGTTTAGGGCTCTAAGCATATCTTGGCAAGCCAGAGTAGAGGCGACAACCGGATTTCCTCGCGAAAAATACCCAGAGGCTTGACCAGTATGATTAGAGGGCTAAGAAAGCCTGCCCTCGGACATAATCAAACGGTCCGGGGCGGGGCGGCTTCGGGAGACGACAGGCATTGACCGCGACTGAATGGAACCGGCTCGTCGTGGCCCGCAAGTCTCCGCTTGCAGATGGGATCATGGGGTTCGAGCTGCGCGCGCCCAATGGCGGCGAGCTGCCTGCCTTCACGTCAGGCGCTCATATCACGGTCCGTACGCCCGCAGGGCTGGAGCGTAAATATTCACTCGCTAACGATCCCGACGAGCGCGACCATTATCAACTCGGCGTCAAGCGCGATCCAAGCGGGCGGGGCGGTTCGGTGGATTTCGTCGATCACGTCAACGAAGGCGACGTGGTGGACGCGACGGATCCGCGCAACGACTTTCCGCTGGCAGCTAACAAGGCCGGTTACATTCTGATTGCCGGCGGCATCGGCGTCACGCCTGTCATCTCTATGGCGCGCCATCTGCTGACCACTGGCGTCGTTAATTTCCATGTTTATTACGTCACGCGCGACCCAGACTCGACGGCGTTTCTCGAAGAGTTTTCCGCGCCGGAATTTCGCCGCAAGGTCACCATCCACCACGACGGCGGCGATCCCGCAAAGGCCTTCGACTTCTGGCCCGTTCTTGAGCGTCCGAAAGGCCAGCACGTCTATTGCTGCGGACCGCGTGGCCTGATGGACGCCGTGCGCGACATGACTGGCCACTGGCCCTCGAGCGCCATTCATTTCGAGGCATTCTCGGAAGCCGAGGCCAACCGTCCCGACGACACAGCCTTCATCGTGCGGCTGCGTCCGTCCGGTGAGACGCTGGAGGTGCCGGTCGGGACGACGATTCTGGACGCGCTGCGCGCCGTAGGCCACACACTCGCAAGTTCCTGCGAGAGCGGCACCTGCGGCACATGTCGCACATTGCTGGTGTCCGGCGAGGCCGATCACCGAGATCTGGCGCTCACCGAGGACGAGCGCGAGCGTTACATCATGATCTGCGTCTCGCGCGCGAAGTCTCCCGAACTTGTTCTCGATCTCGGGAGCAATCTGTGAGCCCGCGCAAGCTGCGCATCGGCGTCGCCGGCCTCGGCCGCGCCTTCTCATTCATGCTGCCGACCTTTGTGCTCGACGAGCGGATCGAGCTTGTCGCCGGCGCAGACCCGCGTGCCGAGGCGCGCGACCGCTTTGCGGCGGACTTTGGCGCGAAGACCTATGCGGAAGTCGAGGCCCTCTGCGCTGATCCCGATGTGGAGGTTGTATATATTTCGACGCCGCACCAGCACCACATGCCTAATGCACTGGCGGCAGTCCGCAATGGCAAGCATGTATTGGTCGAAAAGCCCATGGCGCTGGGGCTGGACGATTGCCAGACCATGATCGACGTCGCCCGCAAGGCCGGCGTGCATCTCATTGTCGGGCACAGCCACAGTTTCGATGGCCCAGTTCAACGTGCTGGCGAACTGATCCGCAGCGGACGCTATGGCGCGCTGAAGATGATCAACGCAATGAACTTCACTGATTTCATCTATCGCCCGCGCCGCCCGGAAGAATTGTCGACCGCGCACGGCGGCGGCGTCATCTTCAATCAGGCACCGCATCAGGTGGAAATGCTGCGTCTGCTCGGCGGTGGCAAGCTCGCCAGCGTGCGGGCGTCCGCAGGCGCATGGGATTCAGCGAGACCAACCGAAGGCGCCTATTCGGCATTTTTCACGTTCGAGAACGGCGCCAGCGCCACGCTGACTTACAGCGGCTACGCCCATTTCGACACAGATGAGTTCTGCGACTGGATCGCCGAATCCGGCGCTCCGAAAAGCCCTGCGGTTTATGGGACCGCGCGACGCAATCTCGCCGCTGCGCCAGACGCTGCGACCGAGGCGGCTATCAAGGCTGCGGTAAATTACGGCGGTCCCAAATATGCCGGCAACGGCTCCGGCGGAAGTTTTGCACGCCCGCCGTTCCACCAGAATTTCGGCCTGTTGGTGGCTTCCTGTGAGGGCGGAGACCTGCGTCCGACGTCGAAAGGCGTGATGATCTACGATCACGAGCGCGCGCAGCTTGAGCCGCTCGCCGTGCCGCCGGTGCCGCGTCAGGAAGTGATCGACGAGCTTTGGAACGCTGTGGTCGGTGGCGTTGAGCCTGTCCACAACGGCGAGTGGAGCCTAGCCACCATGGAGGCCTGCCTGGCGATTCTGCGCTCGTCCCGCGAGGGGCGCGAGATTGCGTTGAGCCGTCAGGTCGCATTGCCGGAGCGCGCGGCCCTATGAAAAAGCCCGAGCCCAAACGCGAACGCATCGCCGAGACAATCCTGCATCACTGGCGCGAGGCCGTGCCGAACGATCGCCTCGCGCATCTTGTGAAGGACGCCACGCGCGGGCTGACGCGCGCCCTGCAATCCCGCCTCGCCGAGCATGGGGTTTCGTTTGGCCACTGGGTCTTCCTGCGCATCCTTTGGGAAAAAGACGGACTGACCCAGCGCCAGCTCAGCGTGCAGGCGGGTCTGATGGAGCCGACCACATTTTCTGCGCTGATCGCCATGGAAAAACTTGGTTACGTCACGCGACGCAAGCTGCCGCACAGCCGCAAGAACGTGTATGTATTTCTCACGCCTGACGGACGCGACCTGAAGACGAAACTCGTGCCGCTGGCTGAAGAGGTCAACGAGATCGCCATCGCGGGTCTGCCCCGTGAGGATGTTGCCACAACGCGCCGCATTCTTTTAACAATGATCGAGAACCTGGCGCGCGACGAAGCCGTTGCCGACCAGGGAGGAAACCAGAAAGATGCATGATATGGATTTCGATCACGAACACGCCAAAATGACCGACGCCGACCGCGCCGCCCTTGCGCGCGCGATATGGGAACAGGAGACCGTCGAACTCACCACAGTCGGCATCGACATCGGCAGCTCCACCTCGCATCTGTTGTTCGCCCGCGTGATCCTGCAGCGCCAGACGCAGGGCCTGTCGAGCCGTTTCGTGGTAATCGATCGTCACGTCGTCTGGCGTTCACCGATTATGCTGACGCCATTCTTGCGCGACGGCACGATTGATGCGGATGCGCTGCGCGTCTTCGTCAATGGCGCATATGAGCAGGCCGGCTATACGCCGGACAAGATCGACAGCGGCGCGGTCATTCTCACTGGAGAGGCCATCAAGCGCAAGAACGCCCGCGCCATCGACGAAATTTTTGCCACCGAAGCCGGCAAGTTTGTTTGCGCCACCGCCGGCCACAAGCTCGAATGCATTCTGGCTGCTCACGGTTCGGGCGCGGTCGCCCTGTCGCGCCAGCGCGAGGCGACCATCCTGCATATCGACATCGGCGGCGGCACCACAAAGCTGGCGCTCATCAACAATGGCGTCATTCTGGGCGTCATGGCTTTTGCCGTTGGTGGCCGTCTGGTAGCGCAGGATGCGACCGGCCAATGGACGCGCGTGGATGATTCCGCTGTTCTTGTAGCGAAGGAACTCGGTATCGCAACCGATCCGGTCACGCTCTCTGATGTCGAAAACCGCACCCGCATCGCCAAACGTCTCGCGCAGATTGCCGCCGATTATGTGCTCGGTGCGCCGCTCGACGATCTCGGCCGCGCGTTGCAACTTACCGACGCCATCCCGCGCGATAGCGCGCCCGTTGCATTCACGTTCTCGGGCGGCGTCGCCGAATATATCTTCACTTACGAAGAGCATGAGTTCGGCGATATAGCCAAGCCGCTGGCGCGCGAATTGACCCAGCAGCTCGGTCTGCGTGGCAGAATTCCGCTGATCGATCCGGGCCAGCGCATTCGCGCCACCGTCATTGGCGCCTCGCAATTCACCGTTCAGGTGAGCGGCAAGACGATCTATCTCGCGGACCCGAGCGTGCTGCCGGTGCACAACATTCCCGTCGTGCATCTCGGTATGTCGCTCGAAGGCGATCTGAAGGTTGACGCTATTGCGGAAGGTTTCCTGAAGGCCGCGAGCTTGATGGATCTCGAATCCGGCGCACGGCTTGCGCTGGCGTTCACATGGGCAGGCGATCCGGAATATTCGCGTCTGGCCACAATGGCGAAGGCTATCATGAAAGCCTTCGCGCCGACCGGAAAGCGCGACGAGATGCTCGTTCTGATGATCGACGGCGATGTGGGCCGCACGCTCGGCCGCATTCTCGACAAGGAACTGCATCTCGACAGCAAGCTCGTCTCCATCGACGGCATGCAGTTGCAGGAACTCGACTTCGTGGACATCGGCGAGCTTTACGATCCGCCGGGCGTTGTGCCGGTCGTCATCAAGTCGCTGCTTTTCTCTTAAATCCAATGCTTCGCAGAACGCGAACGACTAAAGGGAGACAAACATGAACGCTCAGTCGCAGCCGCGCTATGGTGTCGACGCCTATCTCGATTGGGTCGCCGCCGAAGGTCTGCCGGTTACCGAGCACTACGGAATCGACCTGTTCTCTGTGCCAACCGCCATGTGGCCGCGCTATGGCGTCAAGGCCGCCGCCGTGCATCTCGCGGGTCGCGGCGATTTCGCCAACATGTTTGTCTATGACATGGGCCCCGGCCAATCGACGAGCCCGCAGCGTCATCTCTATGAGGAGGTGATCTATGTGCTCGAAGGCCACGGCAGCACACAGATCGAGCTGGCAGACGGTTCAAAGCGCAGTTTCGAATGGGGCCCGAAAGCGCTCTTCGCCATCCCGCTCAATGCGAAACATCGCCACTTCAACGGCAGCGGCGCGGAGCGCGCCTTGCTCGCCTCCACCACCGATCTGCCGCTGGTGATGAACACGTTCCACAACGAGAAGTTTATCTTCGAGACGGCGTTTGATTTCACGGATCGCACGGGTCGAGACGGCTTCTATTCGGGCGAGGGCGATCTCATCACGGTGCGTCCGGGCAATCATATGTGGGAAACCAATTTCGTTCCCGATCTCGCCGCCATCGAGCTCAAGACATGGGGCGATCGCGGCGCGGGTGGCACGAACATCATGTTCGTTCTGGCTGACGGCATGATGCACGCCCATATTTCGGAAATGCCCGTCGGCACCTACAAGAAGGGGCACAAGCACGGCCCCGGCTTCCACGTCATGTGCGTCACCGGGCACGGCTATTCGCTGCTGTGGAATCCGGGCGAACAGGAATTTACACGTCTCGACTGGAAGCACGGCACGGTGTTCCCGCCAGCCGATCAGCAGTTCCACCAGCACTTCAATCTGAGCCAGGAGCCGGCGCGCTATCTGGCCACCGCCATCGGCGGCCTGCGTTATCCGCTGACTTTCGCGCAACGCCGCTCGCTCCTTGGTGTCAAGCCTGGCGACAAGGGCGCTGTCTCCACCAGCCAGAAGGAAGGCGGCGACCAGATCGAATACGAGGATCAGGATCCACGCATCCACCCGCTGTGGCTGTCAGAAATGAAGAAGCACGGCGTCGAGGCGAAGATGCAGAAGTATTTCCCGGAGCAGAGCGCGGCGGAGTAGCCTCATCATCCCGGGCGCGAAGCGCTCCGGGATCCACCCCCTATGCGGGTGTCTGGATTCCGGATCGCGCTGTGCGCGTCCGGAATCGCCATGCGTCCCAACTAAAGCTTGTTGGTAAAATCCTTGTAGTTCAGCTTTGCGCGCGGATAGGTGATCCCGCTCTGCGTCATGCCCAGCGCCACGCAGGCTTCGGCGAAGCGGATGCCGATGGCCTTTGTGTTGAGTACCTGCACGCCCGTTTCGCGCGCCAGATCGTCCGGGTTCACCACATAGGGAATGAGCGCGCCGCCCAGTGGAACGACGATTTCAGCGCCGTCCTTCACCAGTCCCTTAATGAGCTTTGTGGTGACGTCGAAGATCGCATCCTTGTGTGCGGCTGCGTCCTCGCCGTAAATCCCGATGGGCCGGATGTCGGTGACGAAATGTTCCAGGCCGTAAGAGCGCAGGATGCGCCGCGTATAGGGCACATGGGTGTCGAGCGGCACCGTGATGCCGACGCGGTCCGCCAGCGTCGTGGCCGCATGGACCGAGCAGCGCAGCAGGCCGATGACCGGGATATTCACCGCAAGCCTGCCGCCATCAACGCCGGGATCGAATGTGTTGCTGGAAATGACGGCGTCGTAGCCGTTTTCGGCGGCCCAGAAAATCTTGCGCACGATGGCCGGCACTTCCATCATGTGATGGAGGCCGTTCAGCGACGAGGCGTCGCCGAGCTTGAAGAAGACCTGACTGCCCTCGAAGTCCTCGGGAAATCCGATTTCGATTGTGGTGCCGGCTGACGCATATGAATTGAGAAGTTTGGTGACTTCATCGACGTCGTAAAGCTCCTTGCGGTCCTTGAGCGCCGGCGACTGGTTGACGAAAAGTATGCGCATGAAATCCTCCCGGGGATGAATGCGCGTCGAGGCGCATCGATCTCCGGATGGTATGCGGGCCTCCGTCGGCTGTAAACGCCCCGCGCGATCAGCCGATCTTGATGTCGAGGCCGATGTCGAGGATCGGCGCCGAATGGGTGATGGCGCCAGACGACAGAAGGTCGATGCCGGACTCAGCAACCGCCTTGATATTGTCGATATTGATGCCGCCCGAGGCTTCGGTCTTCATGCGGCCAGCGATGCGCTTGACGCCTTCGCGCATTTGCTCCGGGCTCATATTGTCGAACAGGACCACGTCCGCGCCTTCGGCGATCACTTCGTCGAGCTGGTCGAGGCCGTCGATTTCGATTTCGATCTTCACCAGATGGCCGATCGCGGCCTTCGCTGCGCGCAGCGCTGCCGTGATCGAACCGCAGACCGCGATATGATTGTCCTTGATCAGCACTGCGTCGTCGAGGCCGAATCGATGGTTCATGCCGCCCCCGCAGCGCACAGCATATTTCTCCAGAGCACGCAGGCCCGGCGTCGTCTTGCGGGTGCAGCAGACTTTCGCATTGGTGTGCGCCACCAGCGCCACATATTTCGCCGTCAGTGTTGCTGTGCCGGACAGGCGGCTCATGAAGTTCAGCCCCACGCGCTCGGCTGTGAGGATGGCGCGCGCATCGCCCGAGACGCGCGCCACAGCTGTGCGGGACTGGATGTGTGTGCCGTCAGGGCAGAGCGTCTCGAATTTCACACTCGGGTCGATTTGCCGAAAGGCTTCCTGCGCCACCGGAATGCCGGCCACGACGCCCGGCTTGCGCACGACGAATTCGCACACGGCCTGCATGCCGGCCGGAATCGTAGCCTGCGTGGTGATGTCGCCGGCACGGCCGATGTCTTCCTCAAGCGCCGCGCGGACAAGCTTGTCATAGAGCAGGGGATTCAGGTAGGGCAGCGACATGGCTTTACTCACTTCAGATTGCGCCAAAGGCGTCTGGTCTCTGGCTTAGTCCATCGGGCAGCTTTTCGGCAAGCTGCTTACGAGAGTTGCAGCAATTGCAGGATTTGCGGCAATTCGGCGCGGGCGGCTGCATCGGTGACGTCCGACATTTTAGGCGAGTCGGTTCGTGTACCTGGAACATTCGGCAGCGGTGAGAAATTGTCCTTGTTGAGCAGCGATTGGCCTTCGGTCGTCAGGACGAAATTAAACAGCAGGCTCGCAATCGCCTGATGCGGGGCGCGCTTCGAGACGCCAGCGACGATTGCGCCTGTGGTGGCCGGTTCGAAGAAGGCTTCGTCGATCGGGGCGCCTTTCTGCTTCAGCGCATCGACAGCCACGTGGATGGCTGGCGCATACATTGCCATGGCGCCTGCGGCGACCTGCTGGATCGCCGGCACAACGCTCGACGCGAATGTCGCCTGCGTGGCGAGCTTGCGCAGAAAGTCGTCGCCGTAGGTCTTGCGGATCAGCGAATACCATTTGACGCCGAGGATCGAATTTCGCGGATCGAAGACCGAAACGCGTTTGGCGTATTTCGGGTCGATCAGGATTTCCCAGCTTTTCGGGCGCTCTGTCACAAGGCTCGTATTCCAGGCAAGCGATTCCGGGTTGTAAGCGACCGTCGCCAGCGTTCCGTCCGTGACGCCTGCGGGCAAACTTGGCGGAACAAGCTGCGACGCGCCGATCCAGCCCTTGCCGACAGCGGTTTCCAGAAACGCCCGGTCGCCGACCATCAACACGTCCGCCACCACATTGCCGCCCTCTGCCTCTGCGCTGAAACGCTGGCTCAGCGGACCAGTGCCAAGGCGCTGGAATTCGACCTTGAGGCCATACTTCTTTTCAAAAGCAGCCAGCAAAGCCTGCGTGATAGCGGGCTCCACCACCGAGTAGAGCATGCCGGTGCCCTCGGTCTTCGCAGCGGCCACGAGCGTCGCTTCATCTGCGGCGCTGAGCGGCGTCATCGCCCCGAAGGTTGCCCCGAAAGCCGTCGCGCCGGCCACAAAGCTGCGACGGCTGATGAGCGGATCGTTTCTTGTGTCGAATGTCATGGAAGGAACTCCCTCAGGCAATGTGTGGATTGAGTCTGGCGCGCATGCCGGCGACGCCGTATTCGGGCCAGACCGCATTTGAAACGGGTCCGGCGATCTCGATAGAACTGACGCGCCGCACGAGTTCCTCAACCGTCACGCGCGCCTGCATGCGGGCGAACTGCTGACCGATGCAGGAATGCTGGCCATAGCCGAACGCAATGTGCTTTTGTTTGCGGCCAAGGCGGAAGTCGTCAGGCGCTTCGAATATGTCCTCGTCGCGATTGGCAGAAAGAAACAGCAACGCAACGGGCTCATCGGCTTCGATACGCTGTCCGCGAATCTCGACCGGGCATGTGGTGGTGCGCGCCAGCGCCTGATTGGGCGAATAAAGCCGCAACATTTCCTCGATGGCGTCGGGAATCAGCGAAGGCTGGTCGCGCAATGTTGCGATCAGATCGGGATTTTCGGCCAGATGCCGGACTACGCTGCCGAGATAATTTTTCGGCACAATATGTCCGCCGATCAGCGACAGCCGCACCATGCCGGCAACTTCCGTGTCGGTGAAGCGCGTTCCGTTCATGTCCATCTGCAGAAGCCCCGTGGTCACGTCTGTGCGCGGATCGCCCGGATTCGCCTTGCGGTCCTCGACGAGGCTGATGGCGAAGCCGTCGATCTCGCGGCTGATGCCGGATGCCGACTTCATGTCCTGCGCCTGAATTGCTTCCACATAGGTCAGGCTCAATTCGCGGAGGCGGTCCGCTTCCCGGTCGTCCATGCCAAGGAACGTGCAAAGCGCCCGCACCGTGAAGGGTTCAGTAAAGCCGCCGACCACATCGGCTTCGTGCCCGCCGACCAGCGGTTCCAGCAATTCGACCGCCAGCGCCCGAACATTTGGTTCCAGCCGCAGCGTGTAGGGGTCGGAAAACCACGGCGACAAAGCCTTGCGATAGACGCCCAGCAGAGGTTGATCGGCCTGCAGGGGCAGACGGGGCAGCCCGGATCGGGGCGAGGACGGCACAATGGTTCGCACCGTCGCGGTATAGTGGTCCTTGTCGACCCCGACGGCCCGGATGTCTTCGTACTTCGTCAGAGTCCAGAAACCGCCCCACTGGGTGGAATGGGCGACAGGGCATTTTGCGCGGAGTTGCCTATGGATTGAGAATGGGTCTGCCTGATTGGTCTGGATCGACGGATCCCAGTCATTGGTGACCGGCGGCGGCGCGGATTTTTGCTCGGACGTCACCGCAACCTCCCGGTAGAATGCGCTTGATTGCTCTCATTCGGAGGCATTTTCGTCAAGCCGGGACCGATTTTCCGTCCGTTGATAGTAAGGCTAATCCCGGCAGGCTCTTGCATCCGGGCGCAATCGGGCGAATGACTGGGATAGATTTTGGCTAACCGCGCCGGATTTGGGGCCGGGCGTTAATGACTTTTGGCTGGAGCATTCGATGCGTTGCATTCGTGAGTTTCTGGTTACCGGGTTTCTGGCTTTAGGGGCCCTTCAGGGCGCCGCCGCCGATGAAATGACGTTCAGGCTCGTGCCGATGGACGAGAGCTATGTCGGAAACTGGGTGACGGTATGAAGAAGGCGGCGTAACGGGGTTGGTGCTGAAGCCACCCGAACCTCCCGAAGGAGCGTTACGCCATGAACGAGGATAGAGTGATCCCGCTCCGCCATAAAG
>CANJWR010000102.1 GCA_947478455.1 Beijerinckiaceae bacterium | reverse complement strand
TGCGCTATCATCAGCCGCTGTTTTTGGTCAAACTGTCGAGGCCTTTTATACTGGACGCCAAATATCGCTAATTATCGGCAACGCAGCCGGAAGCGGATATGATGTCATTGGCCGCATGGTCGGTCGACATATGGGCAAATACATCCCTGGCAATCCTAAGCTGGTGCCCCAAAATATGAACGGAGCCGGCGGCATCACAGCGGCCAACTACTTAGCGACAGTCGCCGCAAAAGATGGATCAGTCATCTCGACCGTTAATCGGGAGGCCATTTTCGATCCCCTGTTTTCGGGAAGCGAATCCAAGGCCACCTATGATCCCCGCAAATTCGTCTGGCTCGGCACTCCAAACCAGGAAATCGGCATGGCTTACGCCATGACCGCGCGTGGCGTGAAATCCATCGAAGATGCAATGCAGCGCGAGCTCGTTGTCGCTGCAGCTGGCGCAACCTCAGGGAGCGCCATTTTTCCCCGGTTGCTGAACGCGCTGCTCGGAACCAAATTCAAGATCATTACCGGCTATCCGGGATCCATGGATGGATTGCTGGCCATGGAACGGGGCGAAGCAGACGCCCGCGTAACATCTGGCTGGGCTGGTCCCGAAACCACCGCCGGCATGGAACTTGTCAAGCAGGGTAAAGTGGCTTTGTTGTTACAGATCGGGATCAACAAGGATCCACGCTATCCGGATGTGCGGAGCATAATGGAATTCGCCAAGACCGATGAACAACGCACTCTGATGGAATTGCTATTTGCCGGGCAGGCCTTGGGCAGGCCGTTCTTCGCACCCGCCGATATTCCGGCCGATCGCGCGTCCGCCCTGCAGGCTGCCTTCATGCGCACCATGGACGATCCCGAGTTTCGTAAAGAGGCGAACGAGCAGAAGATCGATCTATCGCCCCTCGATGGGGCGGCGATGTTGAAAACCATAGAGCGCGTTTATTCGACGCCCAAAGCCTTGCTGGACAAGGCCATCGCAATCAGCGCAGCGGCGCAAAAATAGTCAGGCGCCGAAATAAATGCCGGAAGGCGCACGCGTTCCGGGCGGCGCCGTTTCCACTGCGCGAGACCAAGCGCGGCGCCCGATCTCCTCGGCTTCGTGGACGATCGACTCTTCATCGAGGACTAGCACTTTACGATCGCGCATGATCCACCTACCGTCCACCATCACGTCAGTCACATCGCCCGCGCGAGCATGGTGAACAAGGTTCGCGGCCGGCCTGATGTTCGGAGCAAGGTGAGCCGCCGAGGCATCGACCATAATGAGGTCCGCAATGTTTCCAGCGCGAATGGCTCCGGCGTCGCTGATGCCTAAAACCGCGTAGCCGCTCTGCGCGCCCCAGCGCCAGACATGCTCTGATTGTGGGCGCATGCTGTCGCCGAGCCTCACGCGTTCAAGCAGGAGAGCCGTTCGAACCGTCTCGAACATGTCCTGCGTGAATTCATCGGTTCCGAGACAGATTTTTGCGCCTGCTGCCTCAAGGTCCATCACCCGGCAGGAATTGCCGCTGCGGGCCGAGACTGCAGGTGTGTAGCAAACGCTTGCGCCCGAATGCGCGATCACCTCATCATCTTCAGGAGTAGTGCAGCGGCAATGAACCGCCACTACGCCCTCACGGAGATAGCCCAGCTTTTGAAGATGCTGCGGCGGCGAGACCCCAAATGTCGCCTCGATCGCGCGTACTTCGCCCCAGTACTGGCTCAGATGCACCGTCGCCAGCAGGCCGAGTTCGTCCTGCAGCCCGACCAGTCCGCCAAAAAGCTCCGGCGACGCCATGTCGGGCGCATGGGCTGCGGCCGCAACATGCACGCGACCGTCATACACACCGTTATGTCGTTCGTGCAAAGCGCGTATTCGCTGCAACGAAGCGTCTGTCTGAAGCGAATCGAAAGTCAGCGCCTTTCCATCTCCGACAATGGCGCCGGCAGGACGATCCGAGACCTGTTCGGCGAGAAAAAAGCGCAGCCCCGTCGATCCCAGCAGTCCCGCATATGCCTCCAGTCCGGACCCGACCTCCATTATGGCTGTTGTGCCGCTCTTGATGGCTTCAAGAACTGCAAGCCGCAAAAAGACATCGCGTTCAGACGACGAAATCTTCGGCATCCGCAGGAATCCCGCCCGCGAAAAGGGAGAGGTGTTGGGCGCATTCTGGTCGTCCATGACGCCGCGCCCGTGAATGCGGCTCAGATGGGCATGGCAATTCGCCAAACCCGACGTGACAATTTTGCCATGTGCAGAGATCTGCTCCGCCCCTGCATAACGCGCCAGAACATCCTCGCTGGGACCTAAGCCCACGATCCGTCCGGCGATGATTGCAACAGCAGAGTTCCAGAGAACGGGCCGCGCCTCGTCACCGGTTACAACGATCCCGCTATGGATTACGAGCGCCAACACGCGTCTCCTGATCTTCCAGTTGCGCCAAGCAACTGCGTAGGCATTGTCAGATTAAAATCGATTGCCTGGCACGGCAAGGTTGATGCCCTCGCATAACGATCACAATGCTCCGGTTTCGATACTTCAAGACCTCGCCGGAAATCATCCGTCTGGCGGTGATGATGTATGTCCCGTATCACCACTCGCTGCGGAACGTCGAGGACCTCCGGCACGAGTGAGGAATCGACATCACGCATGAGACAGTACGCTTCTGGTGGAACCGGTTCGGGACGATCTTTGCCGCCGGGATCCACCGGAACCGGCGCATGCAATGCGTGCATTCCAACACCGACGCTGGCACCTAGACGAGGTCTTTGTGAAAATCAACAGGGTGAAGCATTACCTTTGGCGCTGGCCTGACCCCATGGGATGATCAGGTTTGATGTTAGTGCATTGTCGGAAACTCAATCCGGTACTAGCCCCCGAAAGCCGGATTTTGGGCCTTTATGAAATTCGCACTTTTGCGCGCGTGGTCGGTCCGGTTCGGCCTTGTTCCCCGCGCGCTTTTTTCCCTCTATTTTATTGGACGAGGTTCGCGCCGTTCGCGCGATACTATTCTCATCCTAAGGCCTTCCTAGGAACTGTTCAGTCTCCCAAAGCGTGATCGCTTCCTTGTGAGGTGCACGACAGCGAATGGGTCTCGACGCGTATCGAGAAGTGATGTCGCAGGTTCCCCGAAATGCGACATAATCAGATCAGCTTGCGTCTTGATGGGGTGCGACTGCAGATTTCCGCCAAAGACCGATTAGCCTTTGCCAATCTCCTGCATTAGGTCAAAGCAGCTAACGGTTGACGCCCCCCGATAAGCCTGTAGTCTTAGCATCAAGAAAAAAAAATTTGAGGGAGGAGGTCGCCCGTGGCGTATATTGGGGCTGGGTTGCTGGCGGGCGCGCAGGCTGCATCCGCCGGAACAAAAATCAGTGTGAACGGCGTTTGCAAACAGTTCCTCCAGTCCCAGCCTGGCTGGTTCACGCGGCAATGGACCTATGGCACAGAGGCGTTGCGCGAAATAAACTTTGATTTTCCGCGCGACAGTTTTGTCTCTGTGCTCGGCCCCAGCGGCTGTGGCAAGACCACGCTGCTTCGGATCGTCGCCGGATTAATCGAGCCAACGTCTGGACAGGTGACGATCGACGGTGCTGCCGTCGCTGGCCCGCGGCGCGGCAGCGGCATGGTCTTTCAGTATATCGGGCTGTTTCCGTGGCGTACGGTAGAGGAGAACGTCTTCTTCTCTCAGGAGATGAACCTGCATCGAGGTCTTTCGGCGGCTGAGCGGGAGGCGGCCCGCCGCTTCATCCGGATGGTCGGCCTGCAGGGCTTCGAGAATGCCTACCCACACCAGCTTTCTGGTGGCATGCAACAACGGGTGGGCATCGCCCGAGCGCTGGCCATTTCGCCCGACGTTCTCTTGATGGATGAGCCGTTCGGCGCACTGGACGCGCAGACCCGTCTGGTTCTGCAGGATGAACTGCTGAAAATCTGTGAGGCCTACCGAGCCACGGTCATGTTCATCACGCACGATATCGACGAAGCGATTTACCTGTCGGACCAAATCGTCGTCATGTCGCGGCGGCCTGGCATGATCAAATTCGTAGTGGACGTCGATCTGCCGAAGCCGCGCTACGCTCATGACGTTCGCAGTGACCCGAAGTTCCTCGCTATCCGTTCGCGCATCTGGAACGCCCTGCGGGACGAAATCGTGGAGGCGATCTGAATGAGCTCGACATCTGCAATGGGCCCTGCTCCAGCGGCGTCGCGCGCCACGGAACGCCCTCGCGTTACGTTCTGGGCCGAGAAGAACACGCTGCGGCTCGCGTCAGTGATCCTGCTGTTCGGAGCTTGGCAGATAGCAGCCATGAATCTCGACCCCATCGTCCTGCCGACGCCCATCAGTGTATTCACCTCTTGGTGGACGCTCATTCGCAGCGGAGAACTCATCACCGCCGCCGGCGCCAGCCTCTATGTCTTCTCGCTCGGGTTCATGATCGCGCTCGTGCTGGGCATCCCGCTAGGGGTCGCAACAGGCGTCTCGCGACCGCTTGGCCATTTCTTTGACACCTACATCACGGTGTTCTGGTCGACGCCGTCGATCGCCCTGCTGCCGCTTTTGGTCGTCTGGTTCGGGCTCAGCCTAGAGACCAAGCTCGTGTTGGTGTTCCTGTCTGCCTTCTGGCCGTTGGTCATAAACACTCAGGTAGGCATCCAACATGTTGACAAATCATACATCGAAGTCGCCACAGCCTTCGGGGCCACTCGCTTGGAGATTTTAAAGAACGTCCTGTTTCCAGCAGCGGTTCCATATCTGGTGGCTGGCGTGCGCATTGCGGTCGGGCGCGCCATCATCGGCGTCATCGTGGCTGAGCTATACACGTCGGTGACAGGGCTCGGCGCTCGGATGACATATTATTCGAACTTTTTTCAGGTCGCGAATTATTTTGCGGCGCTGCTCATGTTTGTAGTGTTCAGCGTCGCGATGACGGAAGCGGTGCGTCTTATCGAATTCCGCTTCGGCAAATGGCGCAGCGAATGAACGCAGTCAGCACGCAAAAGGCGTTGGGGCTATGACGATTTTGAAAGTCGACAAGACACTTGACACGGATGTGCTGGTCATCGGCGGCGGGTTGGCCGGCTGCTGGGCTGCGTTGCGCGCCCGCCAGGCGGGCGCACGCACGCTGCTCGTCGACAAGGGCTATATCAGCCGCGCCGGCTGCTCGCCAATGTCCGGCGGCGTAATGACGGCGCCGACGGCTGACGATGATCTCGACGTCTGGGCCGGAGAGGTCGTCGAGCGCGGCGGCTACATGAACAACCAGGAACACCTTGAGGCCTTCTTGCCCGACATGATGGCGATCGTCCAGGAGATCGACGCCATGGGGCCGGTCATCATCCGCGACCGGGAAGGCAAGATCCGCCGCCTGGCGAGCCGCGGCATGATGAACGTGCGCTGCCTGCAATTCAACCCGAAAGAGACTATGACGCTGATGCGCCGCCGCGTGGAATCGGTCGGTTGCGAAGTGATGGATCGTGTCCATATTCTGGAACTTCTGCGCGATCAGGATGGCGCCGTGTCTGGCGCTCTGGGGCTGTTCGTGCGCAGCGGCGAAATTTGCCGTATTCACGCCGGGGCTGTTGTCATCGCCAGCGGGCCACTGAACATCAAGGGCCGCAACATGGCCGACAATGTCGGAGCCGATGGCCACGCACTCGCCTGGCGCGTCGGCGCCGAATTAAGCGACATGGAATTCGCTTTCGGCGGCACCTTCAGCCTGATGCAGCGCCAGTACAAGTTTCCTGCCTACAACATCGCCCTCGGTCATGGCGCCCAGCTCATCAATGCGCAGGGCGAGCGCTTCATGGAGCGTTACGATCCAGAGCGGATGGAACGGGGCGAGTTGCCGCAGGTCATCGCGGCGTTTCTAAATGAGAACCTTTGCGGCCGCGGGCCCGTCTATATTGATCTGCGTCATGCTGACAATCATCTGGTCGACGATCTGCGCGCCGTGCGCGGCTCGATCTGGGCCGACGAGCTGACAACTGGTCGGATCAAAGACTATCGCGAAAGGCCGATTCTCATCGAGCCGCAATGGACTGTCTGGTCGCACCGTGCGGGCATCCGCATTGGCCTCGATTGCAGCGCCACAGCGGACGGCCTCTACGCCGCCGGCAGCGTCGTTAAAATTGAGGCGGTCGGTACACATGCGAGCGCCGGCGTTCCTGTCGGCTTCGCTTGCGTGTCCGGTGCGCGCGCTGGCGCCAGCGCCGCCGCCTTCGCCAAAGGGCGAGGGGCGCCTGCGGGCAGCATGGCCGATCAGGTCGAACCGGTGCTGGCCCGACTTGCAGCGGCGTCCGCCGCGACAGGCGGGGCGACGCCCAATTCAATCTACAGGACACTCCGCGAGACGCTCGGCACGCCCCTGGACTGCATGGTGCTGTCGGCCGAGCGCATCGCGCAGATCCGCGCTCGTCTCGACGGGCTGCACGAAGAATTGGGCGAAGCCGGCGCCGCCGATCCGCACGAAATGGTCAAGCTGGAGGAGGCCCGCAATTTCGTCGAGGCTTTCGGGGTCACGATGGCGTCCGCCGCCGAGCGCACGGAAAGTCGCGAATCCTTCTTCCGTCGCGATTATCCCGACACTGACAACATCAACTGGTTCTGCTGGCATGTGGCCAGACTTGACGCGGCCGGCCCGGTGCTGCGGCGCGTGCCGGTGCCGCTGGAAACTTACAAGCGCAAGCCATTGAATCTTCCGGCCAGGCATCTCAGCACCATCGGCCACAATCTTCAGGAGGCTTTGAATGGCCAGCGTATTGCTTGACGCGGGCGCCTGCAACGGTTGCGGCCGTTGTGCGGAAATCTGTCCGGTCGACGTACTCCGCATGGATGCTGCCACCGGTCGCGCTCGCGTGGCCTACCCGGACGATTGCAGCGGCTGTCATTTCTGCGCACAGGAATGCCCGACCAAATGCATTACGATCGACGACCGCCGGGAGACAGATGGAGTCAGTATCTACGACAGGCTAGGCATCGCCGATAACTGGAAATCCTGAACGGCGGACGAGGGAGGTTGGCATGCGTTTTTTAGTGGCGGTCGCGATTGCGGGTGCATTGGCTTGTGGTTCAGGTTCTGCGGTCCTGGCCCAGCAGAAAATGACGAGGGTCACGTTGGTCGGTAGCTCGGTAAATCCTCCGAGCGTCTCAAATGTTTATTATCTGGCTGCGCTGCGGGGTTTTTTTCAAAAGCACGGGCTTGATGTTCAACTGCAGCAATCTTCCGGTAGTCCCACCTCGCTCGCGGCGGTCGTTTCCGGTAAGGCAGAATTTTCGAGCATCAATCTCAATACGCTTGCCAATGCTGCCGCTGAAGGTGTTAAGGCGAAGCTCGTCGTCACGGGGAATTTCGATTTTCCCGGCATGATGCTGAGCCAGCCGCAGATTACTTCGATCAAGATGCTAGAGGGCAAGCGGATGGGGGCCTCTGCGCTCGGCTCCATCGAGTATACTGTCGCGCAGGCATTTCTTGTCAATCAGGGCGTCGATTTCAAGAAGATCGACTGGGTCGCCACGCGCCAGACGTCAGCCACCGTCCAGGCGCTAATGTCCGGCCAGATCGCAGCCGCCTGGTTCAACATGGCGGCTGCCGTCAGCACGCTGCAGGCGGCGCCGAACCTGAACATTCTGGTGGACGCCCCGACCCTCGCTCGCGTAGCGCCGACGACGGGCGGCATCATCGTGGTGACGAACAAATACGCTCAGGAAAACCCGGACGTCATCCAAGCCTACGTAGACGCTATTATCGAAGCTAACCGCGAAGTCTACACGAACCGAACCTTTTTTGATGAGACCGTCGAACAGTTCCTGCCCGGTGTCTATAGCGCCGAACAGAAGACTCTACTTTACCAAGCCTATCGCCCGTCCTGGGGTGTCAATGCCGGCCTGAACATGAAGGCTATGGCGGAGGTGCTGGAAGCCTGGAAGCGGGACGTCAATCCCGACCGCGCAAACAACGCCAACTTCTCGCGCATCGAGGACCTCGTGGATACCCGTTTCGCCGCCAAGTCCCTAGCCAAACTCGGCGTGATGGACGGCACTCTCGACAACCCCACCTGGCTAGCCAAGTAGGTCCGCGCCAGAAGAACTAAATCGGAGACCGCAATGCGCGTTTCGCAGACGATCCACTTTCCAACTCGAACACCGGATGGGTTCAACGACATCCTGAAAGACGTCCGGTCTCTGCCGTCAGTCGAGATATCCGGCGCCCTGCAGATGCCGCACAATCAACGGGGGCCCGTCCCGCTGGTCATTACCAGCATCGGATCGCGCGGCCTAACCTCGGGGCGTGAGGAGCTCTATGCAGAGGCTTTCGAAAAGGCTGGCCTCGCCATGCTGATTGTCGATAGCTATTCGGGCCGGGGGTTTACCGAGACCGTCTCTGACCAGGGCAAGTTCTCTTTTGCGGGGTCTGTCGCGGACGGCCTGTTCGCGCTCGAGTTCATGCGGCGCGACCCGCGCTTCGATCCAGCCCGCATCGCCCTGTTTGGCTATTCCCGCGGCGGTATGGCGACTGTGATGAGTTATGATGAGCGCATCCAGCGGGCGGTGGTGGGCGATGGCGTAAGTTTTGCTGCACATGTAGCGCTTTACCCGCCCTGCTACCTGCAATGGCGCAACCCGCAGCCCACGGCAGCGCCAATGTTGATGCTGATGGGCGGTCGCGATGTGCAGGCTCCGGCGGCACTTGGCGAGGCCTACGCACAGCGGCTGAACCGAAACGGTGGCAATGTGGAAGTGATCACCTATCCGGAGGCGGTCCACAGCTTTGACACTTCGACCCCGGAGGCAGCCGGAAACGGTATCAATCTTGGCGCCGCCGACATTTTGGTCGGCGACGATGGCCTTATGGTTGAGACACATTCCGGCGTTACAGCTGAACACGGCTGGGCGAAGTTCCTGGCTGACGTGCGCGCGGCGCGCGGCCGGCCAGGCAATCTCACCGGCTATGGAGTTCTGCCCCGCGATGTCGCTGTGGAGCCGATCCTCCGTTTTCTCAACGAAGCCTTTGGCGCCGCCGGCTGATCGGCTGAGCGAAATAGTTAGTTAAGCGCCCATTGGACATTTATGTGGAGCCTTCCAATGGCGCGACTTTGTAGCTGACCTATCTGCTCGGCCGAACTGTGATGGCTGCAACGCCGGGATGGCTGGCGAAGCTGGTCCGGGTTGCGCAGCCGCCCATGGCGGGACCTCTGGGGCGGCGGCTTGTAGTTCAACGATGAGTGTGGCCGGACAGTATTGTGGTGGCGTCGCCAGTGTTCATCGGCCGATCGCATCGCGAAACCGCCGCGGAGGCTGACTCAGGGGAAAGTAACAAAAGAAATCGGCAGCTGGCACGCCCGTTCACCGGACGACCAGACCGCCAACTGGCTAACCCGCATGAAAGAGGTTTTAGCAACCCAATCCCCGTCTTTCGTAGAGTCGTGCCTTCGTCAACTTCCCGAGGCCTCAGGCTTTGGGTGACACAAATGTCGATGTATCTGCTTGGCCTCCAAAGGCACTGGCGAAGGCTAAATGCCGCTCGACCTGAACCACCATGGCCGCGTTGCCGCCGAGATCCGGAAAGCGCCAACGGCGCAACAGGACAACCCCATTTTTCTGAAAACGTTGCGCTGCCAGCTTGCCAAATGCGAAGAGTCTGGGCAAGTTTGGACTGAAACAGATGCCATTTGGGGAATGCTGGACAGAGTCCGGGACCCTCGCGGCTGCCCTTCGAAAGACAATGCAGAAATGAGCCTGATCACCCCGGCGTTTTCACGAATTGCTGCTTCCTACAAGATGCCAGCCTCGGCTGGTCTCTTCTTGGTTTGCCTTTTGATGGGGGGCACAAGCCCGGTGCGCGCCCAGGACAATGTGGCGGCCGGATTGCTCGCCTGGCGTACTGCTGGTTGCGCCTCCTGCCACGGTACATTTGGCGAAGGCGGCGGCGGCGGCGAACAGCCCGAAGGTCCAAGCCTGAGAAAGACTGCCCTTGACGCCAAGACGCTCAAAGAGACGGTCAGGTGTGGTCGGCCCGGAAGCAAGATGCCGTTCTTTTTACGCGGAGCATATACAGCCACGATTTGCTGGGACACGCCGGTCCAGGCTCAGGCGCCGGACGATGTGACTGGGCCAGGACGCCTGACGCCAGAATCCATTGATGTGCTTGTTGAGTATCTGACGGCTCGGGTGGTGGGAAAAAGCGATACCATCACCAAAGCAGAGTGCGGCGCCTATTTCGGGAACATCAACCACCCGGCGTGCGCCGCGTATCCCTAGAAAATCCTCTAACACTTAAAACATACCGGGAGAGAAGAATGAAGATTGGAAACATCACGCGAGGTTTTGCAGCATTTATGTCTTCCGTTGTTGCGACCGGCGCCGGCATCGCTGTCGCCCAGGACGTGACTCCCCAACGCCTGCTCAATGCCGACAAGGAGCCCCAGAACTGGTTGTTGCCCTATCGCACATACGATGCGCTCAATCATTCAAGCTTGTCGGAAATAAACAAAAGCAACGTCGCCAATCTGAAAGTCAAATTCCTCCACTCAATTGGAGGTTTGAACACCGCTACGCCCACCGGGACCGCGCCGACGTTGCAATCGACCCCGCTTGTCAACGACGGCATCATGTATGTCCACAATGGTTGGGGGCACGTGCTTAAGATCGATTTGCGCTCGGGCAATCGGGGGCAGACGCTCTGGATCCATGATCCGAAAGTCGACAATCCCGGAGCCATGCGGGGTAGTGTCGCGCTGCTCGGAAACTTTCTTTACCACAACACGTCCGGGCGCAATCCTCGTCTCCTCAAGGTAGATGTGAACACCGGCAAGACCGTCTGGGACGTCAGTATTCTGCCCCCCAAAGAAGAAGCCACCGATACCGCACCGTCCGTGCAGGTCCTGGCTGTCAAGGACAAGTTGTTAGTCGCCAATCGGGGGACGCGCGGCTCGATTGCTGCTTATAGCGCTGAAGACGGCAAGCTCATTTGGCGTTTCTGGACTGTTCCGGGACCGGGCGAAAAAGGTCATGAGACCTGGGCCGACTCCTGGGGCGCATGGAAAACCGGCGGCGCGCCCGTCTGGATGCAGGGCTCATATGATGCCGAAACGAACCTGCTGTACTATGGGGTTGCAGAGGCAAAGCCTTGGGGAGATCCGGAGTTTCGCCCAGGCGACAATTTGTATTCCAACAGCGTCGTTGCCCTTGATCTGGATACCGGCAAACTCGGCTGGCACTATCAGGTTGTCCCGAACGACACCCATGATCGCGACAACGTAAGCATGCGCATGCTTTACAATGTCGAGATCGGCGGCGCGACCCGCAAAGTCCTCGGACAGTTTACGCGCGGAGGATTTTATTACACGTGGGATCGGGCATCCGGCCAGTTCATCAACGCGGAACCCTATACGGAAGTGAACTGGACCAAAGGCATCGATCCCAAAACCGGCAAGCCTCTGGAATACGATCCGAAGGTACAGGTCCAGATGTACGGCGAGAACAAATCGCTGCGCGCTGGCAAACCCGAGTTCGGACAGAATGTGTGCCCCAACTGGATTGGTTCGCCGACGCTGATGCCGCCAACCTACGATCCCGTCCGCCAGATGGCCTGGGTCGGAGCAGCCTCGGGCTGCTACAGTTCAGCGGCTCTGGCGCCGTATGATCACGTCGATGTGGCCACCGGCACTCCGCGCGACTTCCCTGGCCTTGAATTGACTTCACATGGCCGCCAACGTGGCCGCATCGCTGCGGTGGATGTGCGAACCGGTAAGCTCAAGGCCGAGAAGTGGTTCCCCTGGCCTTTGTATTCGGGCACGCTGGGGACATCCGGCGATGTCATCTTTACTGCGCAGGCTGACGGCAAGTTCATGGCGCTCGATAAAGACAGTCTCGACGAACTCTGGAGCTTCGATGTTGGAACCACGATTGCCGCCCCGCCGATCACCTATTCTGTCAACGGGAAACAGTTTGTGGCCATTGTGGTTGGCGGCGCGCTGTATCGTCCTGCCGATTTCAACACACAGGACCTGACCATCATTCAGCGCAACGCGCAGGTGGTTGTATTCGGCCTATGACGGGCTATGAACATTACAAGACAGGGAAGCGTCGTCGCTTCCCTGTCTCTGTTTTTACTACGTCCCGCCAGGGTTTTTCGCGATATCTGGTCCCCGCCGAACTGGCGAAAATTGCTGCTGTTGCGAGTCTGTCACTCATAACGTGCGCCGAAGTAAGAGCGCAAACGCCGCGCATCTGGGATATTGTGCCGGGAATGCACGTCAGTGCATTGCCATCCAAAACATTTGTCGATCCAAGCTGCGGAACCCGTGGCGGTCCGCAAGGCAAACCACTCGGACAATTTGACCAATTCCGGAATTGCCCGGCTGAACCCGGCGGATTGCGCGAGGTCTGGTTCAGCTACGATGATACTGCCGAATTTGTGGCTCTGGCGCGCCGACAGTCCGGGCAGCGGAGAACAACAAGCGTCCTCGATCAGCCTGTGATCCTTTCGGTGCTGCTTGATCCGAATGGCTTTGTGGATGGATACCGCATTTATACCGATACGCGCGCCGAACACGATTTACGCCTGCATGCCCATGAAGTCGCTATCCACTTCAAGGCCCGCTTTAGTCTCGATGGATATTGCGAAGATCAGCCTGCGGCAAATCGAGAAACGCCCATCGACGGACAATTCGTAAAGGAACTGTGCGTCAAGGAAACGGGTGATCGCATCATAACCTCGGAAGCAAAATTTTATTACCGCCCCGGGCAACAGTTTTACGACCCCAACAGCTTGATGCCGATGACAAATTCTTTTGAAAGTTCGGCCAGGCTTGAGGTCTTGCAAGTTCGTAAGGCGGACGAAAGACAACCACTTGCGCCACCTCCGGCGCCCGCCACGACCTATATTGATGCCCGAGCGGCGTTCCTGGCCGGCGCTTCCAGAGATTGCGCTGCCTGCAATCTGTTCGAAGCAGATTTGAGGTATCGCGATCTTTCAGGTGCGGACCTTTCCGAGGCAAACCTCCAGGGCGCCCTTTTGCACAAGGCCAATTTGCGAAACGCAAATCTTTCGAGAGCAAATCTGGATGGCGCAAATCTGAACCGCGCCAATCTTTCATTTGCAGATTTCACCAATGCATCTCTTGTGAACGCAATGTTATATCAAGCAGATGCCGCAAGAGCAGATTTTTCCTCGGCCAATGTGAGTCGGGCAATTTTGGGCAAGCTCAACGCCGGCTTCGCCAAATTTGCGGGCGCGAGCCTCGACAATGCCGATCTCGGAGAGGCCAGACTCAACGACACTGACCTTACCGGAGCTTCCCTCAAAAGTGCGTTTTTACCTCTGGCCAGCTTGCTTCGCGCAAAATTGCAGCGCGCGCTTGGCCCGGGCGCAAATATGGCTGGGGCTCGCCTGCGCAACGCCGATCTCTCGGATTCAGATCTGCGTGGCGCCGATCTTTCGCACGCTGATTTGGCAAGTGCTGAAATGCGCAACGCAGATCTAGGCGGCGCCCGATTGGTTTCAGCTGATCTCTCCAACGCCAACATGGAGGGCGCCAATTTGAAGAATGCCAGAATGCCGGACAATTCCACCCGACAGTAGGCAGCCAAGCCAGGTCCGGCCAAAATTACATGTCGCAGAAAGCCATGGTTATGAGACCTGTGCGCGAATGCTTGCAGTGGCGTGCTCAGAATGTTCATTTTGAGAGAACGGATCGACACAGAGCTTGGGCTACGAGCGAAGGAAGGATTTTCCGGCGGCTAAGCGCGCCGGGATTCGAACCCGGGACACGCTGATTAAAAGTCAGGTGCTTGTTCGCACATTGCATAAATGGAGCGCCTCAGATCGACTGGACTTCTCCGGGCAACAGAGCGATTCCGTGGTCGTACGACAGGGCGTCAACGTCGCCCAACTCTCCACCCCGCCGGCAGTAGCCACTGCGGGGTTGTGCTGGTGACAGCGGATGCTGTTGCAAGCATGGAGAAGATGATGCCGAAACTTACCGATACCCAGCTAATTATTTTGTCGAAGGCCGCCCAGCGCGATGATGGCGCGGCAGTTGCTCCGGACAAGCTGTCCAAGGCCGCAGCTGCGAAAATGGGGGCGAGCCTGATCTCCCGGAAGCTTATGCGGGAAGTACGATCGAAGCCCGGCATGCCGGTGTGGTGGACGAGCGAAGATGATCGTCCACTTAGCCTCGTGATCCTAAAAGCCGGTCGCGATGCGATCAGCGTTGACGGAGTTGATGAAGAGCAAGCGATCGACGTAGCCATCGGAGAGACGTCTTCAATACCAATAGGCAAACGGCCGAACGGAACTGTTGCACCGAAGACTGAAGTCACCGAAGTGGATCAACCCATCGCGGCTTCGCCCCGGGCAGGCACCAAGCAAGCGATCGTGATCTTGATGCTGTCGGACGAGCAGGGCGCAACGTTGGATGCGTTGACTAGCGTGACCGGATGGTTGCCACACACGATGCGAGCGGCTCTGACCGGCTTGCGTAAGCGTGGATTTTCGGTCGAACGCAATTCGGAGAAAGGCAAGCCGACGATCTACCGGATCGTGGGCAAGTCCAATGAACCATCGACTGACCAGTTGATGGCGGCCTGATCCGATGGGATCGAACAAGGGAACGGTGCGCTCACCGACAGGTGAGCGCCATCATGAAGGGCGTCGGACTGCTCGTAGGTCAGGCGCGTTGTCGCATTCTGCTATAACGCCTATCGAGTGGGGCCGTGCCTCGATCGCAGAAGAACTGCTCAGACTTGACCAACTCGATCCCGATGCATTGCGACTCCGTTGGCAGGCGCGGATGGGGAAAGCCGCATCGGCTCGTCTGCCGCGGTCGTTGATGGTTCGCGTGCTCGCCTATCGGCTGCAGGTAGATGCTTTCGGCGACCTTGATGCCGAACTGGTTCGCCAGCTTGCGCGCATCGCCGAAGAACGCGCTGGGGCGAAGCTTGGGAGCGACTCGTCCGAAGCATCAGGACAAAGGTTGTCGCTGGAGGCGATCGGCGTGTCCGACCAGCGGGCAGGGCGTTTGCAACCCGGCTGTGTGCTGGTTCGGGAACATGCCGGCGCCATGCATCATGTGATGGTGCTGGCCGATGGCTTCGCGTGGAACGGCCAGACCTTTTCCAGCTTGTCGAAAGTGGCTCTCGCCATCACCGGGACCAGCTGGAACGGCCCGAGGTTCTTCGGGCTTGATCGCAAGCAAGCGGATCGAGGCAGTGGTCGAGCTCCTCGCGTCGATAGTCGTGTTGCCACCAGTGGGCAGTCGGCATGAGCGCGCCGGAGACGAAGAAGTTACTTCGCTGTGCGATCTACACGCGTGTGTCCTCCGATGCCGGTCTGGAGCAGGACTTCAACTCGTTGGACGCCCAGCGCGAGGCCGCCGAGGCCTATATCAAGAGTCAGGCGCACGAAGGCTGGAGGCTCGTCCGGGGTCAGTACAATGACGGCGGGTTCTCGGGCGGCTCCATGGAGCGGCCGGGGCTGCAAATGCTGCTGGGTGATATACGGGCGCGCCGCATCGACATTGTGGTGGTCTACAAAGTCGATCGGCTGACGCGCTCGCTGGCCGACTTCGCCAAGCTGGTCGAACTTTTCGACGCCCAGTCGGTCTCGTTCGTCTCGGTCACCCAGTCCTTCAACACGACCAGCAGCATGGGAAGACTGACGCTCAATGTCCTCTTGTCCTTTGCCCAGTTCGAACGGGAGGTCACGGGCGAGCGCATCCGGGACAAGATCGCCGCGTCCAAACGGAAGGGGCTCTGGATGGGCGGCGTCGTGCCGTTGGGATATCGGGTCGAGGATCGCAAGCTGCTGGTCGAAGAACAGGAGGCGCAAACGATCCGGCTTATTTTTGAGCGCTATCGCGATCTCAGGTCGCTGCCTGCACTTCAGAAAGATCTGCGAGACCGTAGCATCGTCAGCCGCAAGCGCAC
>CANJWR010000101.1 GCA_947478455.1 Beijerinckiaceae bacterium | reverse complement strand
TTCCGCCGGGCCGGCTTTTTGGTCGGGCTTGCTTTTGCCGTGCTCTTTTTCGCCATTGGGCCGCAGAACTCCGCTCGGGATCGATGGCGGGCGCTTTATCGCGTTCGGACGCCTGCGTCCACCAAACGGCTCGCCACAAGCTCGACCATGGCGAATTCTGGCCTCCTCCCGTGCTTTAGCGTCCGGATCGGCGGTCCCGCCATTGCTTTCGAAGCCGTGAACGGTATAGTCCGGCGCGATTTTGAGGATGGGACAGGTCGCCCATCCGGTTTACGGAGCCGGTACGCATATGAATTTCGTCACGCCCGCCTTTGCTCAAGCCGCCGGTGCCGGCAGCGGTAGCGAAGTCCTGATGCAGATCGCTCCGTTCGGCATCATTCTGGTCATCATGTACTTCATGATCCTCCGGCCGCAGCAGAAGCGCCAGAAGGCTCATCAGGAGATGATCAAGAATGTCCGCCGCGGCGACACGGTCATCACCTCCGGCGGCCTCGTCGGCAAGATCACCAAGACCGTGGATGACTCCGAAGTCGAGGTCGAGATTGCCCCGAACGTGCGCGTGCGCCTGCTTCGCCCGATGATCACTGACGTTCGCTCGAAGGGCGAACCGGTCAAGGAATAGTCCGGGTTTCGACCCGCCCACAGGCCGCTTCCGGCGGCCTTGGCCCCGTAAAACAGCACGAGAGCCATGCTTCGCTTCGCACGTTGGAAAGTCGCCTCTATCCTGCTGATGACGGCGCTCGCTATGCTGCTCATTGTGCCGAGCATGATGTCGGACGCCGGCTTCAAGTCGCTCAAGGCTTCGCTGCCGAAATGGCTGCCGGTCGAGCAGATCGTGCTCGGCCTCGACCTGCAGGGCGGCGCCCATTTGCTCATGGAGGTCGACAGCGCTGACGTCACGCGCACTCAGGTGACCAATCTGCGCGACGACGTTCGCCGCATCCTCCGCGAGGAGAGCGTCCGCAGCCTCGCGGGCGGCATCGGCATTCAGGGCCGGACCGTGCAATTGCGCATTACCGAGCCGAACGATCGCGCCAAGGCGCTCATAAAGCTGCGCCAGCAGGCCCAACCAAGCGGCATCAGCGCGCTCGGCGTCGCCTCCCCGCCGGTCTTCGAAATAGCTGAATCAGCAGATGGCACACTGCGTCTGACTGTGGGGGATCAGGCGATTCTGGACAAGATTCGCCGCGCTGTGGACCAGACCATCGAAGTTCTGCGCCGCCGCGTCGACGCGCTCGGCACTACGGAGCCGAACATCCAGCGGCAGGGCAACGACCGCGTGCTGGTTCAGGTGCCGGGTCTGCAGGACACCAACCGACTGAAGGAAATTCTCGGCACGACCGCCAAGCTTGAATTCCGCCTCGTCGGCGATACCGGCTTCAATCCTGCCGATGTGGAAATGCTGCCGCAGACCGATCAGCCCGGTCTTCTGCCCGTCGAACGTCAGGTGATGGTGCAGGGCGAAGATCTCACTGACGCCCAGCCGGGCTTCGACCAGCGGACCAGCGAGCCGGTGGTGAACTTCCGCTTCAACATTCGCGGCGGCCAGAAATTCGGCGAAGTCACGAGCGCCAATGTCGGCAAGCCTTTCGCCATCGTGCTCGACAACAAGGTGATTTCTGCGCCCCGCATTCTGGGCCCGATTACAGGCGGTTCGGGCCAGATTTCTGGCCGTTTCACGGTCGAGCAGGCCAACAATCTGGCGATCCTGCTGCGCGCCGGCGCGCTACCCGCCAAGCTCACAATCGTCGAAGAGCGCACCGTCGGCCCGGGCCTCGGGCAGGACTCCATCGACGCCGGCAAGAAGGCCGCCTATGTGGCCGCCGGTCTTGTGGTGGCCTACATGCTGATGACCTACGGCGTGTTCGGCATCTTCGCCGATTTGGCCTTGCTGATCCACGTGGCGATGATCTTCGCCTCCATCGTGCTGCTGCAGGCAACGCTGACGCTGCCCGGCATCGCCGGCATCATCTTCACCATCGGTATGGCGGTGGATTCGAACGTGCTGATCTACGAGCGCATTCGTGAAGAATCGAAGATGGGCCGTTCCATCATTTCGGCGCTGGATGCGGGCTTCAATCGCGCCTTCGCAACAATCGTCGACTCGAACGCCACCATGATGGTGGCGGCGATCATCCTTTACTTCCTCGGCTCGGGCCCGGTGCGCGGTTTCGCTGTATCGCTGGGCCTTGGCATTCTGACGACAATCATCACCGCCGTCACGATGACGCGCATGATGATCTCGCTTTGGTATCGCTGGGCGCGCCCGACGCGTCTGCCGATCTGATCGGACAGGACAATGAAGCTTCTGCGGCTCGCACCTGAGCAAACGAACTTCGGCTTCATGCGCTTCCGGCGCATCAGCTATCCATTCTCGGCGCTCATGTCGCTGGTGGCGGTGGTGACGTTTCTGCTCGTCGGCATGAACTTCGGCATCGACTTCGCTGGCGGTACGCTGATGGAATTGCGCGCCGCCTCCGGCAAGGCCGACATTGCGGCGCTGCGCACCAAGGCTGACAGCCTCGGCCTCGGCGACGTGGAAGTGCAGGGCTTTGGCAACGAAACCGACGTGACCTTGCGGCTGCGTCTGCAACCGGGCGGCGACGTCGCCCAGCAGGTCGCGGTCGAAAAGGTGAAGGCCGCCATCGGCAATAGTTATGAATACCGCCGCATTGAGGTCGTCGGCCCTCGCGTCTCGGGCGAACTCGTTCAGTCCGGCACGCTCGGCGTCGTGATCTCGATTCTGGCGGTTCTGACCTATTTGTGGTTCCGCTTCGAGTGGCAGTTCGCGGTCGGCGCCGTCATCGGCACGATGCACGATCTGCTACTGACCGTCGGATTCTTCTGCGTCACCCAGCTTGAATTCAACACGACATCGATTGCGGCGATTTTGACCATCGTGGGCTATTCGCTGAACGAAACGGTCGTGGTGCTCGACCGAATTCGCGAGATGATGAAAAAGTACAAGCGTATGGGCATTCCAGAGATGATCGATCTCTCGGTCAACGCCGTTCTGCCGCGCACCATCATGACCGCCACCACGGTTTTCCTCGCGCTTCTGGCGCTGGTGATCTTCGGCGGACACGTCATCCGCTCCTTTTCGCTGGCGATGATGTGGGGCGTGTTCGTCTCCACCTATTCGGCCATCTTCATCTGCTCGCCGATCCTGATCTACCTCGGCATCCGCAATGAGGGCGAGACGGCGTCTGCAGCCAACAGGGCGGTCGCGCAGGAAACGCCCTGATCGCCGGAGCGGGCGTGCGTTAGCCGGGGCCGGATAAAATGGCCGAACAAAAATACGACGGCTTTCTTCCGGGCTCGCATCTGATCGACGCTTATGGGGCAGGCGGTTTTATTTTCGCCGATATGTCCCATCGCGGCTCGATCCTCGCACTCCCTTCGGGCGTTCGAGCCTGGTCGGTGAGCGATCCCGCGTTGATCGACGCTGATGCGCTCTCGCCCCTGTTCGAGGAACCAGTCGGCCTCGTGCAATTCCTCATCATCGGCACAGGTCGGGTGATGGTACCAATCCCTGCAGCCCTGCGTAACCTGTTTCGCGCAGCGGGCATAAGCGCCGACAGCATGGCGACCGGCCACGCGGTTTCGACTTACAACATCATGCTCGGCGAAAAGCGCCCGGTGGCGGCGGCACTGGTGGCTGCGCCGTGACGGCGGAGCCGCACCGCCTCGCGGAGGCTTATGCACATTGCGACGACATGCTGCGAGAGAGCGACCGCGACCGTTGGATCGCCTGCCTGTTCGCACCCGCCGATAAACGCAAGCGCCTCCACGCGCTCTATTGTTTCAGCCTCGAAATCGCCCGCGTGCGCGAGATTGTCTCCGAGCCACGTCTCGGTGAAATCCGCCTGCAATGGTGGCGCGATGTTCTTTCGGGCGAGGCGCGCGGCGATGTAGGCGGGCATCCGGTTGCGCTGGCATTGCTCGATACGGTCGCGACATTCCGCCTGCCGATCATGGCCCTTGTGGCGTTGATCGACGCCCGGACCTTCGATCTTTATAACGACCCCATGCCGTCGCTGAACGATCTCGAAGGCTATTGTGGCGAGACGAGTTCTGCGCTGATGCGGCTGGCGTCACTCGTTCTTGCTGGAGGCGAGGAACCGGGCGGCGCAGACGCGGTCGGCCATGCGGGTGTGGCCTATGCGATGACCGGCCTTTTACGCGCCATGCCGTGGCACGCGGCGCGCGGGCAGGTCTTCATTCCGGCCGATCTGCTGCAAAAGCATGGCGGGACGTCGGGCGATCTAACGGTTGGGCGCACCAACCCTCAAATTGCGGCGGCCTTGGCCGAACTGCGCGCAACGATCCGCCGGCATTTGGTGGCTGCGCTGGCGGCTGCTCCGCAACTTGCCGCTGCTGCCCGCCCTGCGCTTCTGCCGCTCGGGCTCTGCGCGCCTTACCTGAATGTCATGGAAAAAAGCGGTTTCGATCCGTTCCGCGATCCAGTGGAATTGCCGCAATGGCGTCGGCAATGGGCCCTGTGGCGTCTGGCAAGGAAACTCTGAGCCAGAAACAACAACGGCCACGAATGAAATGGCGCGCGTACATCCGGCGTTACCATTTCGTCGTGACCGTAAATGGCCTCAACCGTTTCCAGTCTCGCCATTGATGTCAAGATGAGCATCCCCATCCAGCATTTCAAGGAGGTACGCCGGAAATGGTTAGCAATTGTTTAAGAAAAAAGAGTCCGGTGCCCGAATCAGGACCAAGGCGCCCATTCGCCGGTCGGGTAGATCCGCCAGGCCTTCAGGCCGCACTTGGCCACAACAGTCTGACCTTCCTTGGCTTTTGCGACGAGAAACTTGAACATGAGGGGATGCCGCCACGCAAACGGCGTCGTCGGGTCGACCACTGCGTGATATTCGCCCGAATCCTCGTCTTCCATCAGAACCGTGCCGACCTTGTCGGGACGCAGCGTCTGCGGGATGCTGCGCTCCATCATCCAGTCGCATTCGAAGTCCTGACAGACCTGCGGGCGTTTTTCGTAGATCGAGCAGCCGCCTTTGACGATGCAATGGCTGCAGAGGATGCCGGCATCCTTCTTGAAATGATCGATAACCAGCACCTTGCAGCACATGGTGCAGGGGCCGCAGGATTTGCCGGGGATGCCCATAATTAGTTTCCCGAGAATCATCGCCGCCACGCGAGCGGATTTCGCGCAATACAATGATCGCACGGGCGCGCCAACCGCGAATCCGCGCTGTCCGCAGGGAAGATCGCCAGCGACCTAAAGCCTACTGGCGCAGGCCGCCCGGCGCGGCTAAACCTTGGCTCAACCGGCGCTGTCCGCACACAAATTTTTCGGGGATGCCCAATGGATCAGGAAACGCTCGACCGCTTCGCCATTCGCCAACTGGTCGAGAACTGGGTCGTCTGGCGCGACGCCGGCCACTGGGATCGCTTCCGCACCGTCTGGCACGATGATGGACGCATGATGGCGACGTGGACGCAGGGCACTGCCGACGAGTTCATCGCCATGAGCAAGGAGGGCTGGGCGAAAGGCGTCAGCATCCTGCATTTCCTCGGCGGCCATTCTGCCGATCTCGCCGGCAATCGGGCGATTTCCCAGACCAAGATGACCATCTCGCAACGCGCCAAAGTGCATGATGTTGTGGTCGATGTGGTCTGCACCGGCCGCTTCTACGATTTTCTCGAAAAGCGCGACGGCAAGTGGGGCATGGTGCTACGCCAGCCGATCTACGAGAAGGATCGCATGGACCCCGTCGATCCCGCCGCCCGCCTCGAACTCAAACCCGAGCAGTTGAACCGTTTTCCGGTCGGCTATCGCCACCTCGCCTATCTGCAGACCGAGATTGGCTACAAGGTGAAGCTCGACATGCCGGGCCTTGTGGGGCCGGAGGTTGAAAAGCTTTACGCCAGCGGGGCCAGCTGGCTCGCCGGCAGGCCGCTTGATCGCTGATCGAAATCACGGAGAACCGCCATGAGAGAGTTCAACGAATTTTCGATCACCGACGCTGTGATAGATCGCATGAAGGAGGCCACAAATCCGCGCGTGCGTCAGGTCAGCGAAGCGCTTGTTCGACATCTTCATGATTTCATTCGCGAGATCGAGCCGACCGAGGACGAATGGCAGTGGGGGATCGATTTCCTCACCAAGACCGGCCAGATCTGCGACGACGTGCGGCAGGAATATATCCTGCTGTCGGATACGCTGGGCGTCTCGATGCTGGTGGATGCGATCAACAACCGGGTCACGCAGGGCGAGACGCAATCGACCGTGATCGGACCTTTCTACGTGAAGAATCCGCAGGAGTTTCCCAACGGCGCGAACATCGCCGGCAAGATGCTCGGCACGCCGCTTTATGTGCAGGGCCGCGTGCTCAGCGCGGATGGAACGCCGCTGGCGAATGCGCTGGTCGACATCTGGCATTCGGACGAGGCGGGCTTCTACGACGTGCAGCAGATGCAGGAACTGGGCGGTTTCGCCGGGCGCGGACGTCTGCGCACCGATGCTGAAGGCCGCTTCTCGTGCTGGACTGTGGAGCCGATTGAATATTCGATCCCGCATGACGGGCCTGTGGGGCAGATGCTGATCGAACAGAAGCGCCATCCGTGGCGTCCTGCCCATGTACATTTCATGGTCCACGCCGAAGGCCATCGCCGGCTTGCAACCCATGTGTTCGTGCGGGGCAACAAATACCTGGATTCAGACGCAGTGTTCGGCGTGAAGGATTCGCTGATCGCCGAATTCCCAAAACACCCGGCTGGCAAAGCGCCCGACTGCTCGATGCGCAGCGAGCCTTACGCGACGCTGGAATTCGATTTCAGGCTGGCGAAGCTTTAGTCAGCCTCACCGCATTACGCGCGGTATCTCGATGGCCGGGCAACGGTTCATGATGACCGCAACGCCTTTGGCTTCCGCGCGTGCGGCTGCTGCTTCGTTGTAAACGCCGAGCTGCATCCAGATATATTTCGGCAGGGGGTTCATCTGCAGCGCCTCGTCGACTGCAGCGCCGGCGTCTTCCGAATTGCGGAACACGTCCACCATGTCGACAGGTTCTGACACTTCGGCCAGCGTCGCATAAACGGGTGAATTGGCGACAGTCTTTCCAGCCAGTCCGGGGTTTACCCCGATGGTCCGGTAGCCTCGTGAATTCAGAAAGCGCGTCACCGAGTGTGATGCGCGCGTCTCGTTGTTCGAGAGGCCCACGACCGCAATGACTTTCGTGTTAGTCAGAACCGTTCGGATCAACTCGTCGGAGTAGGAATCTTTCGGCATCGAATTTTCCCTTTCAGTCTTCGCGCGCAATGAACAAGGCGATCTTCGAGTTGGGGCCCTCGCGCTTCAGGCACAAGGCCGGAGCCGCAATTTCGTTCAATCCGTCTGCATCCGTATATCCCAACCCGCCTTTCGGAAGCGAAATTGCATTCCAGTTCTGAGGCAGTTCGCTCGACATCTCTGCCACCAGCGGCACGACGCTACCGGCTGGCAGGGTTTCGATCAGCCGCGCATCTTT
This sequence comes from Beijerinckiaceae bacterium, assembly GCA_947478455.1. GTDB lineage: Bacteria > Pseudomonadota > Alphaproteobacteria > Rhizobiales > Beijerinckiaceae > Terripilifer. Next base: position 8,419 of record CANJWR010000101.1, on the reverse strand, counting down.
CTGCGGCTTTTCCCGCAGTGGAAGATCCTTTTCTGTGACCCGAAGATAGATCGGCAGAATGTCGGCGGCCTTGACCATACGGGCCGCCTTGCGACGATCGAAGGAGGGCAGGGCGGGCGTGCAGACAAGGCCCGCAATGTCAGGATGCGGGCCGATCGTTTCCGCCACAAGCGCTGCCGAAAACTGTCCGAGGATCGCATTCTCGGTAATTTCCTTCGTGATCTTCGCGCGCGGGGTATCCGTGCAGCAAAGGCCGCGTTCGAGCCGTTGTATGAGGGTCAGCTTTGACGATGGTTGGCGGAGACCTTTCTGGCCGGGCCTGCAATCCAGAAGGGGATCGAACTTGCAGGTGACGGCCGTGAATGATTTTCCCAGCGCATCGTAGATCGTCTTCATGTCGCGTTCGTCGACAGCTTTACGCAGCCTGTCGAAGGTGGCTTTGATATCGGGGTCATCGGCTCCGGTTCGGTTGGAGGTCGCCAGAATGGGCTCATATGGCTTCTGCTCCGCATGAAGCGGTGAGGTAAACAGGCCAGCCAACAACGCGGCGGCCAGTTTCGCAAAGGCACACGAAGTTTTCATGCCGGCGCTCCCTGAATCGAGTCCGGATTTTGTCGCACTTCGGCAGACTTAAGTCGATGTGCGCGCGTGTTTGCCGTAATGGCCGAAGCATCTATGAAGACGCTCCAGAAAGGCCGCAACATGCTCGATCTCGCTCAGGTCAATTCCTTCCTCGCCGTTCATTTCCCACAGATCGGGCCGGGTCGCGATTTCATTGTCGAGAGCGTCGGGCCGATGTCGGCGCGCCTGCGTCTTGTCTATCGCGATGAGCATTTGCGGCCGGGCGGCACGATTTCCGGACCGTCCATGTTCGCTCTGGCTGATGTGGCGATCTATGTGGCGATCCTCGCGCAGATCGGCGTCGGCGACGATCCGTCCAAAGCCCATCTTTCGGCGGGTTCGCTGGCAGTGACGACGAACCTCAACATCAATTTCCTGCGCAAGCCGGAGCCGCGTGACCTGATCGGCGAGGCGAAATTGATGAAGCTCGGCAAGCGCCTCGCGGTCGGTGAGGCCTGGCTTCATTCGGAAGGGGATGACGCGCCCGTAGCGCATGCGGTGGCGACCTATTCGATTCCCCCGGTATGATTGCAACGCCGGGCGATTCGGGCCGGCTGCCGGGGGATCGATGACGGGCTTTCCATATCGCAGGGCGCATTTCATCGGCATCGGTGGCGTCGGGATGAGCGCGACCGCCAAGCTGCTGCGCGACAGCGGCGTTGCGGTCACGGGCTCGGATGAGGACGTCTATCCGCCGATTTCATATGTGCTGCGCGACGAAAAGCTCGACTATCGCACGCCCTATGCGGCCGCGAACCTGCCGCCTGACGCCGATCTGGTGGTGATCGGCAAGAACGCCAAGCTGGTTCCACAATCGAATCCCGAGGTCGCCGCCGCCTTCGCATCCGGCGCGAAGATCATGTCCTTCGCGGATGTGCTGGCGCTGCTGTCTCGCAATATGGAAACGGTGGTGATCGCCGGTTCCTTCGGCAAAACCACCAGCGTGTCCATGATGGCCCATTGTCTGTCGGAGGCAGGACTCGATCCGACGTTCATGATCGGCGCTGCGCCCCTGTCGCCGCCGACCGCCGCCCGCATCGGCAAGGGCAAGCTGTTTCTGGTCGAGGGCGACGAATATCCGGCGTCCAACACCGACGATCGCTCGAAATTCCTGCTCTACAAGCCTGCGCATCTGCTGCTCACGCCGCTGGCCCATGACCATGTGAACGTGTTTCCGACGGTTGTGTCCTATCTGGCGACCTTTTCGAAACTGCTGGACCTTGTGCCCGCCGACGCGTCCATTCTTGCCAGCACCGGCGGCGAATTGAGCGAGCAGTTTCTGGGCAGCGTGAAGCGCCCGCTTGTCACTTACGGCATTGCCAAGGGCGAGTGGCAGGTCGCCGATATCGTTTGGGGCGAGCGCACGCAATTCACCATTGCGCGCGGCGGCAAGCCAGTCGTGCGGGTCGAAACCGGCCAACTCGGTCTGCATAATATCGAGAACATGCTCGGGGTAGGGGCCTTTGTGTTGACCCGCGATCTGCTGAGCGCCGATCAGTTCGCGGCCTCCATGGCCTCGTTCAAGGGAATCCGGCGCAGGCTCGACCGCAAGTCGGAGAAAACCTCCGTCGCGCTGTTCGAGGGGTTCGGCTCCTCCTACGACAAGGCCCGCAGCGCCATCGCGGCCATGAAGCAGCATTTCCCGACGCGGCGTCTCGTGGTCCTGTTCGAACCGCACACGTTCAGCTGGCGCAACCGGGCGACCCTGCACTGGTATGACGATGTATTCGAGGGCGTACACAAGACCTTCGTCTGGGAGCCCGCTTCGCAGGGCGCCGGCACCCACGATCAGGTCGGCCAGACCGAGATCGTCGCCCGGGTCGCCGCCAGCGGAGCCGACGTGACGGCGCTGGACGGCGGGCAGGATTCGCTGGGCGCCATCGGGGCGTTTTTGAAGCCCGACGACGCGGTTCTGTTCCTCACCTCGGGCAATCTGGGCGGCCTGATCGAGGATTTACCGAAGTTTTGCGACAAAAACTTCCCGATTTGATGCGGTATTAAAATACCGCATCGTAGATTCGGCTCTGAAATAAGGGTCGTCCTGCAATTTTGCGTTGACGCGGCGGAATCGGCCTCCTATAAGCCCGCATCCTCCGGCCGTTTCGCCAACGCAAGCGCGCCATAAATCGGGAAACACTATGTACGGCAATACACACTCCACGAAGGGTGCTGATGTCGAGAAGAAGTGGGTAGTGATCGACGCGAAGGGCCTCGTTGTTGGCCGTCTCGCGACCATCGTCGCCATGCGCCTTCGCGGCAAGCACAAGCCTTCCTTTACGCCTCACGTCGACGACGGCGACAACATCATCATCGTCAATGCCGACAAGGTCGTGCTGACCGGCCGCAAGGTCGACCAGAAGATGTATTATCATCACACCGGCTTCATCGGCGGCATCAAGGAACGTTCGGCCAAGTTCATTCTCGAAGGCAAGTATCCCGAGCGGATCGTCGAGAAGGCCGTCGAGCGCATGTTGCCGCGCGGCCCGCTGGGTCGTCAGCAGCTGAGCAACCTCCGCGTCTATAAGGGCCCGGACCATCCCCATGCGGCCCAGAACCCGGTGGCGCTCGACGTCGCTGTTCTCAATCGCAAGAACTCGAGGAGCGCCTGAGAATGGCCGAGACCCTCTCTTCGCTGCAGGACCTCAAGGCAGCTACTGCCGCTCCTCAGCCCGACGCTCCGGTTCATGTCCAGAAGCTCGACAAGTACGGTCGCGCCTATGCGACCGGCAAGCGCAAGGACGCCGTCGCCCGCGTGTGGATCAAGCCGGGTTCCGGCAAGATCACCGTGAACGATCGCGCGGTTGACGTTTACTTCGCCCGTCCGGTGCTGCGCATGATCCTGCAGCAGCCGCTGGTCGTCGCCAAGCGCGTTGGCCAGTACGATCTGGTCGTAACGGTCGCCGGCGGTGGTCTGTCCGGTCAGGCCGGCGCAGTGCGCCACGGCCTCGCCAAGGCCCTGACCTATTTCGAACCCGACCTGCGCACGGCTCTGAAGCGCGAAGGCTTCCTGACCCGTGACTCGCGCGTCGTCGAACGCAAGAAGTACGGCAAGAAGAAAGCCCGCCGCAGCTTCCAGTTCTCGAAGCGCTGATCTTTTGGGCTCGCAAGAGCCCGAAAGCACAAAATTCAACATTCAAGGCTGCCGGAAACGGCAGCCTTTTTTTATAGCCGAAGGGCGACCCAGCTTGGCCGACGTGCGAGGCAACGCGCGTGGGAAGCCTGTTTGTCGCGCGAAGCGGCACAATGGCATCTGCCGCCGCCAGTAGCCTTATAAGTCCGGCGCGCTCCCGACCGCCCGAACGGCCATGCTCGTCCATGGCACACAAGTTGCTGACCTGCCTTTAGACAACTTCAAGGGGACAGGCGCGATGCTGGATAAGCCGACGAGTGAAACAACGCTTGGGTCAAAACCTTTTCAGCTGGAAGAGGCGACTATTTCTGATCTTCATGCGGCCATCAAGGCGGGGAAAACGACCGTCCTCGACGTGGTCAAGCAATATATCGCCCGCGCGAAGGCCTATAACGGCGTCTCCAACTGGCTGGTGACCGAAGACGGTGCCGACATTCCGTCCGCTCCCGGCACAGTACGTGCCACACAGCCGCTGAAGTTTCCGACCAAGACCGTCAAGGCGTCCGACATTCTGCCCGACCTCGACAAGTACAAGGGCCCGCCACTTGAATTTGGCCGCATGGAAGCCACAGCTTCCGACCCGGACGTTATGCAGCAGTTCGGCATGCTGGTCGGCATTCCTAACGCCGGGCAGGTGAACGGGTTGGGCACCATCAACATTCGCGGCGAACGCTCCGTCACCTGCAAGGGCGACTTCGATCTGCATCCCTCCAAGGGCCCGCTGCCGGCGGGCGCACCGGCGGTCTGCGAATATTTCCGTCAATTGCCGGACGCGATGGAAATCGCCGCCGAACTCGACGCGAAATACGGCACGAATCCCGATCTTGAAAAGATGCCGCTCTACGGCGTCTGCTTTTCCTTCAAGGATCCCTTCGACACGAAGGACATGCGGTCTACCGGCGCAGGCGACGCCCGCTACGACATGGACTTCCCGGCGCGCGATCACATCCTCGTCGAGCAATTGCGCAAGAAGGGCGCGATCATCTACGCCAAGGCCGTGAACACTGAATATAATGGCCGCGCCGGCGATCCGGGCGGTCGCCACAAACCCACCAAGATATTGCCCTCCGTGCTCGGCTATCAGCGCAGCACCTGGGGCGGCAACCCGTCGAACGTGTACGATACAACGCGCGCCGGTTCGCTCGGTTCAAGCTCCGGGTCTGGCGTTTCTGTCGGCGGCAATCTGTGTATGGCGAGCCTCGGCGAAGAAACCCGCGCCTCGTGCCGCGGCCCGTCAAACCACAATTCGGTGGCGCTGATCCTGCCGCACAAGGCCATGATCGGCTTCGACGGCGGCGCCATCGGGGCCGACATCTATGCCGACCGCACCGGCATTCATGCGCGCTCGATCTTCGATTGCGCAAAAATTCTCGACGCCCTGAAGGACGACCAGAACGGCTATTACGATCCGCGCGACGTGTTCACCACCGTGCCGCGCTCATCCGTGCTGAAGACGCCGTACCGCAGCCATCTGGGGACCGGCGAGCCGGGCTCGCTCAAGGGCGTCCGCATCGGCGTCATCCGCGAGTCGATGGTCTATCCGAAAGGTTCAATCGCCGAGGAGCCCATCGTCACCGCCGCCAATCGCGAGATCAAGGAAATCCTGCGCGACAAGCTGGGCGCAACTCTGGTGGAATCGCCGCATCCGCTCTGGACGCCCGATCCAGAGATCGAGCAGATGAAAACGGGTTTCCAGACCGCGCTGGCGCGGCTAGTGCCTGTCTTCATGCCCGATCTGATGTTCCGTCTCGCGCCCGACGGCAAGCCTCTGTTCAAGGAATTCGAGGCCGCCATCGTTCCGACCGAATTCCTGCCCGGCAAGGTGTTCGGCTCCGGCAAGATGGCGCCCATCGACTATTTCGTCGCCATGGCGGACGGCGATATTCCGCCACCCGCCAACCTCGATCTCGCCACCGTGCAGCAATGGGATCTGGCCAACGCATTCCGGCTGCACATTCCGCAATATCTCGGACGGCGCGCGGCTGAGTGGAAGAAGCTCGGCTTCGAGGAGACGCTCGTCAATTTTGAGGAGCTCAACAAGCGTTCGAAGTTCTGGGGAGACGATCAACGCGCCGCCTTCATGAACTGGGAAGAGGTCCGCGATCCACGCAGCGAATTCGGCGGTCGTCGCGACGTCGACGAAAAGATCATGCTGCGCGAACTGCTGCGGCGCGTCGACATGATGGTGATCCTCGAAAACAAGCTCGATTGTTTTGTGCGCCTGCACACGCCGTTCGCGCCCGCCAAGATCGGCATGGCGCCCCAGATGGGCTCCGGCCAGAACAGCGGCCCTGAATCACAGAACGGCCCGAACGCCGGCCTCACCGAAATGCTGATTCCGGCCGGCTATGTGAAGACCGTCTATGATCCTGTCTTCAAACTAAACGCAGATGGCACGAAATATATCTCTGTGCCGGCGGCAGAACCCACACCGGTTGCTGAACCCGGTCTGCCGTTCTCGCTTGTGTTCCGCGTCGAACCCGGCATGGAACATATACAGATGCGCGTGGCCTCGTCTTATGAAGCGGCTTCTAAACGCCGCGTCATGCCGCCTGCTTTGGGCCCGTTGAAATAGGCGTTGTTTGTCATGAGCGCACCAATCGGCGAGGCGATATAAGCAGACAAACGCCTATCGAATAAAAAAGCCGCCCAGTCGGGGCGGCTTTTCCATTTTTGGTTCAGATGACAGAGCGAGTTTAATCCCTCTGACTAAACGGGTTAGTCCGCAGCCTTGCGCGCCTTGGCGATCAACTCCGGCGGGAACGCATAGATGCGATTGATGATGTTGAGCGCATCCTTGCCGCTGATCGGATAGACCGGCATTTGCTGCTTGGCGGCCTCGTCCAGAAACTCCTTGTCCTTCATGGTCGCGTCGAAGGCTGTACGCAGGACCTCCAGGCGGTCGGTCGGGATTCCGCTCGACACGATATAGGGACGTCCGAGTTCGCCGGCCGCATTCAGGATTTCCAATATCGATTTCTGCTCGTCCGTCTTGGCCAGATTGCCAATGAAAGGCAGATCCGACGGCATGTCCGGCGTGCGTAGGGGCGAGAACGATACCAGCGGATAGATCTTCTTGTCGCGGATCCATTCCTCCGGAATGCTGCTCCACGAACCGCAATCGCCGTCGAGTTCGCCGCGCTCGATGGCCAGACGTTGCTCGTTGCTGCCCGGGAAGCCGAGGATCTGACGCGCCTTCATGCCGAAGACATTGATCAGGATCGCCTGATTGATGTAGGCGCCCGTGCCCTTGCTGGTCGAGCCGAAGATGATTTCCTTCTTGCCCGACATGGCTTCTTCCCAGTTTTTCACGTTGCTCGCATGCCACATGAAGCAGACGCGGAAGTCGCGGGTTACGCTGCCCACGAAGCTCACGTCTGTGAACTTGAATTTCATCTTCTCGGCTTCGGTGATGGATTCCGTGATCAGCGCCGGGTTGAAGGTAACGATCTGGGTGCCGTCCTTGGGCAAACCGTTGTCGAGACGGCGGACTGCGGTCAGAGATCCGGCGCCCGGCGAATTCTGAACCACCACTGTGGGGTTGCCGGGAATATGCTTGCCCAGATGCCGGGCGAGCTGGCGACCGTACTGGTCGTAGCCGCCACCGGGTGAAAAGCCGACGACGATGTTGACGGTCTTGCCCTTGTAGAAATCGGCAGGCGTCTGGGCCATTGCGACCGGGGCGAGCAGGGCGGCTGCGGCCAGCGTAACAGCGGCCGTTGCGGCGAGGCCCGCGCCGGTGCGGACCGTCGTCTTCAAATCCCTCTTGATCATGTCTTCTTCTCCATGCGCCTTCGCAGGATCCGGGCGCGCAGAATTATAGTCGGGCCGAGCCTGCGTTTCGGCAAGAGCAGGGCGTCCAATCGGTGCTAAAAATCCCGAAAGGCGGGCTTCCGTGCCCAGTCGCGAGGCAATTGGGATGGGGCGAGGGCATTTTTCTTGGCCTGTGCACAAGTTCCGGCAAGATTTTTGGATTTCCGTGTTGACAGTTCTGGGGTGTCCGACTAGAACGCAGACACCGAACGAGACGCCGCGCCGCTGGAGCGGCTGGCGACTTTCGGTCTTCTCGAGCTTCTCGGGTTCACAAGAACCTGGCTTCGGTCAGGGCAAATGGCGTTTTCGCTATTAGTGTGGGCCTTGCTCAGGATGCGCTGTTTGACAATTGAATCGGAAGAAAGAGAAACGTGGACGGCGGATGTCCTTGCGGGTTCTTCAGGAATGAAGAACTGTAAGTGAGACACTCTGACGGTCACGTATTCTAAGTACACCGAGTTTGTGCGCTGTGAAGCGTGCGAATGAGTGTGCTTGGGACTCGTCAAGAGATAGTGACCAGTCAGTATCGAAATCTCATTCAACTTGAGAGTTTGATCCTGGCTCAGAACGAACGCTGGCGGCAGGCCTAACACATGCAAGTCGAACGCCCTAGCAATAGGGAGTGGCAGACGGGTGCGTAACGCGTGGGAACATACCCTTTGGTTCGGAATAACTCAGGGAAACTTGAGCTAATACCGGATAAGTGCGAGAGCAGAAAGATTTATCGCCGAAGGATTGGCCCGCGTCTGATTAGCTAGTTGGAGAGGTAATGGCTCACCAAGGCGACGATCAGTAGCTGGTCTGAGAGGATGATCAGCCACACTGGGACTGAGACACGGCCCAGACTCCTACGGG
>CANJWR010000100.1 GCA_947478455.1 Beijerinckiaceae bacterium | reverse complement strand
GCGGATCGTCGATTTCGCCTTTATGGCGGAGCGGGATCACTCTATCCTCGTTCATGGCGTAACGCTCCTTCGGGAGGTTCGGGTGGCTTCAGCACCAACCCCGTTACGCCGCCTTCTTCATACCGTCACCCAGTTTCCGACATAGCTCGAATACCGGCAATGACAGCAGAACACGCGATGGCCGTCATGGTTTTCCCGGCCACATGGGTCACTACATCCGACCAATAGGCCGCGCGATCGACAAATGGGAGTTTCTGCCTCATGGGCTGCTCGCAATTCAATATTGTCTAAAATACGCTGGGAATAACTTAGGGTCTGCAGGCCGACAATTCGTTAACGGCAAAGAAAAAGCGATTAATTGGAAAACCAATCGTTATGCGGTTGTGAGAAAGAAGACTCTTCGCCGAGGCGCCGTCTATTCGAACTCGAACGTCCGTTCGGTAAATCTGACGCGGAGCCCGAAGCCGCCTTCGCTGATCCGCCAACTGCGGATGTCGTATTCGCGATACCTGTCGCGGTGAAACGGCTCTGCGTCCGCAATTGCCCGGGCGGCTTCCAGCGACGCTGCCCGGATAATGATAATGCCAGGTCCCTGCGGTTTGTCGTTTTCGTCAACTTCCGGTCCGGCGGCGAACAGAACGCCGCGCGCTTCCAGATCGTGAATGTAGGCGAAATGCTCCGCCCGAACGGCGTCTCGGTCGCCGGCGCGCGCTGTTGGCCGGCTCAGGATGACATACAGCCGTATGCCCGGACGTCGGGCGGCAGGCCGGCTTGCGCGGACAGGAGATTGTTCTTCGCTCATCCGGTCGCTCTCCCGTTCCGTTCCCGCCGAAAGACCTGTCGTGGCGGGATCAGGGCTTCTTGAATAGATCCGTCATCAACTTCGCCCATTTGCGGTCTTCCTCGCCGTCGAGCAGCTTGGGATAGACCTTCTGCTTCGGCAGATCATCCAGAATGCCGGGCGGGTTGGTCTTTACGTCATTGCGCGTCGGCAGGCGGCCGAACTGGGTGAGAAACTGCTGCGCCTGCTGGCTGATCTGGAAGTTGGCCGCCAGTTTCGCGGCGTTCGGATGGGGCGCATTGGACGAGACGCCGACCTGACCGAAGAACAATGGCACAGGGTCCATCCACCAGTGATCGGTGGGACCCTTGGCGAGCTTCACGTTCATGGTGAGGTTCGTGTAATTATTTAGAGCCAGCATATATTCGCCAGCGCCGACGGCGCGCGCGATCGCCAGATGGCCATCGGCCAGAACCGGATTGAGGTTCTTCACCAGATCGTTGACGATCTTCGTGGCTTTCTCGGCGCCGTAATGGTCGAACAGGACCGCCAGCCAGACCGTGTCGGTCACGTCGATGACTACTCGGCCCGCCCATTCCTTGCGCTGGGCGAATTCCTCGTAATCCTTCGGCAGCTGTTCCTTCTTCACCAGATTGGTGTTGTAAGCGGGCGAATTGTAGTTGGCGTAGACGCCCCACCACCGCCGGTCCTTGTCGACCGCGCCGGCGTTCAGGTTTTTCGCTTCCGGCAGATCGAGTTGCGCCAGCATGGCAGGCGGCACCTTCTGCACGTTGGCGGTCTGGATTACGTCCCAAGCCTTCTGACCGGCGCGCGCCTCGATCAGGATGCGGCTGAGAATCTGGGAGTCGGACGCGCGGATCAGATTGATCTTCACGCCTGTCACGGCCGTGAACTGCTCCCACATCGGGAGAGCTTCCTGCTCGTTTGTGGTCGTATAGACCACGATGCTGCCCTCCTTGCGGGCAGCTTCCAGAATGCTGCGGTCGAGCCACGGCGGATCGGCAGCCTGCGCGCAAGCGCCGGTCAGGGAGCCGAAAAGCGCCATTGCGGCAAGCACTGGTTTTGCGAGAGCTTTCAGGCTCATGATGTTCCCTCCGGGCATTCCGCTTCTTGATCCGGAAACATTGATAGCCGTGCGAGGCAAAGACTCCAAGCCTCCCGGAGCGCGCATCGGCTCAGACCAATGGATCAGGGAGGGCGCGCATCCGATTTTGCCGCGTTGCGCCGGAGCGGAGACGTGCATCATCCGCGAAACCAGCCGTCCGGGGACGGTGTATTTCGCGGAAACATGCTTTGAGTGTTTGAAAGAAACGGCCGCCGGTTAGTAGCGGCGGTCGATTTCCTGCTTGCGCTCCTTCTTGCGCGCCTTGCGGGCGGCATAGCGGGCGTCGCGTTCGGCCTTCTTTTCGGCTTCGAGCATGATCTTGAGCTCGGCCTCTTCGTGCTTGGCCTTGATGGCGGCGGCTTCCGTTTCGACGCGGGTCTTCTCGGCTGCTTCGGCCTCGGCCTTTTCGCGGGCTTCGCGCTCGGCCTTTTCGGCTGCCTGCCGGATAGCGCGTTCGCGCTCACGTTCGGCAATACGGGCTGCTCGGGCCTCGGCGATGGCGCGGCGCTTGGCCTCCATCTCGATGACGACGGGGTCGTCAGCCTTCGGTCTGGCCTTGAATTTTTCTACAAGAGCCAGACGCGCACTGACGCTGGCTTCTTGACGGTCCTTAAAGCTTGCGCCTTTCAAACTTGGCATCGCAATCCTTTTCTGCGAGTGGGGAATGGCAGCGTATTGGCAGAATCACGCCCTGATTTCAACCTCGCAACGCGCGTAAGAGTCGTGCGAGAATTGCATGGCGGTGATGCTCGGAAAGGCCAAAATAGCGCCAGACCTTCAAATGGAGGTTTCGCGCGCGAAAAGCAAGGGAAGCCAGCCCGAGTAATGGCCGATTCATCCAGTTTTGAGGCTGTTTTACCTATGCGTGAGCGCAAGATTGTCCTCATCGGCGGCGGCCACGCTCATGTTCACGTGCTGGCGGCCTTCGGCATATGGCGCGAGCCGAACATTCATGTGACGGTCGTGGCGCGAGACCGGCTGACGCCTTACTCCGGCATGTTGCCGGGCGTCATGGCCGGTCATTACACACCGGACGAGGCGCACATCGATCTCGCCCGACTCGCAGCCGCCTCAGGCGCAACCCTGATCGAGGCCGAAGCCTGCGGGCTGGATCGTGAGGCGCGGCTGGTGAAATTGCGGGACGGCAGGTTGATTCCCTATGATTTCGCGTCGATCGATGTCGGAATCACCCCGGATCTCCAAACAATCGATGGCGCAGCCAAACACGCCATTGCGGTGAAACCTATCGGCGGATTTCTGGCGAAGTTCGACACATTGCGGGCTCAAGCCGCGCAACCAGGCGGACCGCGCCGGATGGCGATCGTCGGCGGCGGGGCGGCGGGAATCGAACTCATTCTCTCCCTGCGCGAAAGATTGATTCGGGACGTCGCCGGCGCTCCGTTCAGCTTCGTCCTGGCGACGAGCGGAGATCTGTTGCCCACTCACAATTTGCGGGTTCGCAAAGCCATGCGTCGCATCCTTGGCGAGAAAGCCATCTCGCTTCGCGAACATTTCCACGTCGCTCGCATCGGAGACGAATTTATCGAAAGCCGCGAAGGCGAAAGGCTTTCTGTCGATTGTGTCTTCATCTCTACACCCGCAAAGTCACCCGAATGGCTGGCGTCCACCGGGCTGGATGTAAATGCGGGCGGGTTCCTTAGTGTGTGCCCGACGCTGCAATGCACGAACGACAGCCGGGTTTTCGCCGCCGGTGATTGTGCCAACATGGTTGACACACCGCGCGAAAAGGCCGGCGTCTATGCCGTGCGGGCGGGTCCCCCGCTAGCCAGAAATCTGCGCCGCGTTGCGCTTGGGCAGATGCCTGCCGCGTGGCGCCCACAAACCGCCCATCTCAGCTTGATCTCGACCGGAGATCGCTTTGCAGTAGCGTCGCGGGGGTGGTTCAAGGCCGAGGGCGCCTGGCTCTGGACGCTGAAGTCGTGGATCGACCGACGCTGGATGGCGCAATACCGCCCAGAATAAGTTGGGCGTGCAGGCGATTCTCACTTTGTTTTGATGGCGGCACGCGCCGGTAGGGCCCGGCGGAGGTTGCTACTGTCTTCTGCAGCGGGCAGGGTTCCCGGCGATCCGGCAACCAGAGGCCGGCTCGTATCCCGGCGCATCTTCCGTCGACAAAACGTCGGAGACGATCGGGGCGATCGAAAGGGAACGACACATGATTTCAAAGACCAGAATTCTTGCGCCGGCGCTTGCCGTCGCTTTGCTCGGCGCCTTGCCGGCTCTCGCACAGGCGCCTGCTGCGGCTCCGGCAGCGCCCGCAGCACCTGCCGCTCCAGCCGCGCCTCTGTTCTCGACCACCAAGGTCGAAGGGACCGATAACGTCTATATCTTCCGTTATCAGGGCCATCAGTCGATGTTCGTCGTCACCAAGGCCGGCGTCATCGCAACCGATCCGATCGGCTTGCGCCGTCCGCAGGCGGTCACGACCTATATCGCCGAAATCAAGAAAGTCACCGATCAGCCCATCAAGTACCTGATCTACAGCCATCCGCATTTCGATCACATCGCCGGCGGCAAGCCCTTCAAGGACGCCGGAGCGAAGATCGTGGCGCACAAGGACGCGGCGGCCCAGCTCAAGCGTTTCCCGCTCGCCGACATCCCGGCGCCGGATGAGACCATCGGCAACAAGAAGGTCATCACCCTGGGTGGCACGTCTCTCGAGCTGCTCTACATCGGCGCAAACCATTCGGATGGCGCGCTCGTCATGCGCCTGCCGAAGGAGAAGGTCATTTTCGCCGTGGACTTCGCGCCCATTCAGGGCCTGCCGTTCCGCAATATGCCCGACACCCGTAACCCGGCCGACTGGGAAGCCTCGCTCAAGCGCCTTGCCGCGCTCGAATGGGATCGCCTGATCCCCGGCCATCCGGGCCCGGGCGGTCGCCTCGGCACGAAGAAGGATGTGACCGATCTCGTCGGCTACTTCCAGGACCTGACGGCCGCCGTGAAGACTGCCGCCGGCGAAGGCAAGTGCAACGACACGGCGATGCGCGAAGTCAAATTGCCGAAATACGAAAACTGGGGCGGTTACGCCACTTCGCTGCCGATGAACATCGAGCGCATGTGCTACACCCACAACGGTTATTGATCGTCTGACACTTGAACAAGAGCGGCGCGCCTGAAACATAAGGCGCGCCGTTTCTGTTTCTGCGTGCGCTCCCGGCTTACGGATGCACCGTCTCGGTGAACCAGTCGGTCGGCAGTTCATGCCCCGCGCCCTGTTCCTTCGCGCGCTTGTAGATGACCGAACCAGCAGCCGCGAACTGGTAGCCGAGCCCGAGATTGTTCAGAAAGCACGTCACCTGACTGTCATCCTCGCGGCCGACGTAACGACCAGCGATCATCTCCGGCAATGTGGGCATTTTGTCGAAGTCAATGCCGTGCCGCTTGTTCCAGCCATCGCCCTTCGATTCTTCTGTGAACTTGGCCCCCTTGGCGACCACGAGGATCGGGCCCGGATCGTGCGTGTGCACCACGACCCGGTGAGCTGCTTTCACAGCCGCAGGTTCGATCTCGGGCTTCTTGATCGACGAAAGGTGCATGCCGGGTTCGATCCATTGTTTGAAGAAGATCGGATCGGTGGAATTGCTGCCGCACATCGCGATGTCGACGCCACGGATAGCGTCTTCCGGCTGATCTACAGGCGTGACCGGAATGCCCAGCACTTCGCTCATGCGCGCCGAAAAGGCCTCGCGGTTTTCACGATTGGGCGAGAAGCAGCGGATCGACTTGATGCTACGAACCGCGCAGGCAGCGGTGAGCTGTGTCTCGGCCTGCCAGCCAGAACCCAGAATGCCGACCGTCTCTGCATTCTGGCGCGCCATATATTTGACGCCGAGCCCGTTGGTCGCCCCGACACGAATGTGCTGCAACACGCCATCGGGAAATATTGCAAGCGGCTCGCCATTATGGGTCGAGAACAGCAGCACAAGGCCGACATAACGTTCGTTCGGCGCAGCCGGCACTTTCACGCGGCGGCGCGTGTTACCGATCAGCGGATTGCGCACAATGTCGGAATTGATGCGGATCGCCCCTACACCGAGCTTGGGCACAACGCCGTCCATTGACTTCAGGCCATAGATCGCGTCGTCGCTCCAGGTCGTCGGCGTGATGCAATCCGAGCGTTGACGCGAAATTCCACGGCCTTCAGCTAGCTCCTCGTAGGCGGATTCCAGCGCCTCGATGCAGTCCGGCATCGTCAGCAGTTTCTCGACGTCATCGTTGGACAGAATAAGTGTCATTTATATTTCCTCGCGCCCGCTGAGATCATTGAAGCTTTGCCGTGCGGTATTTATCGCCTTCTACCATTGCTGACGCCTGATTGTGAACCGCAGGTGGCGATTGTCGCCTGCTGGCGCATCACAATCCATCCTGCCTGCACGAAGAACGAACGCCGGGTGATCGTAAAAGCGGCACGCCTGTCAATTGACCAGTCCATTGTGCGCTGCGGCTGGAACGGCATGCGCCTTGCTTTCTCCAACAGGCACCGACGGAGACGGCCATGTATGCCATCGCGGAATTTCTGAGCGACATCGGAGACATCGAAAGCTCGATCGACCCGATCACGATCCGCCGAAAGAGCCGCGACCGTTACGCGGTCAGCCCGCTGTTACGGCAGCAATTGCAGGGCAAATATGCCGATGTGGTCGTATCGCCAAAAACCAAGGCTGAGGTCATCCGCGCCGTTGCTGCGGCCGTAAAGCGGCGCGTGCCGATCACCGCGCGTGGCGGCGGTACTGCCAATTACGGACAAAGCGTTCCGCTCCACGGCGGTATCCTGCTCGACATGACTGGCGTCGTCGGCATCGTCTGGAAAAAGCCCGGCGCCATTCGGGCGCTTGCCGGAACCATCGTCAACGACATGGATGTGGCCGCGAAGGAAATCGGCTGGGAAATGCGTATGTTTCCGACCACGCGCACCACAGCCACAATTGCGGGCTTTATTGCAGGCGGCACTGGCGGCATCGGCAGTGCGCGCTGGGGCGTGCTGCGCGATCGCGGCAATGTCTCCGCCGTGGAAGTCATCACTGCCGAGGAAGATCCCCGCATTCTCGAATTGCGCGGCACGAAAACATCGTTGGCGCTTCACGGCTACGGGGCGAACTGCATTATCACCGAAGTCGAAATGCCATTGACCCATGCCTGGGAATGGCGCGAAACCATCGTGGCGTTTCCAACCTACATGCAGGCGGTGCGTTGCGGCGTAGCGCTCGGCAACACAGCCGGCATCGTCACAAAGCTTCTCTCCATTCACGAATGGCCGACGCCGAAACTTATCCAGCCGCTCATCGGAATCGTCCCCGAAGGCTGCGCGACGCTGGCAAGTTACGTGGCATTTCCGAGCGCCGACGACTTCGACGAGATGGTCGCCGAATTTGGCGGTACAGTAGTTTCGGCGTGCCGGGAAGGCGAGGGGGCCTACGGCATCCCGCTTTATGAAATGGCTTTCGGACATGCCCTTGCGCAGATTCAAAAGACCGAACCAGACCGTACAGCCATTGAGGGATTTTTTCACAGCGACGACATTGTCGATCTCGTCGAGCGTGTGCATCGCAAGCTCGACGGCATTGGTCCATTGCGTCTGGAACTGCGCCGGTGGGGCAATCGTCTCGCAGGCAGTGGCTCGCCCTATGTGCGCTTCGAGAGCGAGGCGCAACTCGCGCGCGTGGCACGGATCATGCAGTCCGAAGGCGCAGGCGTAGCCAACCCGCATACGTCAAGCGTTCGATCGGTCGGAAAGAAAGACGTGACGGAGCAGGACATCGCCTTCAAGCGCAGTTGCGATCCCTACGGCCTTTTGAATCCCGGTCGCTTCGAGGTGGAAAGCGGTGCCGACGACGTGAGCGGCGCAGCGCTTCCGACGGACGCCTGGGTCGCCAGACGCGGAGGCGGCTAGTAACTCGAAATTCAATCTACTTCCCAGCAACAAACGCCAATCGACGCATTCCACCAACACAGAGAGGACGGACCATGAAGACCAAATATCTGCTAGGCGCCGCGGCACTTCTGGCGCTATCCGCGACGCATTCCGTCGCGCAGGAAAAAGTTACTTTCATGACGAGCTGGAAGGCTCAGGCCGAACATGGCGGCTATTACCAGGCTTTGGTGAAGGGCTATTACAAGGAATGCGGCGTCGATCTGACGATCCGACAGGGCGGGCCCGGCATCGATCCGGCGCAGCTGCTCACCGGCAACGCCGTCGACTTCATCATGTCGTCGCACATCGACTCGATCCTGCACATGAACGCCGCCGGCTTTCCGGCGCGTGCCTTGTCGGCAGCCTTTCAGATCACACCGCAAATCCTGATGGCTCACGGCGACAGCCCGGTGAACAGCTTCGAAGACATGAAGGGCAAGCCCATCATGATCTCGCAAGGATCGCGTTCGACCTACTGGCCGTTCTTCCAGAAGAAGTACGGCTGGGAGGACACGCAACTGCGCTCTTACACAGGGCAGCTCGCCCAATGGCTCGCTGACAAGACCGTGATCCAGCAGGGACTTGTAACGAACGAGCCGTTCCTCGTCGAAAAGGAAGTCGGCTGGAAGCCGAAAGTATTCATGCTCGCCGACGCTGGTTATCGCACCTACGGCTCGATCCTGACGACTTCGCAGGACTTCATCGACAAAAAGCCGAAGGCCGCTCAGTGCATGGTGAGCGCGACCGCCAAGGGCTGGAACGAGTTTATGGCCGGCGACGTCAAGCCCGCGCTTGCAGAGATCAAGAAGGAAGCTCCCAACAATACCGATGAGCTGATGGCGAGCACCATCCAGATCATGAAGGACCGCAAGCTCGTTCTCAATGAAGACACCGAAAAAATGGGATTCGGAATCATGACTGAAGCGCGCTGGAAAGCGCACTACGAAATGCTGCGTGAAGTCGGCATCCTCAAGCAGGATCTCGATTACAAGAAAATTATCGCCCTGCAGTTCCTGAAGCCCACGACCAATTGATCGTTCGCGTCCGGCGCTCGTGAAGCGCCGGACGCAAGCTTCCCCACGCGGAGTCCCGGATGACTGTCGAAGCAACGCTGTCAGTAGATGATCGAACCGAAGGGCAGGTCGCGAAACCGGAACGCAAATCGTGGACCGACATTGTCGATGCGGTTTTGCCTCTTGCGGCAGGCCTTTTCTTCCTCGGCATGTGGGAATTTCTTGTCTACTATCTGAAAGTCTCGAAATTCATCCTGCCGCCGCCGTCAGCCATTGTTAAAACCTTCATCGCCGAATGGCCGACAATCTTTGTCGCGTTGAAATATACCGCTGCGGTCACGATAGGCGCCTTCGTCGCTGCGGTCGTGTCTGGAATTTTCTTCGGCGTCCTGCTCACCTCGCATCGCCGGATCGAACGCACTTTCTGGCCCTACGCGGTCACAATGCAGGTGACGCCCGTCGTGGCGATTGCGCCGCTGGTGATCATCTGGGTCGGGCTCGATCGCGTCTGGCTGTCCATGCTGATCCTTGCCTGGATGGTGGCGTTCTTTCCGATGCTGTCCAATACAGCCGTCGGCATGAACTCCGCCGATCACGGATTACTGAACGTTTTCGAATTGTACGAAGCTTCGCGTTGGAAGCGCTTTCGCTACCTGCAGCTTCCCTCGGCGTTGCCCTACATTCTTGCCGGTGCGCGCATTTCGTCGGGTCTCTCGGTCATCGGCGCAGTCGTGGCTGAATTCGTCGCCGGTTCCGGTGGTTCGCGCGGCCTTGCGTTCATGATCGTCGAGAGCGGAACGCTGCTGAACATTCCACGCATGTTTTCGGCGCTTCTGATGCTTTCCATCTTCGGCATGTCGATCTGGTACATCACTGCCTCCGTGCAAAGGCTCCTTCTGCACCGCTGGCACGAAAGCGAACTGAAGCAGGAAAACTGATGAACTATTCTCCCGCAAAGATCGTTGCATCAGGATCGGCAGCGCCTCCCATGGAAACCGAGAAGACACGCAAGCCGCTTGTTCGCGCCCAGCACGTGAACAAGACCTATTCGAACGGCACCGTCGCGCTGAAGGATTTGAATCTCGACGTCTATCCACACGAGTTCATCAGCCTTCTCGGCCCGTCTGGCTGCGGCAAGTCGACAGCGCTTCGTATCTTCGCCGGCCTAGGGGCTTATTCGGGCGGTACAATGGACTGGCCGCAGTCCATGTATGACGTTTCTGGAAAGCCGGAGCGCGAAGTCGGCTTCGTGTTTCAGGAACCGACACTGATGCCCTGGGCGACCGTGTTCGATAACGTTTATCTGCCGCATCGTCTGAAGGATCGCCCGAAAGCGGAAGTAGCAGACCGTGTTCGCGAAGTGCTCGAACTCGTGGGCCTCTCGAATTTCGCCAATGCCTATCCGCGCGAACTTTCGGGCGGCATGAAGATGCGCGTCTCCGTTGCGCGCGCACTCGTCACCAGACCGAAGCTGTTGCTGATGGACGAGCCCTTTGCGGCGCTCGACGAGATCACCCGCACCAGACTGTCGAATGATCTGCTTGAAATCTGGTCGCTCGCCAAATGTACAGTGATGTTCGTCACCCACAGCGTCTTTGAAAGCGTGTTCCTGTCGCAGCGTATCGTGGTGATGGCAGCACGCCCCGGGCGCATCATCGGCGAATTGCAGGTCAACGCTCCCTATCCGCGCACGAAGGAATACCGCCTTAGCAGCGAATATTCCGAACATTGTCGTGAGGTCTCAGGCCTTCTCGACGTGGCCATGCGTTCCTGAGATTTTCGTACATCCGATCAAGGATTACAAAATGTATCCAATCAATGATCTCATCGTTTCGCTCGGCGATGTGCCATACAGCACCGATCCGATCATCGTGCGCACCAAGAGCCGGGACTACTACAGCATCAGTCCGATGTTACGAAATTCGCTGGGTGGGAAAGTGGCCGACATTGTCGTCATGCCGCGCAATACGGAAGATGTCGCGACGACCGTCAAGGCTGCTGTCAAACACAAGATACCGATCACCGTACGCGGCGGCGGCACGGCAAATTATGGACAATGCGTGCCGAATTTCGGCGGCATCGTTCTCGAAATGACTCGCGTGGCGGGCGTCCTGAGTGTCGGCAACGGTACGGTGCGTGCGCTCGGTGGCACGATGATGAGCGATATTGACCATGAGGCCCGCAAACTTGGATGGGAAATGCGGCTTCACCCCTCGACGCGCTCGACATCTACGCTTGCGGGTTTCATCGCGGGCGGCAGTGGTGGCATGGGCAGTTGCAACTGGGGCATGCTGCGCGACCGCGGCAACATTGTCGGACTGAGCGTCATGAGCGTCGAGGCGGAGCCGCGCATGCTTGAGCTACGCGGTCATGAGGTTGAGTTGGTGCATCACGCCTATGGGACGAACGCAATTATCATCGAAGCCGAAATGCCAGTAGGGCCCGCCTGGGACTGGCGCGAATGTATCGTGGCCTTTCCACATTTCATGGATGCGGCTCGCTTCGGGATTCAGCTGGCAAAAGAATCCGGTATTCTCAAGAAACTAGTCTCGCTGCAGGAATGGCCGATTGCTGATCTGATGGCTGATTTGCGGAGCCATGTGCCGCATGGCCACTCAATGGCCAATTGCATGATTGCCCCGCACTCGATGGAAGCCTTCGAGTGTCTGGTGGCCGATCACGGCGGTTCGATTGCGACAAACAACCCGGAAGGGCAGGGGCCCTATCCGCTGCCGATCTACGAATATGCCTACGGACATGCGCTGCGTCATGTTCAGAAGGCCAATTCGAAATACACCGCTCTGCAGGGCATGTTCCCGACCTCCAATTTACTGCCGTCCATCGAGGCTGTGCACAAAAAATTCGAAGGCCAGATGCCGCTGCGCATGGAAATTTTCTACAATCAGGGCGAAGTGGTCGCCATGGGCTCCCACTTTATCGTCTACGAGAGCGAGCAGCAGATGGCGTCGCTCGTCGAGTTCATGCAGGCCGAGGGCGTCAACGTCGCCAACAATCACGCCAGCAGCGTACGCGGGGTCGGAATCAAGACCATCGACGCCCGCGACGCGATCTTCAAACGCACCATGGATCCGTTCGGCCTGCTCAACCCCGGAAAGCTCGATTTTACCGACGAGGATGAGCAGCAAGCGACGCACGTTCTGCCGACGTCGGGCTGGGCGTTCAAACAGGTAAAGCCCGCCTGATCCGACAATCACTGTTATGCATTCCGGAGTTGGCCATGGGCGCTCTATCCACTGTCGCAAGCTCGTTCATCTCCATGCCGGGCGCCAGCGCTTTCCGTATCGTCAACGCGCGCATCCCGGTCGATCTGGCTCCCTCGCTTACGCCCTTCGCCGCGCACGATCGCATGGCTGATTGCGAAATGTTGATCGAAGGCGGCAAAATTGCGCGGCTTGGTCCTGCGGGATCGATTGCTTTAGGCAGTGGAATTCCAACCGCCGATATGAAGCGCGGCATTATTCTGCCGCGCTTTGTGGATATTCACACCCATCTCGACAAGGGCCACATCTGGCCGCGCATTCAAAACGACAACGGCACCGTGATGGGAGCGCGCACGGCGATTGAATTCGACCGTAGCCGCCGCTGGACCGCCGATGATGTTCGCCAGCGCATGGAGTTTTCTCTGCGCAGCGCCTATGCGCACGGGACCGGCGCAATCCGAACGCACATCGACTCCTACGGGAATCAGACGGCGATTTCCTTTCCGGTCTTCGCAGAGGTTCGGGAGGAATGGAAAGATCGGATTACCCTGCAGGCTGCAGCGCTCTTTCCAACCTCGATCATCGCAGCCGACGAAGCGCAGTTCCGGCAGATCGCAGATCACGTCGAAAAATTCGGAGGCCTCATGGGTGGCGTCACGGCGCCCGGCGGCTTCATGGCGAAGACCATCGACCTCGAACTGGATCGCCTTTTCCAGATGGCGTCCGCGCGTGGCTTCGAAGTCGATCTCCATGTGGACGAGACCACCGACGGAACCGTTCGCAGCATCGAACATATTGCGGACGCCGCTCTGCGCAACAAATTCAGGGGCCGCATTTTGCTCGGCCATTGCTGCTCGCTGTCCTACATGTCGGAGGAAGACACAAAGCGTATTTGCGGCAAGCTGGCGGAGGCGGGCGTTTCCGTCGTGTCATTGCCGATGGTGAACATGTATCTGCAGGACCGGGTCGACGGTCGCACGCCGCGCTTCCGGGGTGTCGCGCCGCTGCACGAACTCGCGGAAGCCGGAGTCGACGTGATGGTGTCGAGCGACAATACGCGCGACCCCTATCACGCCTATGGCGATCTCGACATGATGGAAGTGTTCCGCGAGGCCACCCGCATCCTGCATTTCGATCATTCGCACAAGCCGTGGCTGCGCCAGTTCGGCGCCGCGCAGGCGGCCCAGATGGGCCTGAAGGATCACGGAACCATCGCAGAAGGTCTACCGGCCGATCTGGTGCTCACGCGCGGACGAACCTTCGAGGAATTGTTGAGCCGCCCGCAATCCGACCGTGTGGTTCTGGTGAAGGGCAAGCAGATCGACACGACGCTGCCCGATTACAGCGAACTCGATCACCTGCACGGTCCGACAGTCTCCTGAGCGGCGCACAAAAAAGCCGGCTCCGCGTAGCGAAGCCGGATGTCTTCCGTCAGTCAATGCTTGCGCCCGCTTTCAGAGCAGCTTCAGGGCCTCTGCGGCCAGCGACATATCCGCAATGTCGGAATTCTGAATGATCTTCTGCTGCACCTTTGTCTGAATATTGAGTTGCTGCAGCAGCGTGATGCGCTCATCCGGGATTGTCAGATTCACCGCATAGGGCTGGTTGTCGCGAATGAACTGCCAGTAATCCGCGCCCTGCGCCGGCTCGCCCTTGGTGGCGGCCACGTAGGAGGCAACATAGACGTCTTTCGATGTCGGCCCGGAGATGAAGCGGAACAGCTTTGCGTGGGCCGCCAGCGTACGCACCAGCGTCTCGCGCTTGTTGCGAATTGTGGCGTCCGTGGCGAAAGACCCCTGGAAGGGATATTCCGGCAGCAGCTTCCACAGATCGCCGATGGAATGCAGCTTGTACTTGTCTGCTACCGAATAGACATCTGCATTGCACGGGCCAGCGTCGATCACGCCCGCCACAATCGCGCGGAAAATATCGGCGGTTGTGCCGATGTTGACGAACGTCACCTTGGACGGATCGACGCTGTTCTTCTGCAGCGTCGCAACCATCACCTGATGCAACACCGCGCCGAGCGATCCCGTGCCGATGGTCTTGCCCTCAAGATCCTTGATGCTGTTGATGCCCGGCCTGGCGGTGAACACGGAATTCGGCGTCAGCGTGCCGGCCCCGGCCAGCACCTTCATCTTTGCGCCTTTCTCGACAGCAGGCAGCATCTGTCCGAAGCCAGCCAGCATGCAGAGATCCGTGTCGCCGCCCATCAGGCTGGCGATGATTTTCGAAGTATCGGCAACATTGACGTATTTTGCGTCGAGGCCAAATTCTTCGAGATAGCCCTGTCGTTTCATCACCTCCTGCAGGGTCAGGGTCACATTGCCGCCGGCGCAGATGATGCTGACCGGCAGGCGCGCCGCCTGCGCGCGGACGACCGACGGCGTCACCAGAAGCCCGGCGGCCGACAAGCCTGCGCCGAGGACGTTGCGGCGGGTTAGATGAGTGGTCTCGAACATTCGGAATGCCTCCCGGCTGAAATCAAGGTTCGTTCGCACCATGGGAGCCAGAAATTTGACTGGCCGCGCGCATTCCTGTTTTGGGCGGCGACGAGGGAAAACCCGTTTCTAGGCACATAAGCCAAGATCATTCCCAGCCCCGCCGTCCGGTTGCGTCGATCAGGATGTCGAGAGGTTACCGCGCTTTCGGGCAGGGCGGTATCGCCCGACCCATAAGAAATCTCGCTGCCGCAATAGATTGATGGGATTTTGAGGGGCCGGTCCTGATTAAAACGAGGTGTCGGCAGAGCAGAAAGCTTCCATTGGCGAAAGCATCGGACGTGCGCCGGTACAATAAGATCTGCTGAAAAACTGGCTGGCGTTCTTGAACACTTATCGAACCATGTGCGTAGCGCCAAGTCCCGAAATTCGTTGCGTCTTGGAGCAAGTGGCCACCTTGAAGACAGCCGCCTAGGAGGTTGGCGAGGGTAGTTCGCGTCCGCACCGTCCGCAATGCGGGTAAGTAGCCTTCATTCGCATTGGCTCCCATCGGCCCGCTGGCCTGACCCCATGGGGTGATCGTCCCTGAAGTATGGCTTTATGGCCTGATGGAGGACTACGAGATGCCGAGGAAGAGACACAAGGCTGAAGAGATCGTCACGAAGCTTCGACAGGTGGAAGTGCTGACCGCGCGGGGCCGATCTGTTGCGGAGGCCATCCGGTCGATAGGGGTGGCTGCGCACGCGACGCGCGCAGCGTCGCGAGTTTCGAATATCATTGCGCTGCAAGCACAACGCAAAGGGTATCATCATTATCGATACCCTTTGCAGATCGTGCTGTCGTCAACTACAGCCTGCGCTGTGCCACCATCGAAGTATCACGGTCGCGTTCCAACGGATGCCCTCGATAGTGCCGACCCCATGGCCTGCCCTAAGCCACTAGCAATAGCGTCCAGACCCGGGGGGGAGTCGAATCTTGGGGTGGTTTGGGGCTCGGCCACCGGCCAGGGGGTCATGCGGAGGTTTTTTTTGATCGCAGATCAAATTTGCGAGGCCTCGAACTTGCTGTGATGCAGTCTGTTCAACTGAAAGATCCAACTTTCGGAATAACTCCGAAATGGCCGTTTCGACGGTTCGCTCTAGGCATCAGGTGTTCCAGAAAACCGGGATAACTTCAGCAGTCGTTCGAAAGGATTTTGGAAAACACGTCACGATTGAAAACTGTGTGGACTCGCGCTGCGAGTGCGTCGCCTGTTTTAAATATCATCAGCTTATTATCCTTAACATTGTTCTGGCAAACCAGTACTAAGCCGAGCTTTCGTACGGGGCCCTATGAAAGCTGTTGTTGCTTAAAACTCCGGGGAATGAACTTCAGCAGGACCACGCGTCAAAGCCGTCGCGCGTTTTGTGGGCTGGATTC
>CANJWR010000099.1 GCA_947478455.1 Beijerinckiaceae bacterium | reverse complement strand
GTGAAGTCTGGATCGACGGCGAGCGCGTGGCGGACGTGACGACGCACCCCGCCTTCAAGGGCATGATCCACGAAGCGGCGAAAATATACGATCTGCAGAACAGCGAGAAATATCGCGACGAAATGACCTTCGTGGATCCGGAGTCAGGCGTGCGCACCGGCATGTCCTGGCTGTTGCCGCGTTCCGCCGCCGATCTGCGCAGCAAGCGCCGCAACAGCGAACTCTGGAGCGAAATGACGTGGGGACAACTAGGCCGCAGCCACGACATTCTCGCGCCGTATATCATCTCGTGCCTGCATCTGAAGGACCAGTTCAGTTCGATCAAGAATCCGCATTGCGACTTCGGCGAGAACGTCGAAAACTATTTCAAGTTCTGCATGCGCAACGATCTGTTTCTCACCCACGCGCTGGGCGATCCGCAAGTTGATCGCAGCGAGCAGACGCAGAATGAAAAGCGCCCGGTGCGGGAAGACGAGCAGATCGCCCTCCATGCGGTGGAGGAAACCAAGGACGGCGTGATCGTCACAGGCGGCAAGCAATTGTCCACGGCCGCCACGCACAGCAACGAATGCTATGTGTCGCTCTCGGCCACATTCGCGATGCGCAACGATCCGCGCTGCGTGCTTGCTTTCTCGATCCCGACGAATTCGACCGGCCTCAAGATTCTGGCGCGCGAACCCGTGTCGCGCTGGTTCGGCACATGGGGACACCCGCTGCAAAATCTCGACGAGCAGGATTGCATGCTGTTCTTCGATCACGTGCTGGTGCCGTGGGATCGGTTGTTCATGCTCTACGATCCAAGCCCGATGGTAAAAATGCTCGGCGCCGGCGGCGGCAGCGTGAACTTCAACTTTCTTGGCTGGGCGAACCTCTGTCGCGTCTATATGCGCATGCGGCTCATCACTGCGGTGGCGACGCTGGTGGCGGAAGCCATAGGGGTGAAGGAATATCGCGAAGTCGGCGCAAAGCTCGGCGAAATGGTCACCTATTGCGAAGTCTGGCGTCACGCGATGGAAGGCGTCGAGCACGAATCCGGCCCTACCCCGTCTGGCCAGTGGAGCATCGGCCCGGCGCGCGGATTGCACATCTGGTTTGCGCAAACCTCCGCACGCATGGTTGAATTGCTACGCGAAATCTGCGGCTCCGGCATTGTGATGCAACCGAGCGAGCGTGATCTGGCCCATCCGGAATTACGCAAATATCTCGACCGCTACATGCGCGGCAAGGATGTGGATGTTGAATACAAGTCGCGGCTGTTCCGCCTCGCGCACGATCTGGCGGCGTCGTCCTTCGGGTTGCGGCAGGACATTTACGAGTACTGGCACGGCGGCGACCCGAACCGGAATCGTATCAACCTGCTGCGCAGCTACGACCAGACGTCAATCCAGAACAACATTCGCGACATGCTGAAACGCCCACTCGCGCATGGCGAAGTGATGTAAAGGCGCTCTACCGAAACGGCATCGCGGTCCGACTGCAACAAGTGGGGCCGCGATGAGTTCTCATAAGACATCAGAAAACTAAAGCGTCCGGTGATGCAGCCGACCGTTGACGGCCATCAGCAGAACGCCTGAGGCAATTGCAAATCCCGCGCCGCTCAGAAATGTCAGCTGCGGCCCGCCAATGTCCCACAGGGCGCCGGCGATCACGCTGGCGGCGAGCATCGCGAGACCCATCATGAAATTGAAAAGTCCGAAGGCGGTGCCGCGCAGATCAGCGGGCGCAGTATCGGCCACCATGGCAGACATTAGCCCCTGCGTGAACGCCATATGCAGGCCCCACAGTACGATACCGAGTCCGATCATCGGCAGGCTCGCGCTCCAAGCCAGCACAAGATCACCGACGACCAGAAAGGCTAGGCCGATCATCAGCATCTTTCGTCTGTCGACACGATCTGACAGCGCGCCAGCCGGATAGGCCGCCAGCGCATAAACAATGTTCATGATCACCAGCACAAGCGGGGTGAGCCCGGTCGGGGTTCCGGCTTGCTGGGCGCGCAAGATCAAAAAGGCCTCGCTGAAACGCGCAAGCGTGAACACGAAGGCCACGCAAATGAACCACCAGAATGGCGCGCCGAGACGCAAAATGGATTTACGACTGAGCGGCCAGGCGACAGGGCCGGAGCGTGCCTTCGCATCCGGTTCGCGCACCACAAAGGCGATGAGTGCAAAAGACAGAAAGCCCGGAATGACTGCGAGCCAGAAGACGAACTGGAAATTATCACTGCTCGCCGCCATTAAGCCAATGGCCAATAACGGACCGACGAACGCGCCTATCGTATCGAGCGACTGACGCAATCCGAAACTTGTTCCGCGCAGATGGGACGGCGTCACATCGGCAATCAGGGCGTCGCGCGGCGCGCCACGAATGCCCTTGCCGATCCGGTCGACGAAACGCGCCGCCACCAGCCAGCCAATCGACGAAGCGAGTGGAAACACAGGTTTTGTAAATGCCGCCAGTCCATAGCCGGCCGCTGCGAGCCATTTGCGTTTACCAAGCCAATCCGACAGGGCGCCAGAGCCGACTTTGACGACGGAGGCTGTGGCTTCGGCCATGCCTTCGATCAGCCCTACAGTGCTCATCGATGCGCCAAGCACTGTGACGAGATAGACCGGCAGAAGCGCGTGGATCATCTCAGACGATATGTCCATCAGCATTGATACAAAACCCAGCACCCAGACCGCCGTCGGCACTTCGCGCACGGAAGGCTTGCGTGTCGGCTCATTGTCTTGGGGTGGAGACATCGTCATTCGACGCGAGACGTGATCGCTGGAGCTTTGAGCACCGTATCGAGAACAATCTGCGCACTGCGACCGCTTGGCGTTTCCCCCTCCGGCAGTCGCATCCGTGCATCCACATCCGCAAAGGCCTGCATCTGGGCCGCACGTTCCGGACTATCGGCGATCAGTGCGCAAAGGGCGGCAGACAGCTTTTCGGGCGTGCATTCATCCTGCAAGAATTCTGGAATTGCATTGCGGCCCATGACCAGATTGGGAAGCACGATGGACGGCACATTGACGAATGGCCGCGCTAGACCCTCGATGCGCGACCATTTATAGGCGACCGCCATTGGTATCTGGGCCAGCGCGAGCTCCAGCGTCACGGTTCCGGAAGCTGCAAGCGCCGCGCGTGCGTTGCGAAATGCGCGATATTTTTCCGTCTCGCCCTCGACGATACGCGGACGCACCGTCCAATTGCGTGTGCGTTCAGTAATGTCTTTCGCCAGATGCGAAACAGCCGGCAATACAGGTTCGATTTCGCCGATCTTTTCGGACACGCGCGCAAGCGCCGCGCCGAAATCGTCCAGAAGTCGATCAATTTCGGAGCGACGCGACCCCGGCAGCACAAGAATGACCGGCGGTTTGCCGTTGCGGCGCAGGGCTTCTTCGGAATTTGGCCTGAGCTCCGTCAATCGCTCGGTCAGCGGATGGCCCACATAGGTGCAGGCCGGCCCGCCCAGACGCTGATGTGCGGCAGGCTCGAACGGCAAGAGTGCGAGAAGATGATCCACATAGGCGCTCATCTTTTTCGCGCGACCCGGCCGCCATGCCCAGACGGTGGGGCTCACATAGTCGACGACGCGCAAATGGGGAATAGCCTTGCGCGCCCGCGCCGCAACGCGATGTGTGAAATCAGGACTGTCGATGATGACAAGAATATCGGGTCGCGCCGTCACGACTGCTTCAGTGGTCTGTCGAATACGAGTCAGCAGAGTCGGAAGATTCTTGATGACCGGCACGATGCCCATCACCGCAATATCGGCGAGAGGGAAAAGGCTTTTCAAACCGGCAGATTCCATTGCGGGTCCGCCGACGCCTTCGAAAGTGAACTGCGGCGCAAGAGTTTTCAGGGCGCGCATGAGGCCTGCGCCGAGCTGGTCGCCGGAATGTTCGCCTGCAACCATGAAGATGCGGGGAGACCCGGATCGCGGGGTCCGCAGATCCGAAGTCGCGTTCACGCCGTCGCTTCCTTCACTTCGCGCGGCATGCAAAGGGATCTGTCGCCGCCGTCGCGGATGAAATCCAGAATCTCGTGGACCTGTGGATGCGTGGCGAATTCAGCCGCGACATCTTCGATGCGCTCTTTCAGTGTACCTTCGGCTGCAAACAAAAGCCTGTAGGCGCGGCGCAAATCGTGAATTGCATCGCGTGAAAAACCGCGCCGCTTGAGGCCGATCAGATTCAACCCTGCGAGCGCAGCGCGATTTCCAAGCGCCATGCCGTAGGGAATCACATCGTTCTCGACGCCAGCCAGTCCGCCGACGAAGGCGTGATCTCCGACGCGCACAAACTGATGCACCGCCGAACCGCCGCCGAAAATCACGAAACTGCCGATGCGCGTGTGGCCGGCGAGCATGACATTGTTCGACAAGATGACGTGGTTGCCGATCCGGCAATCATGCGCCACATGTGAATTGGCGAGAAAGGTGCAATTGTCGCCGACAATTGTTTCAAGCCCGCCCTGTTCGGTGCCGGGATTCATGGTGACGCCTTCGCGTATCGTGCAATTGGCGCCAATGCGCAGCGTCGATTTCTCGCCGTGAAATTTCAGATCCTGCGGCTCGTGGCCGATGGAGGCGAACGGAAAGATGCGCGTGCCGGCGCCGATCTGCGTGTCGCCGTAAACCGCTACATGCGAAATCAGCTGCACACCTTCGCCAAGCACGACTTGCGGGCCCACGTGGCAGAACGGACCAATGCGGACGCCACGACCAAGCTGCGCGCCATTCTCCACGACGGCGTGCGGATGAATCACCACGTCTGCAAGTTTCGTCGGCGAGACAGGCTCATTCACGAGGTGCTTCCTTCGTCCATCACCAGCATGGCGCTGAGTTCGGCTTCGCAAACGACTGAGCCGTCGACTTTCGCGACACCCTTGTACCACCACATGTTGCGGCGTTGGTTGAGCTTCGTCATGTGGAACTCCACACGATCTCCCGGCACGACGGGCTTGCGGAATTTCACCTTGTCGACCGTCATGAAATAAACCAGCTTCGGCGCGCGGGACTTCATGGAATGCACGCAGATTGCGCCTGCTGTCTGGGCCATGCCCTCGATCAGCAGAACGCCGGGCATCACCGGCGAGGCTGGAAAATGGCCCTGAAACTGCGGCTCGTTGTAGGTGACGTTCTTGATCCCGATGGCGCTGTTGTCACCGTCGATTTCAAGAATGCGATCGACCATCAGGAACGGATAGCGATGCGGCAGTAATTTCAGAACATCAAGAATCGCGGCAGAATCGAGAATTTTGTTGGTCGCAGGCTGATCCATCGCAGAGTCCCGGTTAGCTGTCTGCACCCCTCTGGAGCGCAGGATCTCAGGTTTTATCACTCCGTGCCGTGGCCAGTTTTTCCATGGCTGCAACAGTTCGGAAATAGATACGCATCGGCCGCGCAGGCGCGCCACCCCAGCGTTCGCCGGCAGGAATATCGGTCATCACGCCCGATTGCGCCGCAATCTGCGCACCCATGCCGATCTTCAGATGCCCCGTCAGCCCGCCCTGCCCGCCGATGGCAACAAAATCGCCAAGTTCGGTGGAACCGGAAATGCCGACCTGTGAGACGATGACACAATGGCGACCGATGGTGACGTTATGGCCAATCTGGACCAGATTGTCGATTTTGGAGCCCTCGCCGATGATCGTGTCACGGTTGGCGCCGCGATCAATCGTTGTATTCGCGCCGATTTCCACGTCGTTCTGGACAATCACGCGCCCGACCTGCGGGATCTTCAGGTGACCGCGCGGCCCCATGGCGAAACCAAAACCGTCCTGCCCCAGACGCGCGCCGGGATGGATGATGACGCGATCGCCGATCAGGCTGCAGGCGATCGTTGCGCCTGCGCCAATGGAGCAATCACGCCCAATCCGAACACCAGAACCGATGACGCAATTCGCCCCGATAACGCTGCCGGCGCCGATATCGACGCCGGGCCCAATGACCGCGCCCGGATCGACCGTCACGTCCGATTCAAGACGGGCTTCCGGATGCACGATGGCGCCTGGCGCCACGCCGCGCGTGCCGAAAACAGATTGCGGGCGAACGGCCACGGGAAACATTTTTTGAAGCGCGACGCCAAACGCCCGATAGGGCTCGGGCGTGAATAGCCCGACGGTTCCTGCCGGCAATCTGTCGGCGTAGCGCTTGTTCAGAAAACAAGCCGTGGCGCGGGTCGACCCCAGCGCATCGGCATATTTTGCATTGTCGAGGAAAACGAGATCGCCGGGCGCGCCGTGCTCGAGGGGGGCAACGGAATGAACCGCGGCCGCAATATCGGCTCCTTCGCCGACTTCGGCGCCGGTCCAGCCGCAAAGATCTGAGATTGAAGGCGTGCAGTCAGCACGGAAAAAAACCGGCTCGGTCACGCGATTGCCCATGAAAGCCCGGTCATCGAGCAAGTTCCCTTCGACCGCTCACAGGCGACTTTGGTTATGAAAACATCCGGGAGGCGACAAGCGCGCTCCCGGACGTCAAATCGCAGGCTCAGAAGCTCGAACCGCCCGAGAAGCGGAAGGCCTGAGTCACGTCGTCCCGGCCCTTCGAGAGAGCGAAAGCATAGTCGAAGCGGATCGGGCCCAGCGGCGAAGACCAGAGCAAGCTCGCGCCGACCGAGGTGCGGATTGCCTTGGAGTCTCTCAAATCGATACATGAGCCCGGGGTGATCGGGTAACCGCCACCCGGGTTCGCCGTGCTGATGGCCGTTCCGTTGCCGTTATAGGTCGGGCCGCAACCCGGGAACGGGATCGCGCTGAAGCTCGTCCGGCCCTTGTAGCCGAACAGAGTGCCAGCGTCAGCGAAGAGAGCGCCGCGCAAGCCAAGTTCCTTAGGTAATCCGAAGATCGGGAACTGCACTTCGGCCGATGCTCCAAGGTAATTGGTGCCGCCGAGACCTGAGTTGGTGAACATGTCGCGCGGGCCAATGCCACCCGGCGCAAAGCCGCGCACAAGGCTCGGTCCGAGGTTGAAGTTGTCGGTCAGACGCAGCTTGTCGCCGACATAGGCGAAGACGTTACCGGCCTGCCCGCGCAGGATGCCGACCACGTCGTCGACAATCGGATAATAGTAGCGCACGTCGCCGGTGGAGCGCACAAACCGGGCGTTGCCGCCGAGCCCTGCAACGTCCTGACGAACCTCGGCAAACAAGCCGCTCGTCGGGTTCTTGATATTGTCCAGCGAATTGTAGCTCAGCGAATAACCTGCCGAAGACGTCACGCGCTTGCCGAGCACTTCCTGAATGGCCAGCGAGGCTTCACCATTGGTGACGCAGGTGAACGGAGACTGCGACGGAGCAGCTGGATTCGCATAGGGCGACCCCGGGGTGCCGGGCGTCACGCCAGCGATCGGCACGTTACAGTCGTTGTAAGGCTGATCCTTGCTGTTCGGCACGGTCACTTGCGACAGATAGGCCGAATAGCGGGGCGAGAAGGTGATCTCGTCGGTAATCGGCACGCCGAGCGCCAGAGAGCCGCCGGTCACCCAGTTCTTGTAGAGCGCATATTTCGACGCATCGGTCTGTTTCGAAAACAGGCTGATGCTGCCGGACATACGCGTGTCCATGAAATAGGGCTCGGTGAACGACAGATCGATGCCGCGCGTATGCTGGCCGAGCGTCGCGGCGGCGCGGGCATACTGGCCGCGACCGAGGAAGTTCGATTCGGTCACAGACACTTCGGCGATGAAGCCGTCAACGGTCGAGTAGCCGCCCGAGATGCCGAAAGAGCCAGTGGGCTGATCTTCAACGTCGACCACCACCACGACACGGTCGGCAGCGCTGCCCGGAACGTTGGTGATTTTCACGCGTTTGAAGAAACCGAGGTTGTTCAGACGACGTTCGGCGCGATCAATCAGGGCGCGATTGTAAGCGTCACCCTCGCCAATATCGAATTCGCGACGGACGACATAGTCGCGCGTGCGGGTATTGCCGCTGACGACGATACGCTCGACGTAAACGCGCGGACCTTCCTCGACGACGAACGACAGATTGATGGTGCCTGTCGACGGATCGCGATCGCCGCGCGGGCGAACCTGCGAGAAGGCATAGCCACGGCGCGCAACTTCGCGAGAAACCGACTCGACGGACTTCTCTACCAGATCGCCATTATAGGTGTCGCCAGCGGATAGCTTGAGTGCGCCCTGCAATGCGGCCGGATCGACATCGCGCAGACGCGCATCGACCGAAACGTTCGCAACGCGATATTGCTGACCTTCATCGACGGTGATGACGATGTTGTAGCCCTTCTGGGCCTCGTCGTAACGCACGTCGCTGCCGACGATGCGGAAGTCGGCATAGCCATTCTTCAGATAGAAGCGGCGAATGGCTTCCTGATCCGAGGCAATCTTGTCCGGATCATAAACGTCGGTCGACTTGAAGAACGAGAAGAGATTCATCTCGGTCGTCTGCATCAGGTTGCGCAAACGGTAAGAACCGTAGGCCTGATTGCCAGCGAACTCGATCGACTTCACGCCGGTCTTATCGCCTTCGTTGATGGTGAAAACAACGTCGACACGACCATTCGGCAGGTCGACCAGACGCGAATTTACGGAAGCAGCAGCGCGACCGCCGCGGCGATAGATTTCACGGATACGCTCGATGTCGGCCTGAACGGTCGCCGGGCTATAGGCGCCACGCGACTTGGACTGGACCTCGGAAAGCAGCACATCGCTCTTTAGCTTGCTGTTTCCCTCGAAAGCCACCCGGTTGATGACGTTGTTTTCGCGAACAGAAACCACGATCCGGCCGCCATCGCGACGGGCCTTCACGTCTGCGAACAAACCGGTCGCATAGAGGTCCTTGACCCCCTGATTAACCTTCGCCTGATCGGTTCCGGTGAAATAGGACCTGATTGTCTCGGGATCGACGCGCTGCGCGCCCTGCACGACCACCGACTGCGCCAAAGCGGGCGCATTTGCTACAGCCATCAGGCACAATGCGGAAGTGGCGCATACGACCTGGCTCAGACGAGCTCTCAAGAACACCATAAGAAGACCCGGTCCCCGTCAATACAACTGCGACGCCATAAGCGTCGCCCGAAAGGCAGTTGTTCCGCCTCGTCTAGAGCACCAAAACAACTGACGTTTTGGACGCTGCCCTTCAAACACCACTTCTACAAGGTTTACGAGATGCTGCAAATCCCGAATTTCCCCCACAGGGGGATTTTATCCCCCCGTGGCCCAACCGACACGCTACGGATTCACCGCATGGTTAGCCTTTGGTTAAGTTCAGGATATCGTTGAAGGTTGCGAAGATCATCAACGCTCCCACCAACGCCATTCCGACCTTGAATCCGAACTCCTGGGCGCGCTCGCTGAGTGGTTTGCCGCGGATCGCCTCGAAGGCATAATAAAGAAGGTGACCGCCATCCAGCAGCGGAACCGGCACCAGATTGATCATTCCGATGGAAATCGAGAGAATCGCTGCCAAATTCAGCAGCGCCCAGAGGCCGATCTTGGCCACCTGCCCCGAAATCTCGGCAATTCGAATCGGACCCGAAATCTGGTCGGTCGATTCCTTGCCGGAGAACAGCCCGCCCACATAGGCTCCTGTCCGCTCGATCACATACCAGGTCTCATTGACCGAGGCTGCGACCGATTCAACGATTCCCAGTTCCTGGACTTTCCAGTCCGCCGGGTCGTTGGAGGCGCCGACGCCCAGCAGGCCGACCTTGTTCTTGCCGAACGGGGTCTGGATCTCACGTTTGCGGGGCGTGGCGACCAGACTGACGTCCTTGTTGCCGCGCTGGACGACGATGTTCAGCGGCTGATCGGCGGAAGATTGGACCACCCGCTGCATATCGGCCCAGCTGGCGATGGCCTTGCCGTCAATCGACATGATCAGGTCGCCCGGCTGAATGCCGGCCAGCTCGGCCGCTTCGCCGGTCGCAACTGTATTGACCCGGGGGATCAGAACGCCGCGACCCTGTGCGTAGAAAATGCCCGTGAAGATCGCGATGGCCAGAATGAAGTTGGCGATCGGACCTGCCGCCACGATAGCGGCGCGGTTGCGCACGGGCTGACCGAAAAAGCTGATCTTGCGCTCGGATTCGGGCATGGACGCCATCGCTTCGCTATCCGGTACGCTGGCGCCGTTGGCGTCGCCGTGGAACTTCACATAGCCGCCGAGCGGCAGAGCCGCGATGCGCCAGCGGGTGCCCTTGCGGTCCACGAAAGCGAGAATTTCAGGCCCGAAGCCAATCGAGAAAGCGTCCACCTTTACGCCGCACCAGCGGCCGACGAGGAAATGGCCAAGCTCGTGGAAGAACACCACAATGCTCAGGACAAAGATAAATGGGACAACATATCCCAGCATTGTACCAACGTGTTCCAAAATCGCCATTAACGCCTCCTTAACCACCAGGTTGCCCAGACTTGAGCAATTCCTGGTCCGGTCAGGGCCAGTTTTCAGAAAATTCCCGGACGGGAGTTTCAGATCAGGCCGAGCTGGCACCACCACCGCATGGTTACCAGATCGTTACCCTGCCTGATGCAATTCATAACGCCAAGGAGGTCCGGGTTCTTTCTCTTGCAATATGGTCAACGGCGAGGGCATCCACAACAGATGCCGGCTTGCGGGCCGTTCCGTCCGCTATCGAGGCGTCGCATGCGTCGCCGACTGCCCTCGGAATGTCCCCGAACGAGATTTTGCCGGCCAGAAAGGCCGCAACCGCAACTTCATTGGCTGCGTTCAACACGGTCGGAAGCCCCCCGCCCTGATCGAGCGCAGCGCGCGCGATCCGCAAGGCCGGAAACTTGACCATATCGGGCTCCTCGAAAGTCAGAGCGCCGATCCGCGCCAGATCGAGACGCGGCACACCGGTGGCGAGCCGATCCGGGAATCCCAGACAATGGGCGATGGGAATACGCATGTCCGGCGGCGCAAGCCCTGCCGTGACGGCCCCGTCCTGAAAATAGACAAGCCCGTGGACGATGGACTGGGGATGCACCAACACATCGAGCTTGCTGGGCGAAATATCGAAAATATGATGCGCCTCAATGAGTTCGAGGCCTTTGTTCATCAAGGTTGCTGAGTCTATGGTGACCTTCGCGCCCATCGACCAGTTGGGGTGCGCCAAAGCTTCCTCGCGACTGGCGGCCGCAATCCGGTTCGCCCCCCAGGTGCGAAACGGGCCGCCGGAAGCCGTGAGCACCATGCGCTCGATGCTCGAAGCCTCGCGTCCGCCCAGACACTGGAAGATGGCGTTATGCTCACTGTCCATGGGCAACAGACGACCGCCATGACGGGCGGCCATCTCCATAAACGGATAGCCGGCGCAGACCAGCGACTCCTTGTTGGCGAGCGCGATCGTGCGCCCTGCTTCCAGCGCCGCGAAGGTCGGAAGAACCCCGGCGGTTCCGACAATTGCCGCAACCACCAGATCGGACTGCAAGGTCGCGGCCTCAATCACAGCCTCGCTGCCTGCACCGACCTCGACGCCGTGCCCGGCCAGAAGCGCCGCCAACTCGCGATAACCGGCCGGATCAGCCACGACTGCCCGTTTCGCCTTCAGGCGGATCGCCATACGGGCCAAAGCTTTTGAATCGCTGCCGCCGACGACCGCCTCGACAGTGAAAGCACCCGGACTGGCTTCGATGACTTCCGCAGTGGATTGTCCGATGGAGCCTGTGGCGCCGAGAATCACAAGACGCCGTGGGCCGCCCGGTCCGGGCTCCAGATGCGGCCGAAGATCATTCTGGGCGACGGATTTCGTCCGGATTGCGGTTTCCAAGCAAATCACCAAGTCTTTGAAATTACCAGTTCAGCAGGCCGAGAGCCGCCGAATTCATACCGGCCTTATAGCTTCCCAATATGGCCGCGAAGATGGCCGCAACCAGAAAACCGTCCAGACGGTCCATCACGCCGCCGTGGCCGGGGATCAGATGGCCTGCATCCTTGACTGAAAAACGGCGTTTCAGACCGGATTCGAAAAAATCGCCTGCCTGAGACAACGCAGCGGTGCCCCAGCCGAGCAACAGGATCGGCAAAGTGGCGACATCCGCCGGACCAAGCTGCCAGCGCAGGGCGCTCCAGCCAGCCAGCGACGCGCAAATTGTGCCGACCAGAAAACCCGACCACGTCTTCGACGGCGACACAGCCGGCCAGAGTTTCGGGCCGCCGATCAGCCGTCCGCCGAAATAGGCCATGATGTCGGTCGACCAGACGACCGCAAAAAGCCACATCACACCTTCGAATCCCCGCAGGATCGACGACCTCAGAAGGATGATCGCGATCAGCAAGGAGCCGGCATAAAGAACGCCTGCTGCGCTCCAGAGTCTGCGACCGGACTCGGCTACGAAAGCGAGCGCAACTGCGCCTGCGGCCAGACACAAAAACGCCAGTTCTGGAGCCCGGTTCGCCTGAAAGACCGCAGCCCCGACCAGCGCCAGCACGCCATAGAAGAAACGGGCGCGTTCGCGTGCGCCGCCGATGAGCCGCTGCCATTCCCAAAGAATCGCCAGAGAGGCGGCCAGCCAGAACAGGATGAAAATCTGACCGCCGGCCCAGAGACTGCCGAGCGCTGCCGAAATCATCACGATGGCGGAGGCTACTCGCGGTCCCAGATCGCTCATGGATGGTTTGCCGGCCGGCTTGGCCGACGGTGGTGCGCCCTCCGGGGCGGCCTGTGCGGGATCGGCGCTCACGAGCCGGTCTTGGCAGAAGAGGCGACAGGCGAAATGCCGCCATAACGCCGGTCACGCGCGGCGAATTCCAGCAGAGCGCCTTCGAGCGAAGCCTGGTCGAATTCCGGCCAGTGAATCGGTAGAAAGACAAATTCTGTATAAGCGGACTGCCAGAGCAGGAAGTTGGACAGGCGCTTCTCGCCCGAGGTGCGGATCACCAGATCCGGATCCGGAATGCCGGCTGTGTCGAGCGCGCCAGTCACGCTGTCTATATCAATATCCTTCGGGTCGAGACGACCGGCCGCGACTTCGATAGCCAGCCGGCGCGCCGCATCTGCGATTTCCTGCCGGCTGCCGTAATTGAATGCGATGACCAGCGTCAGTCTTGTATTCTGTTGTGTCAGGTCTTCGGCTTCCTGCAGCAGGGACCGCATATCAGGAGCCAGATTGTCTCGTCGCCCGATGATTTTCACCCGCACGTTGCTGCGGTGAAGGTCGGCCAGATCATTGCGGATGAAACGCTTCAGCAGCCCCATCAGATCCGACACTTCCTGCGCCGGACGCGACCAGTTTTCGGTCGAGAAGCTGTAGAGCGTCAGATATTGAATGCCGAGTGCAGCCACGGCCCGCACGGTGCGCCGCACAGCTTCGACGCCACGGCGATGCCCTTCAAGACGCGGCAGTCCGCGCGCGGCAGCCCAGCGACCGTTTCCATCCATGATGATCGCGACGTGACGCGGCGGCACAGCCTTGAGGGCGCCACGCATTTCATCGTCGGGTTGTGTGTGCTGCATCCGCTTCCCGAGCTCCGGGGGAAATGTCAATCACAACTGGCCCGGAAACGCCACCCATCCTTTGCTAAAACGAATGAGTCGTCCACCAAAGCTGACGCTCGGGAGGCTGATTGCATCGGCAGCGTTGACACTGCATGAACGACCCCCTAAAAACCGCGCCTGTCGCCACCGCTTCGTGGCCGCAACCATCCGTGAGTCCGGCTCGGACATCACGCAGGTGGGGGATAGTTCAACGGTAGAACTGCGGACTCTGACTCCGTCAATCTTGGTTCGAATCCAGGTCCCCCAGCCAAATCTCACTTTTAGCCGATTTGGAGTTCTCGCTCGCCTCGACGCGGGCGGCGGCGATTGCTGTTTCCGCAAGCATGTCAAAGGGTTGGCGAAAAGTGGCGACCACTTCACCATCCTCCCAAGTGCAGTTCGATAGTACAAAATTCAGCAGGCGGCGTTTTTCGCGTGGTTCCTGCTTCGCGAACAGCCTTTGGGCGTTGCGGGCGAGGTCCAGAAGCGCAATGCCTTCATCCAGATAGGATTTGTCGGCGTTCTGATGCCGCTCGATCTCGCGCTGGCAGCGATTCTGCTCCTCGCGCCACTGGTTCGACATTCGATCGTAGAAGGCCGTGTCCACCAGCCCGTCGAGCTTATCGACGTACATAGCGTGAATGCGATCGTTCAGCCGATTGTATTCCGCCTGATGTCGCTTGATCGCTTCCTCATGCTCGCGGCGTTCGTCGCCGTGGCTGGCGTGCAGCGCGTCGCGCACCCATTCCAGCACCTCGTCATCGAAGCGAAGCCGTCCGATCAGTTCGGTGAACTGTGCTTCGAGCGCTTCCTCGCGCACATGCTTGCGGCGGCAGGATGCCGGGTTGCCCAGGCACTTATCGGCGTAGCCGGTGCAGTGATAATAGATGTAGCGCTGCTTCTTGATCTCGCCGACTACGGCGCAGCCGCAGGCATGGCAGGCGATCAGGCCCGAGAAGGCGAAGTCATGCTTGCCGCGCTTGGCCTTCTTGGCAAAGCGCCCGTCGAGCACACCCTGCACCCGTTCCCATAGCTCGACCGAAACCAGCGGTTCGTGCTTGCCCTGAATGAGCTTGCCGTTCCATTCGAACGAGCCCGTGTAAAGCCGATTGCGCAGGATGGTGTGAACCGTGCTCACCGGCACTTTTGCGCCGCTCTTGGGATAGAGCAGGCCCGCCGCATGGGCCTTGCGCGCCGCTTCCTTGAGCGAAATGTCGCCGTGCGCATACCAGTCGAACATCTGCGACACGATCGGCGACAGCGCCGGATCGACGGCGATGATCTTCTTGCCGTCCGGGCCGGTGATGTTGCGATAGCCGAGCGGCGTCTTGGTCGGCCAGATGCCCTGTTCTGCCTTTTCCTGCATGCCCTTGCGGGCTTCCTCGGACAGGTTGTCGATGTAGTTCTTCGCCATCAGCACCTTGATGCCGTGCATGAACTTTTCAGAGGATCGCGACTCGCGCGAAAGCACCACGCCCTCTTTCGGGAAGTGCATTTCCACGTCGAGTTCATCGACCGTCACCCAATCCTTGAGGTTGCGATAGAGCCGGTCGGTCTTCTCGACCAGCATCACGCGGATGGACGGATGCGCCTTGAGATAGGCCACCATCTCGCCGAAGGCGGCGCGGCCCGTCTGCTTGGCAGTTTCAACGTCGATGTATTCCTGCGCCAACACGAAACCGTTCGCTGCCGCATACTCCTTGAGCAGCTTCAATTGCGCCGGGATCGAGAAGCCTTCCTTCTCCTGCTCCTTGGAGGAGACGCGGGCATAGATCACCGCTTGCTTGCGGGCGGGATCGGCGGCGGGCGCGGGCGCGGGCTTCAGTGCTTTTCTCATGATGTTTAGTGTAATCTAAACGAAGTGTGCTTGCAAGTGATCCGTGGGTTATCCGAACATTTTGGACGCATCGAGTTTGTCGTCGTCATCCGGGTCTTCGGCAATGTCGTCGAGGTGTTCCGCTCTAGCGACGACATGCTTGATCGCAAAGGTGACAGTCTTTCCCGACGCCAGGACCTCGCGGATCAACGGGCCAAGAACTGCGGACTGTTCGATCGAGGTTCCCACCCAGGAGCCAGAAACAAGGCCGACGAACTCGGAATTGTTGATGCGCCGTCCCACGTTCCCGAATGTGAGCACATTGCCGCCTTTGGACCCTTTCAGCCTGCCCGCAGACTCCGCGCGCTTCCAGAGGTCGAGCGGCAAATAAATACCCTTGAACAAGCCTTTATCATCGGGGTTGAAGACGACGCGCGGGCAAAACTTAAGGAAGAAGGGGTTCTCGGAAAAGCGGTAGCCGTCTGGATCGCTGCCCGATTGTATCTTGCCGAGTTCAGCAAGCAGCGCGTCCATTCGGGCAATCTCTTGGACAAATTGATCGTTAGCCTGCCACCGAAATTCCGCCTGATCCTTGCCCTTCTCCATCGCTTTGTATTGAATCATGTATATAAACAGCGGTGACAAAGTGTACCACTGAACCGGCTTTGATCGCCTTTTGAAGGCGGCGCAAAAGTGTACCGGTCCTGCTAGGCCGCCTTGATGCCATTGAGTGGCATGGAGGGGCTGGAAGGATGT
>CANJWR010000098.1 GCA_947478455.1 Beijerinckiaceae bacterium | reverse complement strand
TTCCGCTATTGGCCTGTCGCAAGGACTCGCCCGGAAACAGCATCTGAAAATGCGCCCGGGCGCCTTCATTCGCCTGAACCAAACCGGTCGCGGCAAATAATAACGCCGCGAGATGCTTCCTGCCTGCCTTCATGGTTCCTCCCGATGACATCACTTTTCACGTTTTTATGGGCCGAGGTCTTCACTGTCGAACGACGCCTTGTGCGATGAATCGCCAATGAATTCGACGATGAATTCAGCCGGCGGCCGTTTGAACGTAAACGAGCTATTTTTTCCGAACTTGTCTTCGAGGATCAGCCGCTTGTTGGTCTGCAGCACGCGGATGGTCTGGCCGGCGGAAGGCGCCCCATCGCTGTAGCCGGCTTCGCAGGTGACGGTGGCGTCTTTGTTAGGAAAACAGGACAGGATGGGATCGTGCGCAAACGCCGGCGTCGCGCCTATAAAAGCGCAAAGGCCAAAGCCTGCAGCCATGGTCCTGAATTCGATCCGCAAGGAACTGATGGTGGCGAATGTTTGCAAACCGCAGACCCTCCCGGTCCTTGCCCGCCGACGTGATGGTGG
This sequence comes from Beijerinckiaceae bacterium, assembly GCA_947478455.1. Lineage (GTDB taxonomy): Bacteria > Pseudomonadota > Alphaproteobacteria > Rhizobiales > Beijerinckiaceae > Terripilifer. The sequence goes on along the minus strand of CANJWR010000098.1, from coordinate 15,536 downwards.
TGAGAAATTGATTTTGGCTAGCATGGCGCAAATCTGATCTGCGTCAATACGTTCTGTCACGATGCCAGGGCGACGGCGTTCACAATTCCCCACCGCGGAGGAATTGCGCCGAGCCGTCGCCACAGCTATTGACAACGAGCGCGTGAGAGTCGAATTTCGCGCGAATAAATATCAACGGGAGGCTCATGCGGGTTCGGCTTTTTTGCCAAAATCCTGAGCCGTGAAACGGCTGAGGGCCTGATGCTCTGGAATTTTCTGCGCGATTTCGAGGCCGGCGATTTTTCGAGTTGGGTTCGCGAGGGAAACTTCATCGCTGAACCTTTTTCGACCTATTATACTTTGTTGGGCCTTCACTCGATTGGAATGGCCGCCATTGTGGGCATCACATGGATGTTGAGCTCACGCATTTTCGGCTTCCAGCAGGAAATCCCTCTTCGCAATGTCGGCAAGCTCATTCGCCTTGGCTGGTGGGGTTTCTATCTGAATTTCGCCAGTGGCATGGTTCTTCTGGCGGCGCAGCCACGGCGCGAGATGATGACCGGCATGTTCTGGTTAAAAATTCTCGCCATCGTGCTTGCCGTCTGGGTTCTCTGGATCATGCAGAAGGCGATGGCCAATCTGCAATCCATCCCGAACCCTTCCGGCAAGGGCCCGGCGATCGACGTCGTTCCACTCTCGCTGCGGGTTCAGGCGTTTGCGATTGTGGCTTTGTGGCTGATTGCGATCGTTGCAGGCCGGCTCATCGGCTATACGCAGCCGCCGCCGCCAATGTAATGCCGGCATCATTTGACGCAACGTCGCGACCTTGGATTCGAATTGAGAGACGCAGATGAACTGGAACGATCCCGCAGTGGTCGAGTGGTTTAAGCAGGCCTGGCCCGGACCTCTGGTGCGCAGCAGTGGCTGGCTCTTTCCGTTCGGCGAGGCCATGCACTTCATCGGTCTTTGCCTGCTTTTTGGATCGCTTATCTTTGTCGATTTGAGGCTGATGGGGTTCTTCAAGGAGCTTCCCGTCAAGGCGACGCTCACGCTTGTTCCATATGCGGTGCTGGGTCTTCTGATCAACATGGCGTCCGGGTGGCTATTCTTCACAAGCGCACCGGGGAGCTATCTTGAGAATCCAGCCTTCATTCTGAAGATGTTCCTTGTCCTGCTAGCTTCGCTCAATGCGGTCGCCTTCACGATCTGGGAGCATCGAAAGGTCTCGCTGCTGGGGCCTGGCGAAACAGCGCCACGTTCGGCGCAAATATTGGCTGGCTCTTCGTTGTTCCTCTGGCTGTTCGTGCTCTTGCTGGGACGTTGGCTTCCTATTTTTACCATCGGCACGAACTAGGCACTGCTATTGATGGAATTGCGTTTGATCCCGAAACTGGCTGGAAGTGCTGCGGTTGCGTTAATGCTTTTTGTCACCCCCGGCGTTTCGTACGCGCAGGAGACGGGCGACGTTTTGGCGGGCGCCGAGGTTTTCACGAAGCAATGTGCGCAATGTCATGTGCTGGGGACGGAAATGAAGACCGGGCTCGCTGGACCACCGCTTAACGGAATTGTCGGCCGCAAGTCCGCCACTACCGCCGAATTCAACTACAGCCCGCAGATGCGCTCTGCGCGCCTGACCTGGGATGTTCCGGTAATGACCCGCTATCTGCGGTCGCCAAAAGGGTTGATTCCCGGCACGCGGATGCTGTTCAATGGCCTTTCCGCGCCAAAAGATATTGCAGACGTGATCGCCTATCTGGAAACATTCGACAGTCAGGGCGTGAAGAAGCAATAGGCGGGCTTGACGGCCGGTCAATGATAACACCGGGACGATCGCCATACTGGTCGTTCAAAAGACAAGAGGATCAGAGATGCTGATAGGCTTTGAGATGATCGGCTTCGGATTCGTCCTTGTCGCGGCTTTTGCGTATATCAACCTCGTCCTGCAGCCCAAATGGTTTCCACAGGAAACTGCGGGCCTTGCCGGAGCCGGAAAGCCACCAAAATCACCGTCGTCGCATTTCGCGCTTGGCGTATTGCTCTTTGTTTTACTGTTTGTTGGCGTGACGATCATCACTGCGGGCGCTGTTGAAATCGGGATTTTGCGCAGTCGCGGATAGTTGCCTGCGCAACGCCTCGCATGACCCCCGCTCCGGTCTCCGAACGCCGCCGGCAATCTGCTACGCGCCTGTGGCTTCGGTTCGCGACGGCGGTCATTCTGATTGCTGTCGTGTGTATCGACACGACTGAAGCTTCTGCCCATGCCATTGGTGGGCGCGACGCGGCTTTTGTCAGCTCTGCAGACGGACCGGACCCCGTTCCATTTGCGTATCTGGGCGCAAAACATATGGTCACCGGTTATGACCATCTACTTTTTCTGCTCGGGGTGATTTTCTATCTGCGACGCATCCGTGATGTCGCACTTTATGCAACGCTGTTTTCGCTCGGGCATTCGATTACGCTGCTGGCGGGCGTCGCGCTCAATCTTAAAGTGGACGCCTATCTGGTTGACGCGCTGATTGGAATGTCAGTTGTTTACAAGGCTTTCGACAATCTCGGTGGTTTCAAAATTTTGTCGGGAAGGCAGCCAGACAATCGCGTGGTGGTCTTCGGCTTTGGGCTCGTGCACGGATTTGGACTGGCTACAAAACTTCAGGCTCTCGGCCTGAAGCAGAACGGCCTTTTGGCAAATCTGTTTTCATTCAACGCAGGGGTTGAGATCGGGCAAATCCTGGCGCTGGCGATGCTGGTTGGCATGCTTGCGTCGATCAGGGATACCAGATTTTTTTCGCGGGCCGCATTGCTGGTCAATTTTGTGCTGATGTTTTTGGGCTTTATGCTGACGGGCTATCAACTCGCCGGTTATTCGTTTTCCCGGGGGACAGGATGACCTCAACGCCCCGCCCGCCCGCAAGTCCGCTGCGCCTCATGACGGCCGTGCTGGTTGCGGCGTCGCTTGCAGCAATTGTTCTGCTCGCGGCGATCATTCCAGCAGAATTCGGGCGCGACCCGTCAGGGCTCGGCAAGATGACCGGTCTTGCAAGATTGTGGTCGCCCGAGCAAGTCAGCATCAATCCCGATGCGGGAGAGGTGAAGCGGACGCACCACTATGACATTCCGTTCCGATCCGACATCATCGAGATAAAGCTCGACCCGATGGGCGTGCGCGGGGCGCGATACGAGATCGAATACAAGGTGCGCATGCGCAAGGACGCCACGCTTGTTTTCGACTGGGACGCCATCGGCACAGAGGTTTCTGAAGATTTCTATTTCGACTTTCACGGCCATACGTTGACCGGATCTCCGGATGAAAAAATGATCGTCGCCACATACAGGAAGGATTCAGCGCAACGGGCGGCGGGCTCGCTCATTGCGCCTTTTGACGGGATACATGGCTGGTATTTTCAGAATTCGGCCGCCGACAAAGTGATCGTGCGCATCAGGGTGAGCGGCTTTTATGAACTTATACCGCCCGGCGAGCTTGGCAATGAGGGGGGCGTTTTGGCCAACGCTCCCTCTGCGGCAGGCGAAAAACCCTGACCGACGACATTGACGTTGTTTGCACGTGATCGGTCCCGATGTTTGCAAATTTGGCATGGCGGCGCTCGTGACCCAACATATTCACATAGCTCGCCCAGAAATAAGCAATTGACGTGGTCAAGCCCGGGTGCAAACCTGTGGCAGCGTGGATTAGGCAAACGCTCGGTCAGAATTATGAATACTATGCCTAAGGAGGACATCATGAATTATGTTTTGAGGACAGGTGCGCTCGCAAGCGCTCTGTTGATGGCGACAGCCCTGTCGTCCGCCAATGCAGCAGACATGACTCACGAACGCGGCCTGAAAGCCGATTCGGAGCCGCAGAACTGGCTGCTTCATCACCAGAACTTTGAAGCTCATCGCTATTCGCGTTTGAAGGAAATCACCCCTGATAACGTCAAGGGCCTGAAGGTCGCCTATACGGTTGCGCTCGGCGGTTACCAGAGCGGCGGTCGCTATGCTCACGGCAACCTCGAGGGCACGCCGATTGTCGACGATGGCGTGATGTACGTCACCGACGGCTGGGGTTCGGTTTATGCGATCAACGTCAAGCCGGACGTTCGCAAGACCCGCATTCTCTGGAAGATGGACCCCGGCACTGACCGCGCGTGGGCCGGCGACGTGGCCTGCTGCGGCGTTAACAACCGCGGCGTCGGACTGTGGAAAGACAAGGTCATCTCCATCGGCCTCGATGGCCGCATGTTCCAGATCAACAAGGCCACGGGCGAAATGATCTGGGAACTCAAGGTGGCCGAACCGGCCATTGGCGAGACCCTCACACTGGCCCCGCTGATCATCCGTGACACCGCGATCGTCGGCGCCGCCGGCGGCGAGTTCGGCATTCGCGGCTGGTACGACGGCACGAACCTGAACACCGGCAAGCAGGCATGGCGCACCTTCACGATTCCCGGCCCGGGCGAACCCGGACACGAGACGTGGAAGGATGGCAAGAATCGCTATCTGCATGGCGGCGCGTCTGCCTGGGTCACACCGACCTATGACTCGGCGCTTGATCTGATCTATGCCGGCGTCGGCAACGCGGGCCCGGACTATGATCCGGAATTTCGTCCGGGCGACAACAAATGGGCCGCATCGGTTATCGCGATGAACCCCAATGACGGCAAGATCAAGTGGGGCTTCCAGTACACCCCGAACGATCCGTACGACTATGACGAAATTTCGGAGCATCCGATCGTCCGCGCCAAGATCAATGGTCAGGACCGTACGCTCGTCACCCATGGCGCGCGCAACGGCTTCTACTATGTTCTGGACGCAGCCAACGGCTCGTTCGTACAGGGCAAGCAGTATGTCGACAAGCTGACCTGGACGACGGGCCTCGACCCGAAGACCGGTATGCCGCTCGAATACGATCCCAAGAAGGACGTGCAGCCCTACGTCGCCAGCATGACGCCGTCGCGCGCCCGTCCGACCACGGACACCAAGTGCCCGACAACGACAGGCGGCAAGAACTGGGAGCCGTCGGCCTATAACCCCGACCTCAACTTGATGTACATTCCGTCCGCGGAAGGCTGCAACAAGCTCGTAGCGCTTGTTCAGGATGACTTCGTCGATCAGGGCGGCAAGGTGAAGCCGCGCGATCGTTTCACGGGCGGTTCGGGTCAGGCTCAAGGGCGTGTCGCCGGTTCCATCAAGGCACTCGATCCGATCACCGGCGAGACGAAGGCTGGTGTTGCTCTTGACTATCCGAACTGGTCGGGCCTGCTCGCCACCAGCAGCGGTCTCGTGTTCGCGGGCGCTCCGGACGGCGACTTCTCCGCTTATGACGGCAAGACGCTGAAGGAAGTCTACCACTACAGCACCGGTTGCGGCATCAACGCCCCGCCGGTCTCGTATTCGGTGGGCGGCAAGCAGTACGTGGCTGTTCTGATCGGTTCGCTGCAGAAAGCGGCGATCCTGCAGGACGCTCCGGAGCTGAAGGTCACCGCGACCTGCTCGATGCTCTACGTCTTCTCGCTCTAATCGGCGAACAGGACTTTGGCCGGCGCAACCGAAAGGTTGCGCCGGTTTCTTTTTGCGGACCCGGGTTTTATTCCCCGAACCCGCGGGACGGCGGGATGCCTTTGTTGATCCGATTGGATAACGGCATTCGAATTGCTTCACCTGACCTGGACGTATATCGTCTTGAACATTGGTTGGCGGGGCCTGACAGATGGAAGCAGCAATTGCGCTGACAGAGGCAGAAGGCGCGCGGTTTGGCTGGATTCGCCAAGCTTTCATCGTATCAACTGCATCTGTCGACACGCCCATCCTGTGCGACATGAACGAACAGGTCGGCGGATGCTGCGCTTCTGGCTGGTAAAACTGCTGCGAGCCACCGTGACGCTCTGGCTCGTGGTGACGTCGGTTTTCATCGTCCTGCGGACGTCGGGCGATCCGGTGCAATCGCTGTTGCCGCCCGACGCGACCATTGAGGAAATCGAGCAGTTTCGCGAGGCGTGGGGGCTGGATCGTCCGCTGACCGAGCAGTACGCCAAATATGTGGTCAATATGGCCACCGGTGATTTCGGCAAGTCCTATCGCGATGGGCGGCAGGTCACGACCATCATCGCTGAACGCGTGCCGTGGACGCTGTTTCTGGGCCTCACGGCCTATGCGGTGGCGGTGTTGCTGGGCGTGCCGCTGGGGATTCTGGCCGCCATCCGGCGCAACACCTTTGTCGATCGTCTCATCATGAGTTTCGCTGTCTTCGGCTTTGCATTGCCGAATTTCTTTTTCGGCATTTTGCTGATCCTGCTGTTCTCGCTGAACCTGCGGATGTTGCCGAGTTCCGGCACCGGCACATGGATGCATGTGATCATGCCGGCGGCCACGCTGGGGTTGACGACGGCGGGCGCGCTGGCGCGCTTCACGCGCTCCGCCATGCTGGATGTTTTGGGCAAGGTTTACATCCGGGCCGCCGCCGCCAAGGGCGTCTCGTTTGCCGGCCGCATTCTGCGCCATGCGCTGCCCAATGCGGCCATTCCGGTGGTGACCGTAATGGGGCTCAATCTCGGCGCCCTGCTGGGCGGCGCCATTGTGGTCGAAACCGTCTTTGCCTGGCCGGGCGTCGGACGTCTGCTGGTGTCGTCTGTTTCGTCGCGCGATCTGGCTGTTGTGCAGGCACTGGTGCTGATGATCGCTGCAACGATGGTGGTGGCGAATCTGACCGTCGATCTTCTCTACGGGGTGCTCGATCCGCGCATCCGCGTCGCCTCGAAGGACTAGCGATGCGCAGACCTCCGCTGACGGTGCTGATCGCGCTCATCTTCCTCGCATTCGTCATCGCGATTGCGATTGTGGGCAATGTCTTCTCTCCCTACGCACATACGGACCAGAACCTGCTGGCGCGCCTGAAGCCGCCGAGTTTTCTGGGCGGCGATCCGCGCTATCTGTTGGGAACTGACAGACTAGGCCGTGACATGGTGGCCCGGCTAGTGTTCGGCCTGCGCATGTCCGTCATGGTGGCCATCATGGGCACCGTGCTGGGCGCACTGTTCGGCATCATGCTGGGTTTTGTGGCGGCGCATTTTCGCGGATGGGTGGAAGAAACCATCATGGCCGTGGTGGATTTTCAGGCCTCGCTGCCATTCATCCTGATTGCGCTAACGCTGTTGGCCTTCTTCGGCAACAGCCTGACGCTGTTCATCATCCTGATGGGCCTGCACGGCTGGGAAAACTACGCGCGACTGACGCGTGGCGTCGTGCTTTCGGCTATCAGCCAGCCCTATGCGCAGGCTGTGCGGGCGCTCGGCGCCAGTCCCCTGCGCCTCTACAGCCGTCATATCCTGCCCAATGTGGCGAGCGCGCTGATCGTTCAATTGACTCTCAATTTTCCGCAGATTGTACTGCTCGAAACGGCATTGAGCTTTCTGGGCCTCGGCATCCAGCCGCCGTCGACAAGTCTGGGGCAAATTCTCGGCGATGGCCGCGACTACCTGTCGAATGCATGGTGGATCGCGGTGTGGCCGGGCACGATCATCTTCCTGACGACGCTGTCGATGAGCATCGTCGGAGATGCATTACGCGACTACCTCGATCCGACGCTGAAACGGCAACGGACCTGAAAGAAGGAGCACGCCATGTTTTCAAGACGCGACTTCAACAAGCTTACAATCGGCACGGCGCTCGCCGCCGGCATTCCACACACCGCCAACGCACAGGGCCGCCCGACGCTTACCATCGCGGTCGACAATCTGTGGTCGACGATGGCGCCGATCAACGGCATCTCGACCACGTCGCTGCGCATCTTCCCGAATTTCTACGAACGCCTGATCGAGCGCGATTACATCAACGATCCCAATGGCCTTATTCTCAAGCCGAAGATCGCCACCAAGTGGGAGCAGCACGGCAAGGTCTGGCATTTCGAAGTTCGTCAGGGGGTGAAATTCCACAATGGCGAGGAAGTGACAGCCGAAGACGTCGCCTTCACGCTCGGCGCTGACCGTCTGTGGGGCGCAAAGCCCTTCGAGCCGCGCGGCAAGACTTTTACGGAAGGCTTCAATCGCGTTCAGGCCACCGGAAAATATACGTTCGAGATCGAGACCGACAACATCGACAACAACATTCCGGGCAAACTCTGTGGCTATATCGGCCTCGTTGTGCCGAAGAAATATTACCTCGAAGTCGGCGTCGACAAATTCGGTCAGGCCCCGATCGGAGCGGGCCCGTACAAGGTCAACACGTTCCGTTCGGCGGAAGTGATGATCCTCGACGCATTCGACGATTACTGGGGCGAAAAAGCCCCGGCGCAGCGGCTGATCTGGAAGATCATTCCGGAATATTCAGCGCGACTGGCGGGCCTCGTGTCGGGCGAATTCGACTTTATCGTCAACATTCCGTCCGATCAGGTGGCGACCCTGAAGGGCTACAAGAACGTCAACTATATCAGCCGCACGGCCGACAATTATCCGGCGTTTGCGTTCAACACGCGGCCTGACCCGGTCGACAATCCGCTCGTCGACGTCAACCTGCGCATGGCGATGGTGCATGGCGTGAACATGCCGGAAGTCGTGAAGGCCCTGTTCGGCGACGAGACATTCCATCCCGCAGTTCCGTTCAATTTCCCCGAATACGGCAAGTTCTACGATCCGAACGCAAAGCCACGCATGACTTACGATCCGCAGAAAGCCAAGGATCTGGTCAAGAAGACGAAGTACAAGGGCGAACCGCTGCGGTGGCACATCACGCGCAGCTTCTATCCGAACTACGAACCCGCCGCCGAAATCATGATCGAGCAATGGCGCGAGATCGGCGTGAATGTTCAGGCGATCATTCTGGACAATTTCGATCTCGTCTATCGCCGCCCGTTCCATCTGATGAACATGTCGATGAGTTCGAGCTTCATTCCCGGCGACCCCTATCAACCGCTGTGGCTCGACTGGGGTCCGACGGCGTCGCGCTCGACCGCAAGCTGGAAGACCTGGGATCCGTCGCCAAAGTTCAACGAGATCGGCGCCGCCTTCTCCAAGGCCTCCAACTTCGAGGAACGCCGCAAACTCTATCAGGCGCTTTCTGATGAGTGGCAGGACATCACGCCCGGCCTCTACATGTGGAAGAGCGTTTACAACTGGGCGCATCGTTCGGGCATCACATTCAAGCCGGTGGCCGACAGCGACATGCGCATGCACGGCGAATATCTGAAACTGTCGTGATGTGAACAGCATGAACGCCAAGCATGCGCTGAAGGACATGACATGGGTCGAGTTCCGCGAACGTCTCGAGGAGCGACCCGTGATGCTGCTGCCGCTCGGCAGTCAGGAAGAGCAGGGTCCGCACGCGCCGATGGGCGACTACATGCTGACGCAGCGCATATCCGAAATGGCGGCGGAGAAATCCGGCGCCATTGCGGCCCCGATCATGCCATTCGGCTATGCGGATTTTTTCAAGACCGTTCCAGGCGGCATCCAGCTGCGGGCGAAGACGTTCAGCATGGTGCTCGACGATATGGCCTCGGCCTTTCTGGAGCACGGCATCGAACGGCTGATCATTTTCAACGGCCATTCCAGCAATGCGCCGCTGATCGACCAGACGGTGCGGCTAATCAAGAAGCGCACCGGCGTTACGATTCCGGCTCTGCATATCTGGCGCATCTTGCCAGCCTCGCTGTGGAAGGACGCGCACGGCGACAAGGCCAATGCAGCGAAAGGACATGGCGGCGATCCGCTCACATCGGTTTACAAGTATCTCTATCCCGAATTGCTGCGGCCCGACCTGATCTCGAAAAGCGGCGCGAAGCGCGCGTTCGGAATGGCGACGGACGGCGTCGGCGGATCGACATTTCAGGGCGCTCCGGTCGCAATGCCGCTCGATGTGACGGATGTGACCGACAATGGAATCATCAGCGGCGACCCGACGATTGCAACGACCGAAGCCGGCAAACTGATCGTCGACTGGCTGGTGGATTTCACCACGCAGTTCGTGGCGCACTGGCGCGCCTGCGATCCGCGCAAGATCGACCACCAGCCCGACGTGCCGAAATGAACGATCACCCGCCCGGCGCTGTCATCAGCCTGCGCGACGTATCGGTGTCGTTGCCGGAGGGCAGCGACAGAAAATATGCGATCCGGAATGTTTCGTTCGATCTGAAGGCAGGCGAAATTCTTTGCGTCGTCGGAGAATCCGGCTCAGGCAAATCCGTAACCGCGCAGGCCATCATGGGGCTTTTGCCCGGCAATCTGCGGTGCGAGTCCGGCAGCATCCAGTTCGCCGGGCGTGATCTGCTGCGGGTCGACGACACGGAGCGCCGCGCCATTACGGGTCGGCAGATCGCCATGATCTTTCAGGAACCGACGGCGGCGCTCAATCCGGTTTTTCGCGTCGGCGATCTGGTTGCGGAAACCTTCCGCATCCACACCAAACTGTCCGGGACGCAGATACGCCAGAAAGTGCTCGATCTGTTTCGCGAAGTGAGGTTGCCGGAGCCCGAGCGACTCTACAACAATTATCCGCACCAGCTTTCGGGCGGCCAGTGCCAGCGCGTTATGATCGCAACAGCGCTTGCGCTGCAGCCGCAGGTTCTGATCGCCGACGAACCGACCACCGCGCTCGACGTGACCACGCAGGCGCAGATTCTCAAATTGCTGCTCGATCTGCGCCGCGAAACGGGAACGTCGATCATCTTCATCACCCACGATTTCGGCGTCGTGGCGGAACTGGCCGACCGCGTTGCGGTGATGCGCCACGGCGAAGTTGTGGAGATCGGCACGCACCAGCAGGTGCTGCAACATCCGCAGCACGATTACACCAAGGCGCTGATCGCTGCCGTGCCGAAGCTCGAAGCCGGCGCGCCGCGCACCTTCAACGGGCCTGCGGTCTTGCAGGCGACGCATATCCGCAAATCCTTTCGCTCGGGCGGCAATTTTTTTTCGCGCGGTCGATCCGTCGATGCAGTTGCGGATGTGGATGTCACGCTGCATCGCGGCGAGACGCTCGGGCTCGTGGGCGAATCCGGCTCCGGTAAATCGACGCTGGCGCAGTGCATCATCCGGCTGATCGACCCCAATGCGGGCGAGATCAATATCGACGGCGTGCGCTTTTCCGATCTCGACAAGAAAGCGTTGCGACATGCGCGCGCAAAGATCCAGATTGTGTTTCAGGATCCCTACAGCGCGCTCGATCCGCGCCAGAAAATCGGCGAAGCCATTGCGGAAGGGCCGATGATTCATGGCATGTATGGAGGCGAGGCGCGCACGCGGGCGCGTTCGCTGCTGAAAGACGTCGGGCTCGATCCGGAAGCTTTTGATCGCTATCCGCACGAATTTTCCGGTGGTCAGCGGCAGCGCATTTGTATTGCGCGCGCACTGGCGCTCGATCCGCTTCTGCTGATTGCTGACGAGGCTGTTTCGGCGCTGGACGTTTCGATCCAGGCGCAGATCCTCGAACTGCTCGCGAAGCTGCAAAAAGAGCGTGCCTTTGCGATGCTGTTCATCACCCACGATCTGCGCGTTGCGAGCAAGATTTGCGACCGGATCGCCGTGATGCGTCAGGGACGCATCATCGAACAGGCGACGCCGGCCGACATATTGCTGCATCCTCAGCAGGATTATACGCGCGAACTGCTCGCCGCCGTGCCGGGCGCGCAGCATCGCGAAAGCGCCTGAACCTCGCACCACCGCCAGAACGGAACGCCCATGTCGAAATACGATGTTCGCCCCATGCCGGAGCCTTTGCCGACAGCCCTGATCGAAAAGCTCATGAAGGTCGAGACAGCCACCATCGGGCATTCGCGCCATCATGGCTTCATGCATCACTCGATGCGCCCGCTGCTCGACCGCAAGGTTGTGGGCGTTGCGGTGACGATTGCGATTCCGGGCGCAGATTCAACCCTGCTTCATCATGCGCTGGGGCTGGGACGACCGGGCGACTTTTTTGTCATCGACCGACTGGGCGACGAACGCCACGCCTGTTGGGGCGGCGGCGTGACGCTGGCCGCACAGGGAAGCGGCATTGTGGGCGCGGCGCTCGACGGGCCCTGCACCGACCCGGGCGAGATTCGCGCCTTCGGCTTCCCGCTCTGGTGCCGGGGCGTGTCGCCCATCACGACACGCATCTACGATCTCGGCGGCGCGATGAACGTGCCGGTGAGTTGCGCGGGCGCGGCCGTGTGCGCAGGCGATGTGGTGATTGCAGACGATTCAGGCGTGGTGGTCATTGGCCGCCACGAGGCGGACGAAATCGCTGATCATGCGCTGGAGCGTCAGGCGCGCAGCGAACGCACGCAGGCTCGTCTGCGGGCCGGCGAAAAGATCGGCGATATTTCAGACTCGACCCAAAAGGTGTTGGCGGCGCTGGCGCAGCCATAGGCTGCGCCCAATCTCCGGTTCAACTAGATCCAGGGATGCCGGGTAGCGTTGCTGGTCTCGAAGGATGTGATCTTCGGCGATTTGACGAGAGTCAGGCCGATATCATCCAGACCTTCGAGCAGGCACTGCTTGCGGAACTGGTCGATCTCGAATTTCACCACGCCGCCGTCGGGGCCGTAGATTTCCTGCTTTTCCAGATCGACCGTGATGGTGGCGTTGGAGCCGCGCTCGGCGTCGTCCATCAGCTTGGCCAGATCATCGGCCGAAACCTTCGCGGGCAGAATGCCGTTCTGGAAGCAGTTATTGTAGAAAATGTCCGCGAAGCTGGTGGAAATGACCACCTTGAAGCCGAAATCCAGCAGAGCCCACGGCGCATGCTCGCGCGATGAGCCGCAGCCGAAATTATCGCCAGCCACCAGAATGGTCGCCTTGCGATAGGCGGGCTTGTTCAGCACGAAATCCGGATTTTCCGAGCCATCTTCCTTGAACCGCAGCTCCGAGAACAGGCCGGTGCCGAGGCCCGTGCGCTTGATGGTCTTCAGGTACTGTTTGGGGATAATCATATCGGTGTCGATATTGGTGATCTTGAGCGGCGCGGCGACGCCAGTGAATTTCACGAACTTGTCCATGATCGATCCCGGTAGTGATGTCGGACCCTGAGGAGGCGGGCCGGGCTGTTTCAGCCTTGTCTTTGCGTCCTTTGGGAATTTTGGTCAAGCAGAAGCGTCAGGCGATGGACGCCACGGCCCTTCCGGCCAGAACAGACGCCACATGGGCGCGATATTCTGCGCTGGCGTGCATGTCGGTCAGAAGCTCTGACGGGTCGAGCGCTATGCCGGCCAGCGCGCCGGGCGAAAAACTCACCGAGAGCGCCGCTTCCATGGCGGTTGCCCGGAAGGCGTTCGGGCCTGCGCCAGTGATGGCGACCCGCACATCCTTGCCGAACCGAGCCACCATGACGCCCACAACCGCATAGCCGGAGGCCGGATGGCGGAACTTCTGGTAGGCGGCCCCGGCGGGAACCTTGAACCGTATAGCGGTGATAATCTCGCCCGGCTCCAGGGCGGTCTCGAACAGACCGGTGAAATAATCGTCCGCCGCAATCCGGCGTCTGTCGGTTTCGACGGTGGCGTCGAGACCCAGAACGCCGGCCGGATAATCCGCCGCGGGATCGGAATTGGCCACCGAGCCGCCGATTGTGCCGCGATGCCGCACCGCAGGATCGCCGATCTGGCCGGCGAGCGAGGCCAGCGCCGGGATCATTTCCCGCACGAGCGCAGAGGCCGCCACATCGGCATGGCAGGTCATTGCGCCGATCACCAGTTCGTAGCCGTCGCGACGCATGCCCGTGAGCGCAGGGATGCGCGACAGGTCGATCAGATCGCTCGGAGCCGCCAGACGCTGCTTCAACGTCGGGATCAGCGTCATGCCGCCGGCGAGGATCTTGGCGTCTTCACGCTCGCCCAGAATGCGGGTTGCCTCGGCGATGTCGGCGGGGCGATGGTAGTTGAAATCTTGCATGGCTCAGCTCCGCCCGGCCTGAGAGGCGGCATCCACAATGGCTTCCACGATGCCCTGATAGCCGGTGCAACGGCAGATATTGCCCTCGAGTTCATGGCGAACCGTCGCCTCGTCCGCGCCCGGAATGCGACGCACAATGTCAGCGCCCATCATCACCATGCCGGGCGTGCAAAATCCGCATTGCAGGCCGTGATGTTCGCGAAAGGCTGCCTGCACCGGATGCAGGGTTCCGTCCGGCGAAGCCAGGCCCTCGATGGTGATGACGCTCGCCCCATCCGCCTGAACGGCGAACATGGTGCAGCTCTTCATCGCCTTTCCATCCACATGGACGATGCAACAACCGCATTGCGTGGTGTCGCAGCCCACATGCGTGCCGGTCAGGCGGAGGTCGTCGCGCAGAAAATCCGCGAGCAGGGTGCGCGGCTCGACATCGCGCGAGATATTTTGCCCGTTCACCGTCAGGGTTACTTGCACGTGATGATCCTCGTTCGATTTCAGGCTGCAGCGCCGGCCTTGCCGGCCTCGATGGCGCGCCACACGCGCTCGGGCGTCAGTGGCATGTCGATGTGCTTAACGCCGAAAGGCTGCAGCGCGTCAACAACCGCAGACACGAACGCCGGCGGCGCCCCGCAGGCTCCGGCCTCGCCTGCGCCCTTCACGCCGATGTCATTGGTCTTGCAGGGCTGCGTCTCGTTGAAATGCGCCTCGATATGGCTGAAATGATGCGCGCGCGGCATGCCGTAGTCCATGAACGAACCGGTGAGCAACTGGCCGGATTCGTCGTAAACCGTATCTTCGGTCAGCGCCTGTCCGATGCCTTGCGCGACGCCGCCGTAAACCTGTCCGTGCACCAGCATCGGATTCAGCACCACGCCGCAATCGTCGACCGCCGTATATTTGACGATCTGGATTGTGCCGAGCGCCGGATCGACCTCGACTTCACAAATGTGACAGCCGTTGGGGAAGTTCATCACATCGGCTTCGCGCTCGTAGAGATTGCTCTCGTCGAGGCCGGGCTTTTCGCCCTCGGGCAGTTTCGTCGGATCGGCTGCGGCGCGGGCGACTTCCTCAATCGTGACGCTCGATACGCCAACCTTGAACAGGCCTTCCTCGAACGTCACTTCATCCGGTACGGCCTGCATCAAGTGCGCCGCGATACGCTTGCCCTTGACGATGATCTGGCCGCACGAGCGCCGAATCGAAACGCCGCCCATCATGGACGACCGTGAGCCGAACGTGCCGACGCCACCGGGCGGGGTCGTATCCGTATCGCCCTGCACAAAATTGATGTTCTCGAACGGCACTCCCAGATATTCATTGACCATCTGGGCATAGACGGTCTCGTGTCCCTGCCCGTGCGAAAACGTGCCGGCGAAAATGGTGGCCGAACCATCGGGCTCCATGCGCACGCGCATTTCCTCTGTGGGGCGACCGCCCGCCTGTTCGACGAAACTGGCAAGGCCTATGCCGCGCAGCAGTCCGCGCTTTTCGGACTCGGCACGGCGGGCCGCAAAACCATTCCAGTCGGCGGTTTCGAGCGTTTCATCCATCACGCCGATGAAGTCGCCTGAATCGTAGACGAAATTCATTTGCGTGCGGTAGGGCAGTTTTGAGACCGGAATCAGATTGCGCCGGCGGATCTCATCGCGCGTCAGGCCGCATGCATCCGCAGCGGCGTCCATCAGACGTTCCATGATG
>CANJWR010000097.1 GCA_947478455.1 Beijerinckiaceae bacterium | reverse complement strand
GCCATGGGCCACAACCAGGATACCGATAACAATAAAAAAACGTGAAGCAGGCATAATAGTCTCCAACTATTATTAGTGTTCGTTTCCGTCAACACAGATCAACTGGCCATGTCGACGGTAATATTCTGATATAGCCATGGCTTACTTGCAAGCGGGCGCGCGCAGCGCCCGCCGGAAATTCTGGACTTGCCAATGCCGGACGGCTAGCGCAGTTTTCCTGCAACCGGCCGGAAGTCGGAGCAAGTGAGGAAACATGAGCGCCGTTGTTCGTCGAATGTGGGGCATAGCATCAGTATTTATAGCCGTGATCGCCAGCCAGGCGGCCAGCGCGGACCCGGTTGAGGATTTTTACAAGGCTCACCCGATCACTATCGTGGTCGGCTTTCCGACATCGGGCGGATATGACGCCAGCGCGCGCGTGCTGGCGCAGCACATGCGAAAGCATATACCGGGAAGGCCCAACATCGTCGTGCAAAATATGCCCGGCGCCGGAAGTCTGGTGGCGGCGAACAACGTCTATAATTCCATGCCGCGTGACGGAACAGTGATTGGCATCTTCGCCGATTCCGCTCCGCTGGCGCCGCTGTGGAAAATGAAAGGCGCCCTGTTCGACGCGACAAACATCAACTGGCTCGGCAGCATCGCGAGCCGCGGAACGGGCATCGCCTATGTGCGAAGCGACTCCCCGATCAAGAGCATCGAGGATGCGCGCAGGCGCGAAGTCGTCGTCGGCGCAACCGGACCGCACGATTCAAGCGCCGTCTATCCGCGC
The DNA here is from genome assembly GCA_947478455.1 of Beijerinckiaceae bacterium. GTDB lineage: Bacteria > Pseudomonadota > Alphaproteobacteria > Rhizobiales > Beijerinckiaceae > Terripilifer. Next base: position 15,639 of record CANJWR010000097.1, on the reverse strand, counting down.
CTGCTGAACGAGCTTGCAGGCACGAAATTCCGTATCGTACAGGGCTACAGGGGTGGGCCGGAGGTCGATCTTGCCATCGAACGCGGCGAGATCGAAGGGCGGCTCGGCACGTCGTGGCTGTTTCTTAATCATGACCGGCCGGACTGGGTGAAGACCGGCTATGTGCGGGTGATCGCCCAATTATCGCTGGCCGCCAATCCCGCGCTGCCGGGCGTTCCGGTAGTGACGGACCTCGTCTCAAGCAACGACGAACGCCAGATCATGCAGCTTGTGTTCGGCATTCACCGTTTTCTGCGCGTGTTTTCGCTCGCGGCAGGCGTGCCGGCAGACCGGCTTGCCGCATTGCGTAGCGCCTTCGACAGGACGATGGAAGACCCGGAATTCATCGCCGATGCAAAGGCCAAACTGGCGGAGCCGGTCGAAGTCGCCGGCTGGCGGGAGATCTCCGACTACATTCGCGCCGCCTATGCGACCGACAAGGCAATCGTCGAACGCACGGCGAAGATGATGGAGGCGGACTGATCAGCCACGCGCGGCGATTTCGTCCAGCACCGGCATGAGGACCGGCTTCATGCTTTGAAAATCTTCCGTCATCGGGAAATGCCCAAGCCCCGGCATTGGAATGAATTTGGCTCCCTTGATGTGCGCCGCCAGTTCCTGACCTTCCGGAATACCGGTGCCGGGATCGTATTCGCCGTTCATGATGTAAACCGGACAACGCGACGTATCGATATTGCGCGCCGTCGTTTCCATGTCGTGATCGAGATGGCGATAATACAGATCGCCCGCGAACACGCCGGGCGCGCCCTGACTGTAGCCCCAGCCGACTTCGTGACGATATTTCTTCGGGCTGTTTGGGCCGCTCAGGCAATACATCGACGCGCCGGCGCGGTCGCCGCCGTTGACGCGCGGATGGCGGTAGTAGCGAAAGCTCGCCAGCTTGTCGGCCTCCGACGCCTTGACGCTGCGCAGCCCTTCTTCAAGCGCAATCGCCGCGCGATAGGTGTCCGGCGCTTCGAGCGCGAGATCGGTGGCGATGGAGCCTCCCATGGAGCTACCGATGATCACCGGCCTGTCGAGTTGCAGCGCACGCGCCAGCGCCAGATGAAACGCGACAAAGAACGATTTGGTGAGCCGGTATTCCTGCGCCCACCATTCGATGGACTCCGGCGGCAAAGACTTGCCGTGATAGGGCAGATCGGGAACGATGACGCGATATTTCGCGGTAATGTCGGGATCAACCAGAAACTGCCGAAACTGCTGGCCGTCTGAACCGGCCGTGTGCTGGCACACCATCGGAATGCCTTGCCCGGCCTCTTCGAAATAAACGCGATACTCGACGCCTTCAATATCGAGATAGACGTACCGGCCTGTCGTGGCTTCCAGCCTGACTCTCGGTGCTGGCGGTTTTGCGTTCGCCGGCGCCCGACCGTTTTGTTGCTCGTGCATGAGTTCGATCAGGCGGGTGATCGCCGCAAAGTAAGCGAAATAGAGTTCGTTGTTGCCGATCACCTCGCACTTTTTGAATCTCACACCGGCATAGAGATTTTGATAGCCCTGCGGAGGAACAGGCGAAAGCAGCAATTGCCAGAACTCTGTTGCGCCCTTGATGACCACATCAATGGGGTCCGACATCGGAACGACGCGACCGATCGATTGCGCCTTGCCGTCGAGAAATCTGATCAGCCGCCTTTCGCTGCCGATTTCCAGACACAAGTGGAAATTCATGTCGCGCGACACGAGTTTGAACTCTGAATCGGCGTTAATTGCATTGCGCAGTTCTTCAGCGCCAGCGGCGTCGAGCAGACGAATGGACATTGATATTCCTCCTGCCGTGGCCGGCTTTGCGTTTTCTTTGTTGGCCGGCGATTCCGTCCGGGTCCGGATACATGGTGCGCGAACCATCGCCGCAAGACAAGCCGGACCCGGTTGCATCCGCCGTTGCGCTTGTTATGCTTCGACCAACGATAAGGTCGGGAGGACAGACCATGTCCATATTCAGAAGCGCATTCGCAATCTGTGTGACAAGCATCGCGATGGCGACATGCGCTGTGGCGCAGGATTCCGTGGAGGCATTCTATCGCGGCAAGACCATCACTATCATTATCGGATCGAGCCCCGGCGGCGGATATGATGCCTATGCGCGGCTGATCGGTCGCCATATCGGAAAATACATTCCGGGCAAACCCACTGTCATTCCCTCAAACATGAATGGCGCGGGCGGCAATGCGGCGTCGAATTACATCTATTCGGTTGCGCCGCGCGACGGCACCGTGATCGGCGCCTCGTCGCCGGGTTCGCTCCTCGATCCCTTGCTGGCTGTCGAAAAAAGCTCTCTCAAGCATGAGCCACTGAAGTTCAATTATCTCGGCAGCGCCAACGGCGAATTCTTTACCTGCATCGTCCGCAACGATGCCGGGCTCAAGTCCTTCGCAGATGTCTTCGAGAAGGAAGTCATCATCGGCGTCAGCGGCGGCACCACCCACGATATGCCGCGCGCACTGGTGAATGTGCTTGGCGCGAAAATGAAACTCGTCGCCGGCTATCCGGGCACGCGCGAGGTCATGCTCGCCATGGACAAGAATGAAGTTCAGGGCATTTGCGGACAGGGCATCGCCAATATCTCGTGGCAACGCCCGGACTGGTTCAGCGACGGCTCTCCGGTGCGGGTGATCGTGCAGGAATCCATCAACGGCGACCCGGAACTCAACAAAAAGGGCGTGCCGCTGGCGATCAACTTCGCCAAAACGTCGGAGCAGAAGCAGATTCTCGAAATCGTCTATGCACAGGGACTGTTTACCCGACCGTATTTTGTGGCGCCGGACGTCCCACAGGATCGTGTTGAGGCCTTGCGCAAGGCCTTTGCGCAAGTTCTGGCCGACCCTGACCTTCTGGCGGAAGCCGACAAGCAGAAGCTGATGATTTCGACGATGTCGGGCCCGGATCTCGCGGCAATGATCGCCAAAATCTACGCAGCGCCGACCGATGTGGTGGAAAAAGTCCGCAAGGCTATCCTGCCCCAGTGAGGCAAGGCTCGACGAAAACGCGCGGGCGTGGTTACTGTTTCCCGACAGGGAGTGCCTAATTTGATGAGTTGGTCGCGCGTTTCGATTTTAGCACTCGCATTCGGATTTTCAGGCGGACTTGCGCTGGCGCAGCAGCCCGCTCCTGCCGATGACTGGAAGATGATCTCCGAGGAAGACGGCTATACGCTTTGGGCGGGCAAGCCAAAGCCGGCGGACGCTCAGTTGTCGGTCGACATTCTCTTCAAATACGAGCAGCCCCGCTTGCATCTCGACCAATGGTTCTACAAAAGCGTGCGGCAAAACTTCCAGTTCGACTGCAAGGCAAATACCTATCGGGTGATCTCGCTGGAAATGTTCACCGACGAATGGGGAACCTCCGAGGTTCTCTATCGACGAAAGTTCAGCTACGAGCCTCTCGACATCGCGGAAGGCTCACGGGCGGCTGCCTACAGCAAGGCGGTTTGCGACTCCGGAAGCAAGTAAGCAAGGCCGCCGGATCAGGTCACCCTGTCGCATGCGGCATCGCCTGATGCTTTCACCGGTTGATCGTCGGCAAATCCTCGCCCTTGAAGAAGGCCTCGATCAGCGAGGCGACTTCGGCAGGCGCGTCGTGATGCAGATTGTGGCCGGTATCGCCGACATGAGCCAGCTTGCAATTGCGGAACAATTTGCTCCGACGCTCAAGGCCGCCATCCGCGAGCGCGGGATTGAGCTTGCGTCCTGACGCGACCCACAACACCGGCGCCGTGATGCGCTCGTAACAGGCGCCCATGTCGTCGAAACGGTAGGTGTAGGGCTTGGCGCCGCGATGGAGCGGATCGAACGAGGCTTCCACCGACCCGTCCGGGCGACGCACCGTCAGTGCCTCGGCCATGAACAGGGCATTCTCCTCGTCGAGCCGACGATTGGCTGAATGGAGACGGCGCGCAAAGGATTCCAGATCGGGCGACGGGCGCTTGGGAGGGCGCTCGCCGCGCAGATTGTCCAGCCATTCCACCAACCGGTCGGGGAATTCTGCGGGGTCCTCGCTGCGCAGCCCGAAGGCGTCGAGCGCCACCAGCTTTTCCACCCGGCGCGGCCGCACAGCGGCCCACATCTGGCCGGCATTGCCGCCCATGCTGTGACCCACAATACGGACGCTCTGGTCCGGCGCGTAGTGGTCGACAATCTTGTCGAAATCGGAGACGTAATTTTGCAGCAGATAGCTGTCATGGTCCCATTGCGTCTTGCCATGTCCGCGCCAGTCCGGGGCGATGATGCGCCAGTCCTCGGGCAGTCTGTCGACAACGAACTGGAAGGTGGCGGCGCAATCCTCGTGTCCGTGCAGGAAGAAGAAAGTCTCCTTTCCGTGCTCGTTCCAGGTGCGGATATGGTAGCGCAAATGATTGATGTCGAGATAGGTCGACGTAGACGGACGATGCTGGCCCATGGGCTCCCGATGGCTCTGTTGGTTTGAGCCATCATACGGCATCTGTCGCGCGACGCCAGAGCATCGCGCGACGCCAGAGACGCCTAACGCAACGATGCGTTGATTGCGTCGAGCGCCTTCTGGCCCGGCGTCAGATCGGGCGTGTTCAGCTCGTTCAGCGGCGTCGTCACCGTGTTCAGGCTGTCGTGCAGATCGTGCGGCTCGCCGTCCAGGTAGATCAGGCCTGTGACGATCTCGCCGGTCGCCTGGCGCGTGTGCAGGTGATGCATCGCGGCGACGCGGTCGTGCACGTCGTAATCCGCGCCGATCTTAGACAGGCGGATGGTCGAGCCATCGTGCAGCTTCACCACCTGCGTCGAACCCGGTTCGTAGTCCGTCGTGATCGGCGCGCGACCGGTGATGTAGTCGAGCTTGTTCAGCGCCGCATTGTGGCTGCGCACATAATCGAAGCTTCGCGTCGAGCCTTCGTGGTTGTTGAAAGCCACGCAGGGCGAAATGCAATCGATGAAGGCCGAGCCGCGATGCTCGATGGCAGCCTTGATGAGCGGCACAAGTTGCGACTTGTCGCCCGAAAAACTGCGCGCCACGAATGTTGCGCCAAGCTGCAGGGCGGTGGCGGCGAGATCGATAGCTGAATCGGTGTTGACCACGCCGCGCTTGCTCTTCGAGCCACGGTCGGACGTCGCCGAAAACTGGCCTTTTGTCAGGCCGTATACTCCGTTGTTCTCGACGATATAGACCATGTTGACGCCGCGCCGGATGGAATGCGCGAACTGGCCGAAGCCGATGGAGGCGGAATCGCCGTCGCCCGAAACACCCAGATAGATCAGATCGCGATTGGCGAGATTTGCGCCGGTCAGCACCGACGGCATGCGCCCGTGCACCGAGTTGAAGCCGTGCGACTGGCCGAGAAAATAGGTCGGCGTCTTCGACGAGCAGCCGATGCCGGACAGTTTGGCGATGCGATGCGGCGGCAGGCTTAATTCGAAACAGGCGCGCATGATGGCCGAGCTGATCGAGTCATGCCCACAGCCGGCGCAGAGCGTCGAGATCGAGCCTTCGTAATCACGGTGCGTGAAGCCGAGTTCGTTGGTCTCGATGTCAGGGTGATGGAACTTCGGCTTGGCCAGATAGCTCATGAGTGCACCTTCGGGCTGCGCGCGCTCAGGCGCTCGACGTGATCGACAATCGCCTTGCGGATGAACCGCGCGGTGATCGGATTGCCGTCGTAATTGAGGATTTTGACAAGCTGCGCCGGATCGATGCTGCATTCGGCCAAAAGCAGCGTGCGCAACTGCGCGTCGCGGTTCTGTTCGACGACGAACACCTGTTCGTGCGCGGCGATGAAGTCGGTGACTTCGGCGCTGAACGGGAAGGCCCGAACGCGCATCAGATCGAGATGCACGCCTTCTTTTGCGAGCAATTCAGCCGCTTCGTTCATGGAAGGCGCTGTAGAACCGTAATAGAGCACGCCGAGGCGCGTCGGCTGTGCGGCGGCCCGGAATTCGGGCGCGGGCACAATCGTCTTCGCGGTTTCAAACTTGTGGAGCAGGCGCTCCATGTTGTCGACGTAGGGCGCGGCTTCTTCGGTATAGCGCGCATAACGGTCGCGGCTGGTGCCGCGCGTGAAATAGGCGCCCTTGGTGGGATGCGTGCCCGGATAGGTGCGGTATGGAATGCCGTCGCCGTCCACGTCCAGATAGCGCCCCCAGTCTTTGGCTGCGTCGAGATCGGCGGCGCTCATCACCTTGCCGCGATCCAGATTGCGCGTATCGTCCCACTTGAGCGGCTTGCACATATGCTGGTTCATGCCGATATCGAGATCGAGCATGACAAAGATCGGCGTCTGCAGGCGATCTGCGAGATCAAACGCGAGCGCGCCGAACTCGAAACACTCGTGCGGGTCTTCGGGGAACAGCAGGACGTGCTTGGTATCGCCGTGCGACGCATAGGCGGCCAGCAGAATGTCGGACTGCTGCGTGCGCGTCGGCATGCCGGTCGATGGTCCGCCTCGCTGCACGTCAAACAGAACAGCAGGAATCTCGGCGAAATAAGCGAGGCCCAGAAATTCCTGCATCAACGAAATGCCTGGACCGGACGTCGCCGTGAAAGCGCGTGCGCCGTTCCAGCCTGCGCCGATCACCATGCCGATAGAGGCCAGTTCATCTTCGGCCTGCACGATGCCGAATTTCTTCTGCTTGGTGACGGGATCGACGCGCAGGCGATTGCAATAGCGCTCGAAGGCTTCCGCCAGCGAGGTGGACGGCGTAATCGGATACCAGGCGCAGACCGTCGCGCCGCCGTATACAGCTCCGAGACCGGCTGCGGTGTTCCCGTCGAGGAAGACGGCGTCGCCCACCTTGTCGCTGCGGCGCAGACGCATCGGCAGCGGACACTGGAAGGTTTCGCGCGCAAGGTCGTAGCCCATGCGCAGAACCTTTTGGTTCGGGGCGATGAGCTTTTCCTTGCCCTTGAACTGCTCGGAAATGAGCTTTTCGGACTCAGCCAGATCCATATCGAGCAACGCTGCGAGCGCGCCCACATACATGATGTTCTTGAAGAGATTGCGCTGGCGCGGATCGGTGAATTCGCGATTGCAGATGTTGGTCAGTGGCATGCCGAGAACAACGATGTCCTCGCGCAGCTTCGAGTCAGGAACAGTCCGGGAGGAATCGTAGAACAGGTAACCGCCTGGTTCGATGGAGGCGACATCCTTGTCCCAGGTCTGGGGGTTCATGGCGACCATGAAATCCGTGCCGCCGCGCGCGCCCCTATGACCCGCTTCGGAGACGCGCACTTCATACCACGTCGGCAGACCCTGTATGTTCGACGGAAAGATGTTGCGCGGCGCAACTGGCACGCCCATGCGCATGATCGATCTGGCAAAGAGCTGATTGGCGCTGGCCGAACCGGAACCGTTGACGTTCGCGAACCGGATGACGCAGTCGTTTATGCTTTCGATCGGCATCCCGGCCCCGCGTGTGTGATTTCGAGAGAAAATTTCTGCATGTCCCATGCGCCCGTCGGACAACGTTCGGCGCAGAAACCGCAATGGAGACAGAGGTCTTCATCCTTGGCCATGATGCGGCCCGTCTTCAGACCATCCTGAACGTAAATGTCCTGCGTGAGATTCTTCGCCGGCGCGAGCAGACGCGAACGCAGATCGCTTTCCTCGCCGTCGTCCGTGAAGGTGATGCAATCTATCGGGCAAATATCGACGCAAGCGTCGCATTCGATGCAGAGTTTGGCAGAAAAGACCGTCTGCACGTCGCAATTCAGACAACGTTGCGCTTCGGCGTGACCGAGTTTGGGATCGAAGCCGAGTTCGACTTCGGTCTTGATGTTGCGCAGCGCAATGGCGGTTTCCTTCTGCGGCACTTTAAAGCGCAGATCGTTGGAAACGCCGTTCTCATAGGTCCATTCGTGAATGCCCATCTTTTGACTGACCAGATTGGTCAGCGGTGACGGGCGCTCGGCAATGTTCTCGCCGCGGCAGAACTTGTCGATCGAGACTGCGGCCTCGTGGCCATGCGCGACGGCCCAGATGATGTTCTTCGGACCGAAGGCGGCGTCGCCGCCGAAGAAGACTTTCGGCAGCGTGGATTGATGCGTCGCCGGATCGACCTTTGGCATTCCCCAGCGGTCGAATTCGACGCCCACATCCTTCTCGATCCACGGGAAGGCGTTTTCCTGACCAACAGCAAGCAAAACATCATCGCATTCGATCAGCGTGTCGGGTTCGCCTGTCGGCACGAGATCGCGACGGCCCTTTGCGTCGAGCACGGCCTTCACTTTTTCGAAGATCACGCCGGTGAGTTTACCGTCCCGGTGCGTGAATTCTTTCGGTACGAGCCAGTTGAGGATCGGGATGCCCTCGTGCATCGCGTCTTCTTTTTCCCAGACAGACGCCTTCATCTCGTCGAAGCCGGAGCGCACCACCACCGTCACCTGTTCGCCGCCGAGACGGCGCGAGGAGCGGCAGCAATCCATGGCGGTATTGCCGCCGCCGAGCACCACGACCCGCTTGCCGATCTTGTCGGTATGGCCGAACGAGACGCTCGACAGCCAGTCGATGCCCAGATGAATGTTGGCGGCGGCTTCCTTCCTGCCCGGCAGATCGAGATCGCGGCCGCGCGGCGCGCCGGTGCCGACGAAGATGGCGTCAAACTTCTGGTCGAGGATGGACTTCAGGCTGTCGATCCGCTGGCCGCCACGAAACTCGATGCCGAGATCGAGCACATAGCCGACCTCTTCGTCGATAACGGTTTCCGGCAGGCGGAATTTGGGGATCTGCGTCCGCATCATGCCGCCCGCAAGCTTGTCCTGATCGAAGACCACGACCTCGTAGCCTTCGGGCGCCAGATCGCGCGCCACAGCCAACGAGGCCGGACCGGCGCCGATGCAGGCAATGCGCTTGCCGTTCTTCTGTGACGCCGGTTTTGGCATCAGCGGGCGAACGTCGTCCTTGTAGTCGGCTGAGACGCGCTTCAGGCGGCAGATCGCAACAGGCTCGTCCTCGACGCGCCCGCGCCGACAGGCGGGCTCGCAGGGACGGTCGCAGGTGCGGCCCAAAATCCCCGGAAAAACGTTGGATTTCCAGTTGATCATGTAGGCGGCGGTGTAGTCGCCGGCAGAGATTTGCCGAATATATTCGGGAACAGGCGTGTGCGCCGGGCAGGCCCACTGGCAGTCAACGACCTTGTGAAAATAATTCGGGTTGGCGATATCCGTCGACTTCACGCGACCTCCTCGTGACAGGGCCGGACCGCACGATCCTGTGCGCCGTTGGCGTTTCCCGCGAAACTATCGTTGCGTTGTAGCGGATGCGACAATTAGTCGAACCTCGCGCATGGTCAAGCAACTAGCGCTATCATATGGTCGTAATTCGGCTGTTATTGCGTTGCGAAATTCATACTTTGCGCTGCATCAATCCGGCTTTTGACATTTGGCCAAAATGCCGAGAGCTGCAGGCGGCTCATTTGCCGATCCTTCGGCCTTTGGCTAGACCGGCTTCAAGGAGACCTTCATGCGATTCACCCGACGCAGCTTCATGGCCGGAACCGGTGCGGTTCTGGGCGCTCCCTATGTGACGCGCGCCCATGCGGCAGTATCGGATGAAGCCATCGGGCAGATGCTGATTGTGGGCTTTGCGGGAGCGTCGGGCGACGTCGGCGGCGCGCAGGGGCTGGCGCGTCACATTGCGGCGGGACGCGCGGGCGGCGCATGTTTTCTCGGACATAACACCCGGTCGCGCGACGGCATCGAAAGCCTGACGAAGCTTTTCGGCGAGGCAGGTCGGCGGTTCAAGCCGCTTATTGCGGTCGATCAGGAAGGCGGAGCCGTGCAGCGACTCGGGTCGAAGATCGGCTATCCGGCCATTCCGGCGGCACAGGCCATTGCGGCGCGACGCGATGCCGATGCCGCCAAGGCCATCTATACCGGTATGGCGCGGGAACTTCGCGCTGCAGGGTTCAATTTCAATATGGCGCCCGTGGTCGATCTGGGATTCGAGCCTAAAAACCCGGTGGTGACGAAATGGGGTCGCGCCTACGGCGACGACGGCGCAACCGTGGCGCGCTTTGCGGGCGCCTGCGTGGCCGGCCACAGGGCTGCCGGCGTGCTCACCGCCCTCAAGCACTTTCCCGGTCATGGATCGACACTGGTCGACAGTCACGCCAAGCCTGTGGATATCACCGCCACCTGGCGGCCTGACGAGATCGAGCCCTACAGGCGTCTGGCGAAGGCCGGCCTCGTCGATGTGGTGATGACCGGCCACCTGTCGCATGCGAAGCTCACCGGCGGAGAGCCCGCCACGCTGTCGCGCACGGCCATTGAGGGGTTGTTGCGTCGCGACATCGGCTATGCGGGCGCTGTCATCACGGACGATCTCGACATGGCGGCCATACGCTCGCGCTACGAACTGGGCGACGCGGTCGTGCGCGCCATTGCTGCCGGCAACGACCTGGTGCTGCTCTCCAACTCCGCCGCGCCCGACCCGGATCTGCCCAACCGGATGATCGCTGTTGTACGCGAGGCGGTGAACAGCGGGCGCATTCCGGCCGGACGCATCGAGCAGGCGGGCCAGCGCATTGCGGCGTTGAAAGCCCAGATCGCCTGAACGGGCAGTTTGTCGACGTGTGCTTCCGCGCACATCGGCTGAGTGAACACGAGGTTAATCTCCAATCATCGCCAAACGGAACAACACGGCGAACGAAATCAGGAGAGAGCCATGAACACCACTTTCAAAAAGACCCTTACCGCTTCCCTCGCTGCCCTGACGCTGGGTATGACGGTCCTTACCTCGGCTACCCCGGCTTCTGCCCGCGGCGGCGGCGGATTTCTGGCGGCCGGCATCATCGGCGGGCTGGCGCTGGGCGCCATCGCGGCGGGTTCTGCTCATGCGGCTCCTGGCTACTATGCTCCGCAGCGTGTCTATGGCGGCGAATGCTGGATGGAGCGCCGCGCCGTCCACAACCGCTGGGGCGATGTGGTCGGTTACCGCCGCATTCGGGTCTGCAACTAATTCGCGGTAGTGAGGCCCCGGCCCTCGCGCTGGCTGCCCCCAAACCTCTCCCGGACAGAACGTCCGGGGGAGGTTTCGCGTTCGTCGACGACGCCCGGCCCCGCCATGATCGTGCCACCGGTTTATGCAAAGCCTTGCGCGGCTTGCGCAAACCCGCCAAGCAATCGTATGAGCATTGCGACGCTCGTGTGTCGCCTGTCCCAAACTCGCATCCGGAACGATCGCATGAAGCTTTCTGGTCTACTGTCTCTCACCGTCCTTCTGGCTTTTGCGCCGCTCTCGACCGCCGAGGCCCAAAGGGCCGGAAAGCCGAAAGAGAAGACGCCCGAGGAATTGCAGCAGGAACAGAAGTACCGCCAGCCCGATAAGGTTTTCCCGCTCGGCGCAGTATGGATTTTGCGCGACATCAACGGCAAGGCGGTTCCGTCCGACATCGAAGCCACGCTCATCATGGACAAGCAGAATCGCGGCTCGGGTAATGCCGGCTGCAACACATGGTCATCACCCATGGTGTCACTGCCAGGCCAGAAATTCGCCATGGGGTCTATTGCCATGACGAGAAAGTCCTGCCCTGCCCCGATCATGGCTTTCGAGCGCAACTATCTTCAGGCTCTGCACTCCGGCCCGACATGGGACATCCCCACATCCGACCTGATCGTCAAGGCAGGCACGACAACGCTGCGGTTTTCGCGCGGGCTTTGAGACCCGCGCTTCAGACTTATTCCGCCGCGACCGGCGCGTGCGCATCGACCGGCCTGAAGGTGCCGTCGTCCTGACGGCGCAGTTCGATCTTGCGCTTGTGGAAAGCCATCAGGGTCGAGCGATGACCGATCGAGATGATGGTCGTCGCAGGCAGTTTCTCCACCAGCAAATTGTAGATCGCAGCCTCGCTCGCCTCATCGAGCGAGGCCGTCGCCTCGTCGAGGAATAGCCAGTCGGGTCTGGCCAGCAGCGCGCGAGCAATTGCCAGACGCTGTTGTTCGCCGCCAGAAAGCCGCTGGGTCCAGTTGTCGCTTTCATCGAGCCTGGACACGAGGTCGGGAAGGCGCGCGGAAACCAGCGCATCGCGGATCGCGGCGTCGTCGAAATGCTCCGGCGTCGACGGATAGGTGACGGCCTCGCGCAACGAGGCAATCGGAATGTAGGGCTTCTGCGGAAGCAGCATGATTTTCGCGCCCGTAGGAAATTCCACCCGCCCCGCCCCGTAGGGCCAGATGCCCGATACGGCACGGAACAGGGTCGACTTGCCGGAACCCGAAGGGCCCGTCACCAGAACTGGTTCGTTCGCGGCGAAAGTCACATCTGCGCCCGTGATGATTGTGCGCCCGTCGGGAAGACGCAATTGCAGATCGTCGATGCGCATGGCGCTGCCGCCATTGCTCTCGTGCGAAATGCGCGGCGGCGTGGAGCCCGTGGCGCGAGCTTTCGCCATCGCGTCGTCGAAGGTGGAAAGACGGTCGAGTACGGCCTTGTAGTCTGCCAGCGAGACGTAATAGTTCACGAAGAACGTCAGCGCGCCCTCGACGCGCCCGAAGGCGCTGGCGGTTTGCGTCATCACGCCCAATTGCACCTTCCCAGCGAAGTAGAACGGCGCGGAGATGATGTAGGGAATGATCGGGCTCAACTGACCATAGACGGACGTGAAAGCCATCAGGCGCTTGCGCCGGTTCACGATGTTCAGGAAGTTGTCCATGACGCGGCCGAAGCGGCCCATCGACATACGGCGCTCGGCGTTTTCGCCGGACAACAATGCAACCTGTTCGGTATATTCGCGCAGGCGCGCCAGCGAAAAGCGGAAATCCGCCTCGAAACGCTGCTGCCGGAAATTCAACGCCACCAGCGGACGACCGATCCAGTGCGTGATGCCGGTTCCGACCAGCGCGTAAATCAACGCGATCCAGAACAGGAATCCAGGAATGGCGATGTCGGTTCCGGGTATGTTGAAGTTCGCCGAAATACCCCAGAGGATGATCGAGAAGGAAACGAGCGACGTGACGGTCGCCAGAAGCGTGATCGAATAACCATAGGTCTGGCTGATGAAAAGATTGATGTCGGCCGCGATGCGCTGGTCGGGGTTGTCGGCACCTGTGTCGACAATCGACATGCGATAGTGCGTTTTCTCGCCGAGCCAGTGGCCCACATAACGATCCGTCAGCCACCGCCGCCAGCGAATTTCGAAGCGCGACTGGATGATATATTCGATGATATTGGTGGCGACGATGATCGCGACCCAGAAGCACCAGACGGTCAGCAATAGCGTCCAGAACGACGCTTCGTCCTTGTTTTGAATCGCATTGAACCAGTCGCGGCTGAAGAAGTTCAACCGCACCGACATGCCGACCTGCGCCTGATTGACGACGATCAGAAAGACGATCATCGATTTGGCGATCCAGCTTTCCGGCGCCGTGTAGCTTTTGAACGGCCAGATGCGCGCTTCGCGCTGTTCCATCGAGGCGAAATAGGGATCGGATATGCTGGTGATCGTGCGCACCACCGGAATGAACGAGATGGCGTAAACAAGGATCGAGAAGATCGCGACCGTCAGCGGCAGACTGTCGGGCAGCAGATAGTCCTTCAGCGAGTCCGGCCAGTAACCGAGCTTGCTGATCAGCAGCACGGTGCCGAAGGCCACGACCTCGACGCCGAAGATTGTCACGAAAATCTTGAGGAAACTCGACAGCGACTGCGAGCGCCATGTGGTGACCGCGCAGCCAAGGCCCGCGACGCCGAGAAGCACTGTCGAATAGTCTGGCGTTTTCGGACTGACCAGCAGGGCAAGCGCCGAAAAGGCCGCAACCACGATACTCAGGATCTTCATTTTCTGTCCCCGCCGGTCGCGATTCACGCGCGCCACAATACCACAGGGGATTCAGCCAAAAGCAAGGCTGCTACAAATGCAAGGCGATTGATTGTGATCGACGCTCGCAACCTCAGTCGCGGGCGGAAGCCGGCTGGTAATCGGCACTGGACGCAACTGCTTCGCCGTTGACGGCGTCGATCAAACGGGGCGAAGCCTTGAAGGTCATCACGCGGCGCGCAGTGATCGGATATTCGCGTCCTGTTTTCGGATTACGCCCGACGCGAGGGCGTTTGTTGCGGATCGTGAATGTTCCGAATCCACGCAACTTGACGCTTTCGCCAATTTCAAGCGCGCGGCAAATTTCCTCGATCGTAGCCTCGACGATGTCCTTCGCTTCGTTGCGGGACAGTCCGGGTCCGTTGGCGTAAACGGCGTGCATGAGATCGGCGCGCGTGAGTGTCCTGTCGGTCATGGTCCTGAGGCGATTTTCTGTCGTTGAAGCGAACCAGGTGATCTGCTGTGCGGAAACGTTACCGGTAACCTTATGATCGACCTCAAACTCCCCCCAAGGTCGTTCTGGAACCTGGAACGTCGGCCCGCAAAATTATTAGGGCACTATTTCGGACGGGATTCAAGACGGAATCACAATTTCGTCATGATTGAAAAGATTTAGCCGAATTTTACGGATCCGGTATTTCGCTTTCCAGGCTTGGAAGATCCTGCCTTAAACGAAAAAGGCCGCCCTTGCGGACGGCCTTTCCCGAAACGTCGAACGGATGGATCAGAAATCCATGCCGCCCATGCCGCCGCCGCCCGGCATCGGGGGCATTGCGGAGTCCTTTTTCGGCTTGTCGGCGATCATGGCTTCCGTCGTGACGAGGAGACCGGAGACCGAAGCCGCATCCTGAAGCGCGGTGCGGACGACCTTGGCGGGGTCCACGATGCCGGCCTGGATCATGTCGACATATTCTTCGGTCTGCGCGTTGAAGCCGAAGGTCTGCGACTTGTTCTCGAGGATCTTGCCGACGACGATCGAACCTTCGACGCCCGAGTTTTCCACGATCTGACGGATCGGGGCTTCGAGAGCCTTGAGGACGATGTTGATGCCGGCCTGCACATCGTCGTTGGTGCTCTTCAGCTTCGCGACAGCAGCCTTGGCGCGCAGCAGCGCGGTGCCGCCGCCAGGAACGATGCCTTCTTCAACGGCAGCGCGGGTGGCGTTGAGCGCGTCATCAACGCGATCCTTCTTTTCCTTTACTTCGACTTCGGTCGCGCCGCCGACGCGGATCACCGCAACGCCGCCTGCGAGCTTCGCGAGACGCTCCTGCAGCTTCTCCTTGTCGTAGTCCGAGGTGGTTTCCTCGATCTGCGCCTTGATCTGGGCGATACGACCTTCGATGTCCTTCTTCTTGCCGACGCCGTCGATGATGGTGGTGTTTTCCTTGTCGATGCGAACGCGCTTGGCGCGGCCGAGCATCGGGAGAGCCACGTTCTCGAGCTTGATGCCGAGGTCTTCCGAGATCATCTGACCGGCGGTCAGGATCGCGATGTCTTCCAGCATGGCCTTGCGGCGATCGCCGAAGCCCGGAGCCTTGACGGCCGCAACCTTGAGGCCGCCACGCAGCTTGTTGACCACGAGGGTCGCGAGGGCTTCGCCTTCAACGTCTTCGGCGACGATGACGAGCGGCTTGCCGGTCTGCACGACGGCCTCGAGAACCGGGAGCATCGGCTGCAGCGACGACAGCTTCTTTTCGAAGATGAGGATGTAGGGATCGTCGAGTTCGACGATCATCTTCTCGGCGTTGGTGATGAAGTAGGGCGAGAGATAGCCGCGGTCGAACTGCATGCCTTCGACGACATC
>CANJWR010000096.1 GCA_947478455.1 Beijerinckiaceae bacterium | reverse complement strand
GTTGCTCTCGGCGTGGGCTTCAAGCTGCCGATGTTCGCCGCCGGCGACAAGCTCGACCTTATCGCGGCTTACGCCGACGGCCAGGTTGGCGCGACCAACAGCTCCTCGATCACCCAGATCAGCGCATCGGGCTGGGGTCGCTTCGGTGGTGGCATCAACGTCAACCAGCCGAACCTGGCCGCGGTCAACCTGACCGACTTCGGCAACACGAAGAGCTACTCGTTCGGTGGTGTCTTCACCCACTACTGGACTCCGAGCCTGCGTTCGAACTTCGCAGCCAGCTACCTCCGCGTCATGCCGGCTACCGTTCAGCTCGCCGGCGTCGGCGCGTTCGTTCCGGCCGCTGGTTCCCTCGTCCTCGGCAACTCGACTGCCTGGGCCGTCGGCGGCAACCTGATCTGGTCGCCGGTTCGTCAGCTCGACCTCGGCGTCGAAGTTTACTACGCCAGCATTCGTAACAACTTCCAGGGCGAAGCCCTCCGTTACCCGGTCTGGGTTGCGGCTGGTCGTCCGGGCGCGAACACCAGCAATTGGGGCACCAAGCTCCGTATTGAGCGCACCTTCTAATCTTCTGATTAGACTGGTCTGAACTGAGCCCCGGAGCGAAAGCTCCGGGGCTTTTCGTTTGTGCGCAGGTGGCTTCGCGCGTGATCCATTTGCGTTTTCGACGAATGCCGCTATCGGGATAGGATGCTTCACACGGCCCCGCATCCGGGAATCAGGACCACGCGACATGAATGACCGCACGGACATGACCGGAATGGCGCGTTTTGCGTCGCGGCTGTTTCGCGTCTTCAACAGTCTGAAGTCCCGCCACGGCATAGAATTCGACGAAATTCTGATCTTTTTCGCACTGGGCCGTCTGAACTACGATCCCGGTCAGAGCAATGTCATGTATGTCAAGCCGGCCAATATCGTGTCGCTGGCGGAGTTTCTCGACATTCCGCGCGAGACGCTGCGGCGCAAACTGGTGCGGCTCGAAGAAAAAGATCTGGTCCAGCGCACCAGCTACGGCTTCGTCGTCAAGGATATGGCGGTCTGGCGGCGTCTGGGCGAAATCGCCCAGCAGGGCGCTGATACGGACGCCTGAAACGGCGATCCAAAACCCGGTTCAGTAGCCGAATTGTTCGCGCAGAATCCGCTCGTCCAGCGAATGCCCGGGATCGTGCAACAGAACCAGCCCGGTCTGATGATCCATCCGGACCTCGACACGCGCCACATCCTTGATCTCGAAGTGATCGGCGACGGCCGCTACCGGACGCTTGCCGGGCTCAAGAATGTCTATGGAGACGCTGGCCTTGTCGGGCAGGAGCGCGCCGCGCCAGCGCCGTGGGCGAAACGCCGAAATCGGCGTCAGCGCCATCAAGGGCGCGTCGAGCGGCAGAATCGGCCCGTTGGCGGAGAGGTTATAGGCGGTTGAGCCGGCAGGGGTGGCGACCAGCAGACCGTCAGCCACGAGTTCGCCCAGCCGTTCCTTGCCGTCGATCGAAACCGACATTTTTGCCGCCTGATAGGACTGGCGGAGAATCGAGACCTCGTTGATGGCGCGCGCAGTCGATACCCGCCCCTGCATATCGGTCGCCTTCATGATGAGCGGATGAACGATGGAAGGCTGGGCGGCGGCAAGACGCTCCAGCAGCCCGTTCTCCTGATATTCATTCATCAGAAAGCCGACAGAACCGCGATTCATGCCGTAGATCGGCTTTTTGTCAGCCATGAAACGATGCAGCGTCTGCAGCATCAGACCATCGCCACCGAGCGCCACGATGACGCCCGCATCGGCGGGATCAGTGTGGCCATAGAGATTCGTCAGCGCCTCCAGCGCCTGATCGGCCTCGGGAGTCCCGGAAGACAGGAACGCGATTCGACCGTAGGAACTCTCCTTACCGATTCGATCCGTCATCCCGGCGTCCCCAATGGCTCCGCCCGAACGGGCGGTCTCGCAATCATTTTCGAGATCTGGAGACATACATGTATCGGGGCTTGGGAGAAAGCGAACTCAGGCCGGAAGAGCCGCCAGTTTCAACGCCCGATCCGCCAGAAAGCACTCCATTTCAGTTTGCGCGAATCCCGCCTGCCGCAGCGCATCCCGTGCAAGGCTGGCCTCGCCCAACTCGACCATGACGCTGTCGCAGGCGCTTTCCTGAGCAATGTCGGCGACGCTGCCCAGAAGGGCTTCGGCGAGTGTTCTGCCGGGCAGATGGCCGATCACTACATCGGTGACACGCAAAAGCCGCCGATGCCGCAAGTGATGGCGAACATTGTAGGCAAACACAGCGTGAATATAGCCACGTTCGTCTTCCAGCGCATGGAGGCCTGCCGACCGGGCCGAATGGCGGGCAAAAGACCGCGCATAGGTCAGCCAGTCAGGCAGATCCATCTGCGGGTTGAACAGCCTGACCAGCGCATAGGCGCGCCGGGCCGAGGTGGGCTTCAGGGGCGCAGACTGGAATATGGCGTTTCTGATGGTGGGCTTGTCATCCATGAAACCAAGTTTGGACTTGCATGGTTTTGCCACATTGACGTGGATCAAGAAGCTCTTCCAGTAATCACCACAAGGTGATAGCCTAAATTCAAGCTCGTTCCAGCCCGAAAGCGGGTCGAGGAGTATTACGTGGAAGCATTCTCCGGCTCTTTTGAGCGCAAACACTCCGGTCCATGCGCCAATTCGAAGTCTTCGGTCGACTGCGAGCATTGTCGCGTGCGCGGATTGAGTGTTTGCGCAGCGCTTGAACCAGACGAATTGTCCATTCTGAACCGGCTTGCGCATGCCTTCTGCGTCAACGCCAAACAGACATTGTTTGAGCAGGATGAGCCTGCCGGCAACGTTTACAACATCACGGCCGGCTCGGTACGGCTCTACAAGCTTTTGCCGGACGGGCGCAGGCAGGTTGTGGGCTTTGCCTTGCCGGGAGATTTCCTTGGCCTGTCCATGGCCGAGCGAAACGCTTTTTCGGCCGATGCCCTGACGACCGTGACGGCTTGCCAGTTCAACCGTCAGGACTTCTCGGACATGATCGACAGGACGCCGCATTTGCTGCGTCGTCTGCATTCGATGGCGAGCCACGAGCTGACGCTGGCACAGGATCAGATGGTGATTCTGGGTCGCCGCACGGCAGAAGAAAAAATTGCCGCCTTCCTGATTGGTCTGCGGAAGCGCTGGGCGAAGGTGTCGGGCGCATCGGTGACGATACCGCTGCCGATGACGCGTCAGGATATAGGCGATTTCCTCGGTCTGACGGTGGAGACAGTGAGCCGTCTGATGACCCGTCTGGCGCGCGAAAAGGCAATCGTGATTGTTCCCGACGGCGTGCGGCTGATCGACATTCCTCGTCTGGAACGACTGGCGGAAACATGAGTCCCGGAACGGGCGCCTCGCCTTGAAACATCGCCGGTATGGGTCTATCTGAAAAAATGTGTCATTTGACATGAGTCCGGGCCCCTCTGGCCGCCGAGGCGTCGGTGGCGATGTCGGACTTCCACTTGCTCTTGTGCTCCGCAGCGCGACCGCATTGGAGGGCCCTGTGCCTGCACCAAAAAAACTTGCATGAACTTGATTCGATGAATTTCTATCAGGGCTTCTGCTCAATTCACTTCCAGACTGAGGCAGCGATATGAGCTGGATTACGGACCCGACCATCTGGGCCAGTCTTCTTACCCTGACGGCGCTTGAAATCGTTCTGGGTATCGACAATCTCATCTTCATCGCCATCACAACGGAAAGGTTGCCGCCAGAACAGCGCGATCTGGCGCGCCGCGTCGGCCTGTCGCTTGCGCTCATCATGCGTCTGGTACTGCTGGCCTCAATCGCCTGGATCATCGGGCTGACGAAGCCGCTCTTTGAAGTCATGGGGAATTCGATTTCGTGGCGCGATCTTATTCTGATTGGCGGCGGGTTTTTCCTTCTCTACAAGGGCACGTCTGAAATCCACGAGCACATTGAGGGCAGCGAGCAGGGCGGCCCGGATGCTCCGAGCGCGACAACCACCTTCGGCCGCGCCATCGGCTCCATCATCCTGCTCGACATTGTCTTCTCGCTCGACAGCGTGATTACCGCCGTCGGCATGGCGGACAATCTCTGGGTGATGTCGTCAGCGGTCATCATCGCGGTGATCATCATGCTGGTGGCTTCGACGTCCGTCTCCAACTTCGTCAACGCCCATCCGACCGTGAAGATGCTGGCTTTGAGCTTCCTTATCCTTATCGGTGTGGTGCTGGTGGCGGACGGCTTCGGCTTCCACGTGCCGAAGGGCTTCGTCTACGCGGCCATCGGCTTCAGTGTCGTGGTCGAAGGGCTCAATATGGTACGCCGGAAAAAATCCGGCGCGTGACGGGATTGCGGGCGCGCCATGTGCGCGCCCGCACATCGCATCGGGCTTGTGGCGTCTAATCTTCAAACATCGCCGAACGGAACAGCCGGCGACCTGAAGGAGAGAGCCATGAACACGAATTTCAAGAAGACCCTGACCGCTTCGCTCGCAGCCCTCACGCTTGGCATGACGGTTCTTTCGACCGCCACCCCTGCCAACGCGCGTGGCGGTGGACTCCTGGCTGCCGGTATCATCGGCGGTCTTGTTCTCGGTGCCGTGGCGGCCGGCGCCGCCAATGCCCAGCCCGGCTACTATGCCCCGCAGCGTGTTTACGGCGGCGAATGCTGGATGGAACGCCGCGCTGTGCATAACCGCTGGGGCGACGTGATCGGATATCGCCGTATCCGGGTCTGCAACTGAATGGATTCCTTGCAGTTCGACCTTCAAGGGGTCTGAGAGACCGGCGCTGCCGGGCGCTCTCTCCCCCGACAGCAAGCCGAGACCACCCTCCGGACGCGTCGCGTCCGGAGGGTGTTTCGTTTCCCGGCCTTGATAGCGTCGGAAGCGTTGTTCCGCACAAAGCGGGCGATTGCGGATCTGGCGTCCTCGCGCCATCCAAATACTGGAACTGATTCTGCGGGCTTGATCTGTCTAATTTAATGACTGTATAGTCAGTCATTAAATTGGCGTCATGTCCGGGGATCTGGATGGCGAAGCGGGCGCGGCAGGCGCGAAGCGAGCAGGACAAACAGGCGCGGCAGGACGCGATCCTGAAAGCTGCGCTGGATGTTTTCATCGAAAAGGGTTTCGCGGCTGCGCGTCTTGAGGATGTCGCTGGCCGGGCGGGCGTCGCCAAGGGCACCGTCTATCTCTACTTCGATTCCAAGGAAGCTCTGTTCGAAGCGCTGGTCCGGCAGACCGTCACCGGGCCGATCGGCGAACTTGAAGAACGGTTTCGCGTGTCGCCAATGTCTGCGCCCGAGGCGCTCAAAATGCTGTTCGGCTTTTTCAGCCACGGCGTGATGGCGAGCGAACGCAAGAAGATCATCTCGCTCGTTCTGGTTGAGGCCCCGCGGTTCCCACGCATCGCGGAATTCTACCATCGCGAGGTGATCAGTCGCGCCTTGCGAATGTTGCGCGCATTGTTCGAGCGCGCGCCGGCGTCGAGCGATTTCGATGCGCCGGAATTGCAGAAATTTCCGCATCTGATCATTGCGCCCGCGCTTTTGCTGGTCATCTGGGACATGCTGTTCGAGCGTATCGAACATCTCGACGGGCCCGCGATGATCGAGGCGCATTTCGATCTTTTGATGCGTGCGTCCAAAGGAGGCCGGTCATGAAGCGAATTGTCATTCCGGTGCTTGTCTTGGCGCTCGCTGGCGCAGCCTTTTACTGGCGCGTCCTGCATCCTGGCGCGCCGGATGAACCGAAAACGTTTCAGGGCTATGTAGAGGGCAATTTCCTTTATGTGGCGGCCGAGGATTCCGGGCGCATCGAGACCCTGTCGGTCGAGGCTGGCGACAGAATCGTCAAAGGAGCACAGGCGTTCACACTGGAATCAGCGGTGCAGATGGCCCAGCGCAACGAAGCCGATGCGCGACTGAATCAGGCTGAGGCGCAAATCGCCAACTTGAAGGCCGCCGGGCAGCGCCCTGAACAGATCGCCGTCATTCGCGCGCAGGAACAGCAGGCGCGCGCGCAACTGGCGCTGTCGCGCGGCGAGTTCGAGCGCCAGCAGACATTGTTAGAGCGCGGAGTTACGCCCAAAGCAACATATGATCAGGCGCATGCGGCGTTCGAGCGCGACAGCGCCGCGCTCGAAGTGGCGCAACGCCAGATTGAGGCCGCGCAACTGGGCGGTCGCAACGCAGAAATATCCGCTGCAGAAGCCGCGAAGGCCGCCGCCGAAGCGACCTTGCGGCAGACGGAGACGCGTCTCGACAAGCGCCGGATCGTGGCGAGCGTGGACGGTCGTGTGCAGGATGTCTTCTTTCGTCCCGGCGAGGTGGTGAATCCGGGTCAACCCGTGCTGTCGATCCTGCCGCCGGGCAATCTGCGTATCAGGTTTTATGTGCCGGAAATCTTCCTGTCGCGTTTCCGCGTCGGAGCAAAAGTCGTCGTGGCGTGCGACAGTTGTGCGCCGGATCTTGCGGCCAGCGTGTCGTTTATTTCGCGCGAGGCAGAATATACGCCGCCGGTGATTTTCTCCCAGCAGGAGAGAGCCAAACTGGTTTTTCGGCTTGAGGCTCGCCCGTTGAATGGCCTCGATCTTCCGGTCGGGTTGCCGGTCAGCGTGCAATTGCCGGATGTCGGAAACGGGGGCTGACATGATCGCCGCCGCGCCTGGCCCAAAATCCGAAATTGCGATTGACGTTACGAAGCTGAACAAGTCCTTCGACGGACGATCCGTCGTGCGCGATCTGACCATGCAGGTTCGGCGCGGGTTGATCTACGGTTTTCTCGGCCCCAACGGCAGCGGCAAGACGACCACGTTGCGCATGTTGTGCGGGTTGCTGACGCCGGATTCCGGGCAGGGAACGTGTCTGGGCTACGACATCCGCAAACAGACAAAAGAGATCAAGCGTCACGTCGGCTACATGACGCAGAAGTTCTCGCTTTATGCCGATCTCTCCATTCGCGAAAATCTCGAATTCGTTGCGCGCGTGCACGATCTGCCGAAACCTCGCGAGGCGGCGCGCCGCGCCATCGAACGATTGGGATTAGGCAATCGCGCCGACCAACTGGCGGGCGATCTGTCTGGCGGATGGAAGCAAAGGCTTGCGCTGGGCGCATGTATTTTGCCCGAGCCGCAGTTGCTGCTGCTCGATGAGCCGACGGCCGGCGTTGATCCAAAAGCGCGGCGCGATTTCTGGGACGAGATTCACAAGCTCGCCGCAGACGGGCTGACCGTGCTGGTTTCGACTCACTACATGGATGAGGCCGAACGCTGTCACGAGATCGCCTATATTGCGTATGGCGATCTGCTGGCGGTCGGAACGGTCGATGAAGTGATTGCGAGCGCGCATCTGGCCAACTGGATCGTGACGGGCGATGCGCTTGCCGACCTTGCGGTAGAATTGCGAAAACGCGTCGGCGTCGACATGGTGGCTCCATTCGGGTCTTCGCTGCATGTGGTGGGGCGCGACAGAGCAAAACTCGATGCCGCGACCGCCGATTTGCGGGCGAGTGACCAGCATAAATGGCTGCGCGGCGAAGCGACGCTTGAGGATGTCTTTATCGATCTGATGGGCCGCTCGAAGGACAATTTCGCATGAGCGCCGATCGAGCCGACAGAGGCAGGGGGATACGGGCTTCGCTTCAGCGCTGGTATGCGATGTTCGTGAAGGAGCTCATCCAGCTTCGGCGTGATCGCATCACGTTTGCTACGATGATTTTTATTCCGCTCGCGCAGCTTCTGCTGTTTGGCTACGCGATCAATACCGATCCACGGAATCTGCCGACTGTGGTTCTGGTGCAGGACGACAGCCTGTTTTCGCGAAGCTTCATGTCGGCTATGCGCGCCTCGAAATATTTCGACATCACTCATGTGGCGACCACGGAAGATGAAGTCGACAGCCTTCTTCTTGCAGGCAAGGTTCAATTCGCATTGCAAATTCCGGCCAATTTCGGTCGCGATCTGATACGGGGCGAACGACCGGCACTGCTGGTGATAGCCGACGCCACGGATCCTTCCGCAACAGGCGGCGCCGTCGCAGCCCTGCAGGGGCTAACGGCGAGCGTCTTTTCGCGCGATCTGGTCGGTCCTGCGGCGTCGCTGAACGGCAAGCCTGCTCCATTCGAGTTGCGCATTCACCGCCGCTTTAACCCCGCTGGCGAAACGCGTCTCAATATCGTGCCGGGTCTGATGGGCACAATCCTGACCCTGACCATGCTGATTTTCACGGCCCTGTCGGTCACGCGGGAAATCGAACGCGGAACAATGGAAAATCTGCTGTCGATGCCGATCAATCCGGTGGAGATCATGCTGGGCAAGATCGCCCCTTACGTGCTGATCGGCGCTTTGCAGATGGCGCTTATTCTTGTAGCGGCCTTCTGGCTGTTTTCGGTGCCGATGGTCGGTAGTCTGATGACGCTGATCGGGTTGAGCGTTCTTTTCATCATCAACAATCTTTCGATCGGTTATACGTTTTCGACCATCGCGTCGAACCAGTTGCAGGCGATGCAGATGTCGTTTCTGTTCTTCCTGCCGAACCTGCTTCTGTCGGGCTTCATGTTCCCGTTTCGCGGCATGCCGGACTGGGCGCAGTTCATCGGCGAAATTCTTCCGCTGACGCATTTCCTGCGCATCACGCGCGGCGTCATGCTGAAAGGCGCAGGGCTCGGCGATCTGCAATGGGATTTTGCGGCGCTGGTGCTTTTCATGCTGGCCGCCATGGGGGTTGCGGTCGCGCGCTTCCGCCAGACGCTGGATTGACGGGTCGCCGCGCGCTAGTGTGAGGCAGCAATCGGGGGATCACTATGCTTCGCATCGCCATTCTGGACGATTATCAAAACGTTGCGCAAAGTCTTGCGGACTGGTCGCAGGTCGGTCCCGACGCTGAAGTCGTGTCGTTCAATCGCAATCTTGCGACAATCGACGAAGCTGCCAAAGCTTTGGCTGATTTCGATGTGATCAGCATCATGCGCGAACGGATGCCGTTTGGCCGGGCGATCATCGAGCGCTTGCCGAAGCTGAAACTGGTGATCTCGACAGGGCCGCGCAATCGCTCGCTGGATTCTACCGCGTGCCGCGAGCGCGGAATCGTGGCGTGTTTCACCCGGCAGGGCGAAAAAATCCCGCCAACGCTGGAGATCGCCACGACGCTTTTGCTGGGCGCGTCGCGTAATGTGTTCCGCGAAGACCGCGCCATGCGCGAGGGGCGCTGGCAGGATGGTCTGGGCAAGGCGCTCTCGGGCGGGACGCTCGGTCTGCTGGGGCTCGGCAATCTGGGCAAGGGCATGGCGCGCATCGGCAAGGCCTTCGGAATGGACATCGTCGCGTGGAGTCAGAACCTGACGCCAGAAAAGGCCGCAGAGGGCGGGGCGACCTGGGTGTCGAAGGAAGATTTGTTTCGGCGTGCGGACGCCATCAGCGTGCATCTGATCCTGAGCGACAGAACGCGTGGTCTCGTCGGTGCCGACGATTTTGCGCGGATGAAGCCTTCGGGGATTTTCGTCAACACCTCGCGCGGGCCAATCGTGCAGGAAAGCGCGTTGATCCATGCGCTCAAGAGTGGTCAAATCAGAGCTGCGGGTCTTGATGTCTATGACGTCGAGCCTTTGCCGGTCGATCACCCGTTCAGATCGATGGACAATGTGGTTTTGAGCCCGCATCTCGGCTATGCGACCGAGACTAATTTCCGCGCATATTTTGCCGATACGGTCGAATCCATCGCCGCATGGCGCAACGGCGCGCCGGTGCGGGTTATTCAGGACTGACGGATGAAGGTCCATAGTTTTCGAGGAACAATTTCAATTTTAAGTTTTAATTGAAATCAGCTTTCATTTTTCCCTGCGATGTTGGTCGGCCAACACCGGATTGTGATTTGAACCTGCTTCAACAATTCGTGGTTTCGACCGGGGATCGGGTATGCTGTCGAAAGCAGCGAGCGCATGTCGCCAGATTTGGTCGAACGTCAAAGGCGTTTCGACAACCACTGTTGCTTTGTCGGT
The DNA here is from genome assembly GCA_947478455.1 of Beijerinckiaceae bacterium. Classification (GTDB taxonomy): domain Bacteria; phylum Pseudomonadota; class Alphaproteobacteria; order Rhizobiales; family Beijerinckiaceae; genus Terripilifer. The sequence goes on along the minus strand of CANJWR010000096.1, from coordinate 6,482 downwards.
CGTGCCGATTGTCGGCGGCATTGGCGTATCCACTGACGTCGGCCGAATCTATCTGGTAAAGTCCAAACTTCATGTTGCGGTTGAATCGTCCGCCTTTGCTGCATCGCGCGTTTTGCAGGAGACCGGAGACCGCATGTCGGCCATCGATATGGCGGTGAAGGTTTTCCATCTTGCTGAACCTGAAGGCTCGAACTCGATCATTACGATGGTCGACTTCGACCCGGCTTCGAATGCTGTGACCATCAGGGCGAGCGCGATTGTTCCGACCGGTCTGGTTGGACGGTTGACGCCGACGAACCGATCCATGCAGATCGACACGACTGCGCGAGTCAGCGCGACGGCAAACCGCGCGGGCTCGATCCTGCAGGACGATTGAATCCTCGGCCGGACCGCCTAAAGTGCCGACCGTACAAGGCGGGCGTTGAGGCTCGCTGCCGGACCGGGGATGAAATTGGCCAATCTTCCATTGACGCTCGCCTGCTGGGACTATGATCGCACACGTCCGCTCATCGACGGACGGGTTTCGCCGCAGGGCATCGACCTTGAGGTGAAGTTTCTGCGGCCCCGGCAGATGTTTCCGCGCATGCTGGAAGACCGGGAGTTTCACGCCTCCGAACTGTCGCTGGCCTCGCTGGCGAGCCTGATCGGTCGCGACGAATGTCCCTTCGTGGCGATCCCGGTGGCGGTGTCCAAGTTCTTCCGGCACTCGTGCATCTATGTGCGCAAGGGTGCGGGCATCAAGTCGCCGGAGGATCTCAAAGGCAAGCGCGTCGGCACGACGCAATACAGTTCCACGGCGGTCGTGTTCATCAAGGGCATGCTGAAGGACGATTACGGCGTCGAGGCGCACGACATGCACTGGTTCGTCGGCGGACTGACTGCGCCGACCGAGCGTCCGCTCATTCCGCTCGATCTGCCGAAGGAATTGCGGATCGATTTTCTGCCGGACGGCCAGACGCTGGAGGCGATGTTCCTGCGCGGCGAACTGGACGCGTTGTGCTCGATCTACCTGCCGAAGATATTCATCGACGGGCATCCGGACATCGAACGGCTGTTCGTCAACTACAAGCAGGTCGAACAGGATTATTATCGGCGCACCGGCATTTTCCCGATCATGCACACGATTGTGGTGCGCGATGATGTTTTCGCCGCGCATCCGTGGGCGGCCACTAACCTTTATCGGGCTTTCTGTGAGGCGCGGGACCATGCGGTCGAGGGTCTGTTCGACACGGATGCGCTGCGGCTCGCGCTGCCATGGCTTATTGACCATGTGGAGGAGGCCTGGCGGGTCTTCGGCAAGGATTACTGGGCCTACGGAATGGCGGCCAACCGGCCTGCCCTTGAGGCGGTGGGTCGATATGTCTTCGAGCAGCACCTCTCGCCCCGCATCGTGACGGCGGAGGAAATTTTCCGACCTGGCATCGAATAGCCTCACAGATCAGGGATCGGGCGGGACGGATCGGGAACACACGCCACAGGCTGGCCATTTTGTGTCCGTAGCCCCTTGACTCTGCATGGTCCGTAGCTAACTCGTCTGCGGCTGTCGTGGGCGACCCGGCGGCCCTAAAATGGGCCGGGGCTGTTTACGAACCCGGCCAATCCCGGTCTGGAGAGGGGAGCGAATTCATGGCGCTTGTCGAGACGCGCGATCTCGTCAAAAAATTCGGCGCGCTGACTGCCGTCGATCATATTTCGTTTTCGGTGGGGCGTGGCGAAGTCGTCGGTTTTCTGGGGCCCAACGGGGCCGGAAAATCGACCACGATGAAGATCATCAGCGGCTTTCTGGAACCGACCTCCGGCAAGGCGTTTATCGCCGGCCACGATTCCCATGCCGACCCGATCACCGCCCGGCGTCACCTTGGCTATTTGCCGGAGGGCGCGCCAGCCTACTCGGACATGACGGTTTCGGCCTTTCTGGATTTCGTTGCCGGCATGCACGGCATGACGCGTCAGAAATCCAATAGCCGGCTGGCGGAACTGGTCGAACGGGTCGATCTGGCGGGGGTATGGAACCAGCGGATCGAGTCTCTCTCCAAGGGCTTCAAGCGCCGCGTCGGCATTGCTCAGGCGCTGATCCACGATCCCGATGTTCTGATCCTCGACGAGCCGACGGACGGTCTCGACCCGAACCAGAAGCACGAGATGCGCTCGCTCATTCGCTCCATCGCGGCCGATAAGGCGATTGTGGTGTCCACGCATATTCTGGAAGAGGTGGAAGCCATCTGTTCCCGTGCAATTATCATCGCCAAGGGGCGGATGCTGGCGGATTCGACGCCATCCGAACTGATGGCCCACGCGCCGGGGCAGGGCTCGATGGCGGTGGCGGTCGAGACCGCAGAGCCGCAACGGATCGTCGACCTTCTGGCGAAACAGCCGGGCGTCGATAACGTCGAGATCACCTCGCACGTCAACGGCACTGCGCGCTTCCTGGTTCATTCGGGCAAGACCAAGCCATCAGGCGCAGAGATCATTCGCGTTCTGGCGAAATCCGACATCATGGTGGAAGAAGTCTATCTGGAACGCGCCCGTCTCGACGAGGTCTTCCGTCAGATCACCAAACAGATCGCTGGAGCCTGAGAATGCGCACGATCGGATTGATTTTCCGCCGCGAATTCGCGGCCTATTTCGCGACACCGCTGGCGGCCGTGTTTCTGGCGATCTTTCTTGCACTCGCGGGCGGCATGACGTTCTTCGTCGCCGGTTTCTTCGACCGCGGACAGGCCGACATGTCGGGCTTCTTCCTGTGGCATCCGTGGCTTTATCTGGTGCTCATGCCCGCCATCGCGATGCGCCTGTGGGCAGAGGAGCGCCGGGGCGGAACGATTGAACTGCTGATGACGCTGCCGGTGCGCCCTTGGCAGATCGTTGTCGGCAAATGGCTGGCGGCCTGGGCCTTCGCGGGTATCGCGCTGGTACTGACCATGCCGCTGTGGATCACCGTCAACATGCTGGGCAATCCCGACAACGGGGTAATCCTCGCATCCTACATCGGCTCGTGGCTGATGGCGGGATCGTTTCTGGCGATTTCGGCCTGCATTTCGGCGCTGACCAAGAGCCAGGTTCTGGCTTTCATCGGCTCGGCCGCCGTTGGCTTCATCTTCGTGATGGCGGGCTTTGATCTCGTGCTGGCGGGCCTGCGCTCATGGGCGCCCCCGGTGGTGCTGGATGTGGTGCGGTCGATGTCGTTCATCGGTAATTTCCAGCGCATCACGGATGGCGTGCTCGAAATCCCGTCGATGATTTTCTTCATTTCGCTGATTTGCTTCGCGCTGTGGCTCAATGTCCGCGCGATCGAAGTCAAGAAAGCCGCGTGAGGGCAAACGAATGTTCGATAAACTGAACAAGCTCGGGACCGGCCGCATCGCGGTGATCGCCGCAGTCCTTGCCGCCGTGATTTTCGGCTGCGTCAATCTCGTCGGCGCGCAATTGTTCCGCAGCGCCCGCATCGATCTGACCCAACAGCAGCTTTACTCGCTGAGCAAGGGTACATTGTCGATGCTGGGCGACATCAAGGAGCCCTTGCGTTTCAGGTTCTTCATGTCGTCGGGCCTGACGAAGGAAGCCCCGGCGATCGCGGCGTTTGCGTCGCGCGTGCGTTCGATGCTTGACGCCTATGTGGCGGGCGCGAACGGACGCATCGTGCTGGAAGTCATCGATCCCAAGCCGTTTTCGGAAGACGAGGATCGGGCCGTGGGCTTCGGCATCAGTCAGTTTGCGGCGGCCAGCGGCGAGCAGCTTTTCTTCGGACTTGCGGCGACCAATTCGACGACGGGCCGGGCCACAATCGGCGTCTTCTCGCCCGAGCGCGAAGCCTTTCTCGAATATGATCTGACGCGGCTGGTGTCCGAACTCGGTCGTCGCGGCAAGGCGGTTGTGGCGGTGCTGGACGGCCTCGGCCTCGCCGGCAACCAGCAGATCGGCATGCCGGAACAGCAGATTCTGGTGCAAATGCGCCAGTTCTTCGATCTCAAGCCTATCGCGGGCGAGATCGACAGTTTCCCGGACGACACGAAGGTCGTGATGGTCATCCATCCGCAAAACGTGCCGGAACGCACCCAATACGCGCTCGATCAATGGGTGTTGGGCGGCGGCGCGACGATGATTTTCGTCGACCCGATGGCCGAAAACCAGTTCGGGCCGCGTGGTCCCGTGCCGAACAACACATCAGATCTGGAAAAGCTGTTCGCCGCATGGGGCGTCGGTTTCGACACGAAGGTCGTGGTCGGCGATCCGACCTACGCGCTTTCGACCGAACGCAATGTGGACGGTCGCCCGGTGCAGGCCGCCAATCTGCCCTGGCTGGCGCTGCGCAAGGAGGCGTTCGACACCAGCGAAGTGATGCTGTCGCAACTCTCGGCGATTGTGACGACCTCGGCGGGTTCTTTCACGGCCACCAAGGACAGCGCGAAATTGCGCCCCCTGATCAGCGCCTCGGCAGAGGCCGGCGTTATTGAGCGCTCCATTGTGGCAGAACGGGGCGGCGATCCGCGCCGCTATCTGGCCAATCTGAAGAAGACCGACAAGCCGCCGGTTCTGGCGGCGCGTCTGACCGGTACGCTCGACAGCGCCTTCGCGGACGGAAAGCCGGAAGGTTCGCAGCGCGCCGGCGATCCGGTGAAGAAGTCGACGACCCCGGCCAATGTCATTCTCGTCGGCGACGCCGATCTGTTGATGGATCGCAACTGGATCACGTCGCGCAATATACTGGGCCAGTCTTTCTCGCAGGCTTTCGCCAACAACGGCGACTTCGTGAACAACGCGGTCGAGCAGATGGCAGGCGGCGCGGCGCTTGCGGATTTGCGCGGTCGGGGCGTCTCGTGGCGTCCATTCTCGATGATCCAGAAAATGGAACAGGAAGCCGACGCGCGTTACCGTTCGAAAGAACAGCAGTTGATGACGCAGTTGAAGGAGACGCAGGAAAAGCTGGCGCAACTGCCGAAGACCGAAGGCGCAGCCGCCGAGGCGCTGTCGCCCGAACAGCTCAAGACAGTTGAGGGCTTCCGGTCGCAACTGCTGGCGATCCGCTCCGAGCTTCGCGACGTGCAGTTTGCCCTGCGTCGCGATGTCGATACCCTGAAAAGCTGGATTACGACGATCAATGTCGGCCTCGTGCCGCTGGCCGTGGCGGTTCTGGCCCTGTTGTTCGCCCTGCGCCGGCCTCGCCGTCCGCTGCCGACCAAGCCCGTGTGAGGAGGCCCGCATGAACGCCAAGGGACTTACGACACTTGCGGGCGTCACGCTTGTGGCGGTCGCCGCAACGACCTTCGTGCTGCAGAACCGCTCGACCCGGGTCGTCACAGACCGTCGCGGCGAGACGGTGTTTGCGACGCTGCAGGCGAAGGGGCCGGACGTGGCCTCGATCGAATTGCAGGATGGCGACAAGAGCATTGTGATTGTCCGCAAGGACAACGCGTTTGTGGCCGCAGGCTCCGACTATCCGGTAAAGCTGGATGTGGTGCGCGACCTTATCTTCACCACGGCGGCGCTGCGCTTCGAGGAGGCCAAGACAGCCGATCCGGCGCGTTATGGAGATCTGGGGCTGGGGGCTCCGGGCGCTGCGGCCGACGCCGGCAAGCAGATCATCATCAAGGGCAGCGGCGACGCGATGCTCGCCAGTTTCCTGCTCGGCAATCGGGATATGTCGGTCGGCGGCCCGCAGGGCGGCGCCTACATCAAGGTTGGCGATGGAGCCCAGACCTGGCTGGTGCGCGGCGAAGTGAAAGCACCGGGCATGAAGTCCGACTGGTTCGACAATGTGATCGCCCGCATCGAACCTGCGAAGATCGCGAAAGTCGAACTCTCCGGCGGCGACAAGGAGCCGATAGCAGTCTCGTCTCCCGAGGCCGGCAAGGAACTCGAACTGGCGAAAGTCCCCGAGAACCATACTGTCGAACCGGGCAAGATTTCGCGGTTGAGCGGTATTGCGGAGACACTCGAGTTTCAGGACGTCCGCAAGGCCGGAACCGGCGCAGTCGGGGCCCGTCAGTATATGGCCGAGACCCGCGACGGTCTGGTGCTGAAGATCAATCCGGTCGGCGATATCGCCGACAACTGGGTGCGGATCGCGGTTGAATCAAAGGCCGAGGCGTCCTCCGAACAGGCCAAGGCCATTGCGGCGAAAGTTGCTGGCCGGGATTTCCGGATTGCGGGCTATCAGGCAGAAGTCTTTGGTTGGGCTCCGGCGGAAATGACCAGCGAACAGAAGATGTAAGCCCTAAGATTGGACTGGATGGCCGCGCGCCGGTTTTGGCCGGCGCGCTATGTTTTAACCATGAAAGTCCAAAAGTCTGATCTTCGTGCGTTTGATCAATTACTATTTTGGGTAATTTGTACTATACCCTGACTCTGCCGAAACGCGAGATATCGCTTGCCATGGGTGAGTTTGAGGATTCGTCTGACGGACATGATTCGCCGCCGTTTTTTGCCTCCCGTTGATCGAGCTGATCTGATCGCCCTGGCGAAGGATGGCTCGGCGGAGCATC
>CANJWR010000095.1 GCA_947478455.1 Beijerinckiaceae bacterium | reverse complement strand
ACGTCCAGGCCGCCAAACGCAAGGCAAAAGGCTATCGCAGCAAGCGCAACCTCAAGTTGATGGTCTACCTCATCGCCGGAGGGGTGCTGGACACGCTACCCACATGAAACAGCGACGAGCCAATACTTGTGCAGCGGGATAGTTTAACAGCTGATTTAAATAAATATAAGCGAACGGAAAACGGTGCGTTGATTGGCTCAAAACGTCGAGGAACATTTTCGATCACTGAGTATGGCATTGGTGAGATGCAAAGTCTCCATGCAGAACTTATGCGTTAGTTGAGAATTATTGGAGGAATGAGCACGGTGGTCGAGTAGATCGCCGTGCTTTTTTGCTGCCTGGTATTGATCCAGTCCCTAGCTTCCACCTTGCGAGTCGCTAAATTCTTCCCGACAGGAGAGCGACGCGCATGCGATTCCACCGCAACGAAGCCAAGGACTGGGCTGCCGAAAACATGCGGGGCATCTGGGCGGCTGCGCTCATGCCTTACCGGCATGACGATCTCGCGATGGACGAGTCCGGGTTCCGGCGCAACATGCGCCACTGGATCGACGATCTGGGCATCGACGGGTTTTTTATTTCCGGCAAGCAGGGCGAGTTTTACGCCATGTCGTTGGCCGAGCGGAAACGTTCGTTCGAGATTGCGATTGAAGAGGCCGGCGACAAGGCCGGCACGATCCTGTCCTGCTCCGACCAGAATATGGATGTGGTGATCGATCTGGCGCGCCATGCGGAAAAGATTGGCGGCACATCTATTGTGGTTCATGCGCCCGTGCTGCATTTCACCACGAAGCAGGACGAGACGCTCTATCAGTATTACAAGACGATCAGCGAGGCGACGAACCTCGCCATCGCCATGTGGAGCCATCCGGACTCAGGCTATCTGATGAGCCCCGAGCTTTGCGCCCGGATTGCGGAGCTGCCGAATATCGTGGCGATCAAATATTCGGTGCCGCGCCCGATGTACAAGCAGTTGACCGAGATGACGCGCGGCAAGCTTATTGTCTCGACAGCTTCTGAGGAGGAATGGTTCGACAATATCGTCGAACTCGGCTGGCGGCTGTATCTGTGTTCGAACCCTCCCTATCTGCTGCAGACGAAAGCGGATCGCCGCATGCGCGACTATACGGACCTTGCGTTTGCGGGCGATGTGGCGAAGGCGAGGATCGTGCGCGACAGTCTCGATCCGGTGCGCAAGGCGCTGTCGTCAACGCGGCCACCCGAGAAACCGCATGCGCATCCCAAATACTGGCAGGAGTTGCTCGGGCAGGTCGGCGGCGCGGTGCGTCGACCGATGCTCGAACTGACCGATGACGAAAAGACCCGCGTGCGCGCGGCTTTCGACACATGCGGATTGAAGCGGGCGTAGGCCCGACATTGCGAAAGGATAAGCCATGAGCAGGCTTCGACCATTCAATTTCCAGAAGTGGATCGACGAGAACGCACAATTTCTGAAGCCGCCCGTCGGCAACAAGATGGTCTTTCCGCAGAATGACGGGATGATCGTGCAGGTCGTCGGTGGTCCCAACCAGCGAGTCGATTTTCACGACGATCCGGTGGAGGAGTTTTTCTACCAGTTGAAAGGCGACATGATCCTCAAGGTCGTCGATAATGGTGCGCACGAGGATATCCGCATTCGCGAGGGCGACATTTTTCTGTTGCCGCCGCATGTGCGCCATTCGCCGCAACGGCCTGTGGCGGGCTCGATCGGGCTGGTGGTGGAATCGCCCCGCCATTCGGGCATGAAAGACGGGTTCGAATGGTTCTGCATGTCGTGCAAGGGCCTCGTCTATCGCGTCGAGGTGTCGCTGAACGACATCGTGAAGGACCTGCCGCCTTTGTACGAAGCGTTCTACGCGGACGAGAAGGCCCGCACCTGTCCGCATTGCGGGACGCTGCATCCCGGCAAAATTCCGCCGCCCGGCTGGGTGACGATCTGAGCCTGAATTGACAGGGGCTTTTGTGGAAAGCTGAATAAAAAACGGGCCGGTTCATTCTGTGAACCGGCCCGTTTCTTTATGTGATCAACTTACGGGCGCTTGTAGGACGTCACGATGCTGACGATGTTGATGATGCGGCCCTTCACTTTTTCCATGAATTCGTCGCGCTTCAGTCCGACCGGAAGCTCGTCCTTCGGAACATCGAGCGCATAGACGCTGTAGATATAGTGGTGGGGCGAATCCGTCGCCGGCGCGCAGGGGCCGAAATATTCGGTTGCGCCGCGCATGTTCGCGCCGCTACGGAGCGCCGCATTTTCCTTGTTGCCGGCGCCTTCCGGAATGCCGGTCGCTTCCGGCGCAATGCCGTAGGAAACCCAGTGCGAAACGCCGGGGCCGCGACCGCCCTCGAAGTCGAACACCAGAACCGCGAAGCTCTTGGTGTTCGCCGGAGCGCCGGACCATTGCAGGGGCGGGGAGATGTTATCGCCGCCGCATGCCATGTTGGGCAGGTTCGGGCCGGCGTATTTCTTGTCGATAAGCGTCCCGTCCTTGATGGCGGGCGACGTCACGGCAAATATGGCGGTCGGGGCTGCGGGAGCAGCCGGAGCCTGTGCGTGTGCAGCAGCGGCGAAAAGCGCAATTCCGCTGGCGGTCGCAGCCGCTGCCAAAATCCTGTTCAACATAAAACCTCCCTGTGTGGTGTCGCGGCCGGACAACGACGCGCCCGGCCATCGGGAAGTATCATAGAGGTGGATGACGTCTATTTGAAGCCGCGAACCATAGACATGAACCGGACCTGTTCTGCCGGATCATCGCGGAACGCGCCGGTGAAGCGCGTCGTGATGGTCGAAGCGCCCTGTTTTTGAACGCCGCGCATGGACATGCACATATGTTCGGCCTCGATCAGGACCGCGATGCCGCGTGGCTTCAGCGCGGTGTCGATGGCGTCGGTGATCTGCGCCGTCATGGTTTCCTGCGTCTGGAAACGGCGGGCATAGACATCGACCGTGCGGGCAAGTTTCGAAAGGCCGACAACGCCGCCCGAGGGGAAATAGCCCACATGCGCCTTGCCGACGAAGGGCACCATGTGATGTTCGCAATGGGAGTGGAAGGCAATGTCCCTCACCAGCACCATGTCGTCGTAGCCTTCGACTTCCTCGAAGACTTTCGACAGAACTTCGGCGGCGTCTTCACGATAGCCGCGGAACAGTTCCTCATAGGCCTTGACCACGCGTTTGGGCGTGTCGAGAAGGCCTTCGCGGGCGATGTCCTCGCCCGCCCAGCGCAGAAGAACGCGCACGGCTTCCTCAGCCTCTTCCCGGCTAGGTTTCGGAATCAACTTGGCTTTTTCTGCGTCGGCCGAAACCGGGCGGAGTGCTAAGGTCTTAACCACGGCATCCATGTGGCGCCCCTCTTGAGTTGCGATATTTCAATTACGCGAGGTCCTGACGATTGGACCACTAACCCTCCGCAGATTCCCGAACCTTTCGGAAAATCCTTCGACGGACCTGCGCCAGCGGGTGTCGCCATGGCAGGGCCGTTCCTATATATAGGCATGAAAATCGCCCGGACAGAAGTCGCCGGTCGCATGGTTGGCAAATCGATGCTCAACGACGTCTATAACAAGCGCATTCTGGAACTGGCCGCCGATATTCCGCGTCTCGGGCGTTTGCCGGCGCCGGACGCCAGTTCGACCGCGCATTCAAAGCTCTGCGGTTCCACCGTGACGGTCGATGTTTCGCTGCGCGACGGCAAGGTGGCGGATTTCGCCCATGATGTGAAAGCCTGCGCGCTGGGGCAGGCGTCGTCCTCCATCATGGCCCGCAACGTCGTCGGGTCGACGCCGGAGGAATTGCGCGCGCTTCGCGAAACCGTGCGCCGCATGCTGAAGGAAAACGGCGCTCCGCCGGACGGGAAATGGGCCGATGTTGCGGTGCTCGAACCCGTACGCGACTACAAGGCGCGACATGCTTCGACACTGCTGACGTTCGACGCTGTCGTGGACGCGATCGGCAAGATCGAGGAAAAGGCCGCCGCGACAGCGCCCGCCGCGTAGGTCTTTATTTCCAACCCAACAAGGCTGCGATAGTCTTCCGGAAAATGATCCGGAGGAACGTATGGCCACAAGTCCAGTCTCGATTTCGCGCGCAGCCGTTACGTCGAATGTGGTGAGCCCCGAGGAGCGCAAGGCACGCATCGATCTGGCGGCCTGCTACCGGCTTGTTGCGCGCGCCGGGCTGGACGATCTGTTCGCCACCCATATTTCGGGTCGCGTGCCCGGTGCGCAGGAGCATTTCCTGATCAATCCCTATGGTTTGCTGTTCTCGCAGGTGACGGCTTCGAACCTTGTGAAGGTCGATATCGACGGGAACATCGTTCAGGACACGCCGTACTCGATCAATCCGGCGGGCTTCGTGATTCATTCCGCCATTCATGCGGCGCGGCCTGACGCCATGTGCATCATCCACACCCATACTGTGGCGGGCATTGCGATTGCTTGTCTACAGGAAGGGCTGTGGCCGCTGTCGCAGAAGTCGCTGCGCTATCACAAGCGTCTCTCCTACCACGACTACGAGGGCAAGGCGGACGATCTCGACGAGCGGTCGCGTCTGGTTCGCGATCTGGGCGACAAGAATGCGCTGATCCTGCGCAACCACGGCCTGCTGACCTGCGGCGTCACGGTGATGCGCGCCTATCATCTCATGCTTAATCTCGAAAAGAGCTGCCGCATCCAGCTTGAAGTGATGAAGAGCGGCGGCAAGCCTGTCGGGATTTCGACCGAATTGCAGGATCACGCCGCCCGCCAGCACGACCGGGACGATCGCGCCGGCGAGAATGGTAGGCCGGATGGCTGGCCGGCCCTCCTGGCGCTGCTCGACAAGCTGGAACCCGATTTCAGGGATTAGCCTTCTGGTTGGCGCATTCTCGGGTTACAAAGGGGCATGTTGCCCCGTCATCCCACACGCGCCGCCGCCCATGCGGCGATCCGGGCCTATCAGCTCACCCTGTCGGCCTTTGTGGGGCGCGCCTGCCGCCATCTGCCGTCCTGTTCCGAATTCACCGACGAGGCGATCCAGACGCATGGCCTTTGGGCCGGCGGCTGGATGGGACTGGCGCGCATCTGCCGATGCAATCCGTGGGGAACGTCGGGCTACGATCCCGTGCCCGGACATGCGCCGCCGGACGCCATGTGGGCGACGCCGTGGCGCTACGGCAAATGGCGCGGGCCGCTGGTTTGCGAAGAAATCGAGAAATAACGGCAGGATTTTGCGACTGGTAGAGCCAGCCGGCCATGTTTTCTCCTTGCCACAAATCGCACCCGCCGCCATGCTCCTTCCAAACGGGCAAAAAGTCCGATCAGGGAGGAACGCATGAAATATCTGCGCAGCAGTCTGCTTGTCGTTTGCGTTGCGGCCTCGTCGCCGGCTCTGGCCGATGCGGTGGAGGACTTTTATCGCGGCAAACAGATGCAGTTCATCATTCGCACTGCGCCGGGCGGGGATTATGATTCCTATTCGCGTCTGATGGCGCGCCACATGGGCAAGCATATCCCCGGCAAACCCAATATTGTGCCGCAGAACATGCCGGGCGGCGGTGGCATCGTGGCGGCGAATTATGTGGCGCAGGTCGCCCCCAAGGATGGCACCGTCCTGACCATGGTGAGTCAGGGGCTGCCGGTCGATCAGGCTCTGGGGCTGAACCCGAGCCTGAAAGCCGACATGCGGCAGTTCAACTGGGTGGGCAATGTGGTCAACGCCAATCAGCTTCTGGCGGTCTGGCACACGTCGCCGACGAAATCGCTGGAAGACGCCCGCAACCGCGTGACGCAGATCGGCTCGACCGGCGCTGGCTCAATCTCGGTGCAATTGCCGGCCTTTTACAACAATATTCTCGGCACAAAATTCAAGATCGTGCTGGGCTATATCGGCGGACAGGAAGTCGATCTGGCCATGGAGCGCGGCGAAGTCGAGGGGCGCGGCACCAATACCTATACGGGCTATATGGCGTCGAAGCCGCATTTCCTGACGCAAAAGCTCTTGCGCCCGCTGGTGCAGGTGGGGCTGGAGCCCGAACCTGAACTGAAGGATGTGCCCCTGCTGCTGAACCTGCCGGTCAAGGCGGAAGACAAGCCGTTGATCGAATTCATCTCGAAGGCCGTGACGGTGGGGCGGCCCATTGCGACGACGCCGGGCGTGCCGGCGGAACGCGTGGCGGCCTTGCGCAAGGCCTTCGATCTGGCGCTGCAGGATCCTGAACTGATCGCCGAGGCCAAACGCGAAAACGCCGAAATTCGCCCGATGACCGGCGAGGTTCTGGCACGCGTCATTCGGGAGCTGATCGAGGCGCCCAAAGACGTGCGCGACCGCATGAAGGTCGCAATGGAGCCGAAGAAGGAAGACGCTGTGGAGATCAAGAACTAGCGGGCTCGATCCCTCACGTTCGGGCCATGAGTTCCGCCACCAGCGCCTCGATGCGGATGCGGGTGCCTTCCGGCAGGCCCGCCAGCGCCTTGAGATAGGAAACGCCGGCGGCGCACATGCGGGCATCCGGCAGGGGCGGGTCGGGAGCCTTGCCGTCGATCAGGGCATCGATTTCGTCGCGGCCCAGCCCCATGGCCACGAGAGCGTCTTCGAGTTCCTGAAATTCCGCCTCGCCTGGCGTCAGGCGGGCAATCTTGCTGGATGCGCCGTCGATGATGGCGGCCAGATTGGCCAGCGCCATTTCGGCGATGAGGGGCCGGTGGGTCTCCGAAAAGGCGAAGAATGCCTCGGATGCGCCGCCGTAAATGAAATCGGCGCATAGCCGCGCGTCTGTCGCCGCGAGCGCCTCGATCACGGCAGCTTGCATGACGAAGATGCGGTCGAGAAGCGAACTCTCTGCTTGCGCGGCGAGCAACCCGCGCGCCTGCCGCAGGCCCCGGATGGACTCTGACAGGTAATAGTCGACGCTTTCGACTTGTCGTTTCTCGAAGGCGACTTTGGCGAAACCGTCGAGAATTTTCGTATAGTCGCTGGCGAAATTGTCGCGCAGCGAGGAGAAAAACGGTTCAAAATCGCCGTCCTGCGCAATCCGGTCCTCGACCGCGCCGCGCGCCTTGGCGGGCGTTTCGAAGGATGAGGGCGGCGGCGGTTCTGGTTCCGGAGCAGCAATTTCCGGAATCACTGGTTCGGGCGTCACGATACGACCGGGCGGGCGCGGCGGATTGACGGCTCGCCAGCCTAGCGCGGCGAACATGGCAATCGAAATCGCGATGAGGATGAACCTCAGGGCGTGCATGGCGGAAATCCGGTGGCGGAACCCATGAGACACCTTGGCCGTATTGGCGATTCACCACAAGCCTGCTTCTGTCTAACCTGATCCGCTGACTCTTGCACCACCCGACGAGCCTGCTATATCCGACTTCCCATCGCTTACGCCGGCTCGTTTCGGCGAGTGAGCCACAGGAGTTGTTATGGTTTCCGTTACATTTCCCGACGGCGCGCAGCGCCAGTTCCCGGCCGGCGTTACCGGCTTCGAGATCGCCAAGGGCATTTCGCCCTCGCTTGCCAAGCGCACCATCGCGATGGCGCTGGACGGCGTGGTGGTCGATCTCGCCGATCCGATCCAGCAGGACGCCAAAATCGAATTCGTGGATCGCGAGGATCCTCGCGCACTCGAACTCATCCGTCACGATTGCGCGCATGTGCTGGCCGAGGCCGTGCAGGCGCTCTGGCCCGGCACGCAGGTCACCATCGGGCCAGTGATCGAGAACGGCTTTTACTACGACTTCTTCCGCGAGACGCCGTTCACGCCGGAAGATTTCGTGGCCATCGAAAAGAAGATGCGCGAGATCATCGCTCGCGATGCGCCGCTCACCAAGGAAGTGTGGAGCCGCGAGGATGCGATCTCGTTCTTCGAGAAGAAGGGCGAGGCCTTCAAGGTCGAACTCGTGCAGTCGATTCCCGGCAACGAGGATCTGAAGATCTACAAGCAGGGCGAGTGGCTCGATCTCTGCCGCGGCCCGCACATGACGTCGGTTGGCAAGATCGGCACAGCCTTCAAGTTGATGAAGGTGGCCGGCGCCTACTGGCGCGGCAAGTCCGAGAATCCGATGCTGTCGCGCATTTACGGCACGGCCTTCGCCAAACAGGAGCAGCTCGACGCCTATCTGAAGCAGATCGAGGAAGCCGAGCGCCGCGACCATCGTCGTTTGGGCCGCGAGATGGATCTGTTCCATTTTCAGGAAGAAGCGCCGGGCGCGATCTTCTGGCACCCTAAGGGCTGGACGCTGTTCCAGACGCTCGTCGCCTATATGCGTCGCCGTCTGTCGGGCGACTATCAGGAGGTGAATGCGCCGCAGTTGATGGACAAGAACATGTGGGAGATTTCCGGCCACTGGGGCTGGTATCGTGAAAACATGTTCATGTCGAAGTCGGCGGGCGACGATACCGAGGACGAGCGCACCTACGCGATCAAGCCGATGAACTGCCCGGGTCATGTGCAGATCTTCAAGCATGGGCTGCGCTCGTATCGCGATTTGCCGATCCGTTTTGCGGAATTCGGCGTCGTTCATCGCTATGAACCGTCGGGCGCCATGCATGGCGTCATGCGCGTGCGGGCCTTCACGCAGGACGATGCGCACATCTTCTGCACGGAAGAACAGCTCGCCGAAGAGTGCCACAAGATCAACGAACTGATCCTGTCGGTTTATGGCGACTTCGGGTTTGGTCGCATCGTGGTTAAGCTGTCGACCCGGCCCGAGAAGCGCGTCGGCACCGACGCCATGTGGGACCACGCCGAAGCCGTGATGATGCGCGTGCTCGACGAGATCAAGGCGCGCCACGGCGACATCATCGAGACATCGCTCAATCCTGGCGAAGGCGCGTTCTACGGGCCGAAGTTCGAATATGTTCTGCGCGACGCCATCGGCCGCGACTGGCAGTGCGGCACCACGCAGGTGGACTTCAATCTGCCCGAGCGTTTCGGGGCCTTCTACATTTCACCCACCAGCGAAAAGACCCCGCCCGTCATGGTGCACCGCGCGATCTGCGGTTCGCTGGAGCGCTTCACCGGCATTCTGATCGAGCATTTCGCCGGGCACATGCCGCTCTGGCTTTCGCCCGTGCAGGTCGTGGTGGCGACCATCACGCAAGACGCCGATGACTATGCGTTCGAGTTGATCGCCGCCATGCGCAAACGCGGATTGCGGGTCGATGCGGACGTGCGCAACGAGAAGATCAACTACAAGGTGCGCGAGCACTCGCTGGCGAAGATTCCCGTGATGGTCGTCGTCGGCAAGAAAGAGGCGCTTGAAAAGACCGTCTCGATCCGCCGTCTCGGCTCGCAGGCGCAGACCGCCATGACGATGGAAGAGGCGATCGCCAGCCTTGTCGAGGAGGCGACACCGCCGGACGTGAAGCGCATCGACTGAATTTTGGACGGTCTGGCCGAGACATCCGGTCAGACTGGGCCGAGGGGCGCTTGTGGACTTTCCAGACTCGCGCAATGATGCCTCCCGAAGGCGGGCTTGATCCGCCAGCGGCTGCGCCTCGTTGGCAAGCCGGGCACGGGAGGCGACCATGAAATTTCGTTCGCTGATTGCGGCTGCAGCAGCATTTGTCATCGCGGGCGCATCTGCCCAAGCTGACGATGTGGCGGATTTCTACAAGGGCAAGTCAGTCGAGATCGTGGTCGGCAGTAGCGCCGGCGGCGGCTACGACATCTATGCGCGCCTTCTGGCGCAGCACATGTCGCGCCACGTGCCGGGAAATCCGTCCTTCATCGTCAAGAACATGCCGGGCGCGGGCAGTCTGCGGGCCGCAAACTATCTCTACACGACAGCCCCGAAAGACGGCACATCGTTTGGAACGATTGCGCGCGAAATGATTGTTGCCGGCGTGCTGGGCGGCAATCCGAATGTGCAGTTCGACGTTCGCAAGTTTAATTGGCTCGGCTCTGCATCAAGTTTTTCGAGTGACGCCTACATTTTGTGGGTGCGGAAATCATCCCCGGTCGCGCGGGCCGAGGATCTGCGCGATCCGTCGAAGCCGCAGTTGGTAATGGGCTCGGCTGGCGCGACGGCCTCCGCCACGACCGTGCCGATGCTGCTGAATACGGCGCTCGGATTGAGCCTGAAAGTGATCAGCGGTTATCCGGACAGCAATTCGGTCGGGCTTGCGGTGGATCGGGGCGAAGTTGACGGCCAGATGGCGAGCTTCACGGTCATCAATCTGGAAAAGGGCCACTGGCTCAAGGCGGATTCGCCGGTGCGGCCATTGATCCAGTTCGTGCGCTCCACCCGCCATCCGGATCTGAAGGATGTGCCGACTGCGCGCGAGCTGGCGCGCGATGCGCGTTCGTTGCAGCTAATCGAACTGGCGGAAGCACCGTGGACGTTAGGGCGTCCGTTTTTGGCCCCGCCGGCGATTCCGTCTGAGCGGGCTGCGGCGCTGCAGAAGGCTTTCATGGCGGTTCAGTCCGATCCCGCCTATCTGGCGGAGGCGGCGCGGCTGAAGGTGGACATCAGCCCGATGGATGGCGCTGCAATTGTTGGCCTCATGGACAAGTTGGCCAACGCGCCGCCCGACCTGATGAATGAAATCCGCAAGCTGCAGGACAATGGCGGCTAGGAACGCCTATCCCCGGCGCGGTTCCGGGGGCTTGTCGTCCTTGTCGAGTTGCCGGTCGATCACAGAGTTCGGGTTGAACAGCTGGATGTAGCGAACAATGTCGGCGATTTCGTCGCGCGATAGTTCCATGCCCGGCATGCGGGGGTGCGGATCGGTGAGAAAATTCGACAAGGCCTTTGTGTCGGTCCGCCGCAGGGAGATTTCCTGAAACGACGGCACATCGGCGCTGGCCGATTTCTGGTCCGGCGATACGATGTGACACGAGGCGCACCAGCGCTGCGAGACGCGCAGGCCGTTTTCGGCATCGGCGGCCTGAGCCAGCGGCGCACAGGCGAAGAGCATCGCAAGCGATGCGAACAGCGGACGAATCCGGATCATGTGATTGCCTCCATTTGCCGAGTGTGCGGGGAGGCTGCCGGGGACGCCTTGCGGTGCATCAAACCCGCAGGCAAAGGTAGTTATCCTAGAAGGCCTTGAAGGTGATGATCGTGCGGGTGTCGACGATGCCGGGGATCTTCTGAACCTTCTCGCCGACAAAATGGCCGATGTCGGCGTCCTTCGGCACGTAGAACTTGGCCAGAATGTCGTAATTGCCGGCGATGGAATAGATTTCTGACGCGATCTCGGCTTCGGCCAGAGCATTGGCAACGCTGTAGGTCTTGCCCAGCGCGCATTTGATTTCGACGAAAAATGTCTGCATGCGAATCCCCTGATCCCGCTATTTTGCCAGAACCTCGACGTCGCGGTCACGCGCCGACTGCACGGTGAAAACCGCCTGATGGGTTTTGCCGTCGCGCCGGGCGATGACCACATATTCGCCTTCCGCCAGCGGGAGCGACGGAAAGGCGCCTATCATTTCGCGAATGACGTCACCGCCGGGCGTCAGCACGGTGAAATTGGTGTTGGCGAGCGCTTCGCCGCCCGACTGGTTGACGAGTTTGAGCGTCAGCACGGCGGCGCGATGGCGCAACGTCGTTTCTGTCAGCTTGCCCGCCTGCACGCGGACGTCGGCGTCGACGATGGAATTGGTGGCCGAACCGGCGGCTCCGCCAGTTCCGGCGGCAGGCGCGTCGAGATAGGTCGACACCACATGATATGTGCCTTCCGGCAGGCGTAACGCCTCGCCGGCCCGCACATCCGAGGCAATCAGCTTGGCTTCGGCATTGCCGCGATCCGGCACGAAGACGGATAACGAAAGCCGGTTCGGGGCGACTGGCGTATCGCCCAGCATGCCGTTAATGAGCAGCGCGCCGGCATTCAACTGGACGCGCTCGTTAATGTCCTGTCCGTTCAGGCTGATGCGCCGCGTGGCCCCCGCAAGCCCGTAGGCGGCGTGGATGATGTAATCCGCATTGGGGAGAGTGAACGCAGGCGAGGCGTCGGTGCTCTGCGCCACTATCCTGTGGGTTCCGTCCGGTTCCGCCCGCTCCAGGAAAACGCGCCAGACCAGCCCTGACGGCACGATCCCCTTCGGGTCTGTCCCGAACGTGGCCGTCAGGCGCAGGACCGCCGAATCAAATTCCGGGATCGGATTCGTCAATTGTCGGGGTGCGAACATCGGCGACTGTGCGGGCGTTCGCGCCGGAGGCCTGCCGGGCGCGCTCTGCTGGCCCGAAGCCGAAACGGCCAGGGCGGCGAGCGCGAGGCTCGACAGAAACAGGCGAAGGGCGGAAGTCCTCATAATGTCCGTGCTTGGCTCTTTTCGCGCCGCCGGTCAACAATGCCGGGGTGGCAACCCAAGGCGTGCCGCCCGAATATGTCGGCAGAATGGCCCGACTCCGGTCGCGGGCTGTTGAAACCCGGTCGTTCGGGTTACAAAGCGTCGCTATTCATGATCGCAAAGCGATCCGGCCTGATGGAGCGAATCTTGTTCTTCGAACCTCACCTGCGCGACAAATCGGTTCTTGCCCACGATCCGTTCAAGGCGCTGATTGCGCCGCGTCCGATCGGGTGGATTTCCACCATGGACAAGGCCGGGCAGGTGAATCTCGCCCCCTACAGTTTCTTCAACGCCTTTTCGTCGGAACCGCCGCTGATCGGCTTCTGCAGCGAGGGCGCGAAGGATTCGCTGAGTTTCGCGCGCGACGGCGGCGAATTCGTCTGGAACCTCGCGACCTATGATTTGCGAAACGAGATGAGCCTGTCGTCAGCACCACTGCCGCGCGGCGACAGTGAATTCGTCCATGCCGGACTTGAAACCGCGCCCTCCCAACTGGTGCGTCCTCCGCGCGTCGCCATAAGTCCGGCGGCGATGGAATGCAAGCTGACGCAGATCATCCAGTTGAAGGACATGGATGGCAAGGACATGCCGCGCTTTCTGGTGCTCGGGCAGGTGGTGATGATCCACATCGCCGACCGCTATGTGCGCGACGGCATGATCCATGTGACCGAGATGAAGCCGCTCGCGCGCTGCGGTTATCAGGATTACACGGTGCTGGACGAGGTATTCGCCCTCAAGCGCCCGGCCGGCGGTGGTAATTCGGTGGGCGGGGGTTAGGGAGCTTCCGGAATCCGCGCCAGCACGCGTCGTGCACGGAGCAGATGCGGGCGGTCGTACATTTCGCCATCGACCGCCGCGACGCCTAGGTCAGGGTTCCTTTCGAAAGCCTCCACAATCATGCGGGCCTTCGCGATGGCTTCCGGCGATGGCGTGAAGACCTCATTGATGATCGCAATCTGATCCGGGTGGATGGCCATTTTGGCCGTGAAGCCGTCGCGCCGCGCGGCCTCGCACTCGGCGCGCAACCCAGCTGAATCCCTGAAACTTCCGAAGACCGTATCGATGGCGTCGACGCCCGCATGTGCTGCGGCGAACAGGGTCAGGCTGCGCGCCAGCATGTAGGGCGACGTATAGGCGCCTGCGGCGTCGCGATTGGTTTCTGCGCCGAGATCCGCCGACAAATCTTCCGCGCCCCATGTGAGTCCGCAGGTGCGGCGGCTGGCGCGTGCATATGAGCCCATGGCGAAAAGCGCGCCGGCGGTTTCGGTCGCGATGGGCAGAATTTGCGTGGAACCATCGGGAAGATCGTTCTCTGCTTCGCGCACAGCGAGTTTGACGCCCAGATGCTGAACATCGTGTCCGCCGGTCGCCTTCGGCAACATGATCGCATCGGGGCGTAACGGCATGACGGCGTCGAGATCGGCATCGGCGAGACCGGTGTCGAGCGCATTCACGCGGACGAAAATTTTCTTTGTGCGCGACGCCTTGCGCCATTCGAGCAGAAATTCTGTTGCAGCCTGTCGTCCGGCTTCTTTTGCCGACACTGCAACGGAATCTTCGAGATCAAGGATCAGCGCGTCGGCTTGGCTCTCCATGGCGCGCATCTGTTTGCGGGTGCTGTCGGCGGGAACAAAAAGCAGGGAGCGCATGGGTCAGGCTCCGGGTCGACGGCGGACAAAGACCTGACGGAGGCATTCGGCCACCAGTTTGCCCTCCTGCTGGAACGCCTTGTGACGAAATTCGACAATTCCGGCGTTGGGCCGCGATTTCGATTCGCGTTTGCCGACGATGTCGCTGGCGCAATGGATCGTGTCGCCCTCGAACAGCGGATTGGGAAAGCGCACATCCGTCATGCCCAGATTGGCGATGGTGGTGCCGAGCGTCGTGTCGTTGACCGCAATGCCCGCCATCAGGCCCAGGGTGAAGAACGAGTTCATCAGCGGGCGGCCCCATTCGGTTTCGGTCGCGCAGAAATGGGCATCGATATGAAGAGGCTGGGGATTCAGGGTCATGTTGGAGAACAGCATATTGTCCATCTGGGTGACCGTACGGGTCAGCCGATGTTCGAATGTCGATCCGACGACGAAATCCTCGAAATAAAGTCCGCCGCGCGGGTGGGGCTTCGGGGGGGCCATGGCGGGCTCCGTTCTCGTTACGGGAAAGCCGGCAGGCGGCTCACTTAAAGCTCCGTTTACCATAAACCGACATGATCGTTATGTGGCGAAATGGATGATCTTTCGCCCGTGTTCGGCAAAGTTGCCGATGTGGTGGTTTGCGGGTTTGCCATGATTGTCGGTCGGTTTCTGGCCTGGGCCCAGGGCGTATCAGCGGGAGAGCGGGCCGAAGGGGCAAGCGCGCTGGCGCGCGCTTACTTATATGCCGATCTCCTTGATGACGACCGCCGCGACGCCGCAGTCGTGCTGACGACTTTACTTGATGACGGTTCGCCGGTGGTCCGTCGCGCCCTTTCCGAGGCTTTCGCCAGCGCCGAAGACGCGCCCCACCATATTATTGTTGCGCTCGCCAACGACCAGTCCGATGTGTCCGCCCCGGTGCTTGGCCGCTCGCCGCTCCTGTCCGACGCCGATCTGATCGATTGCGCGGCGGTGGGCGACGCCTTCGCCCAGTCGGCCATTGCGCTGCGTCCTAACCTGTCCGCAGCCGTTGCTGCCGCGTTGGCGGAAGTCGGCGCCCGTGAGGCTCTGATCTCTCTCGCCGTGAATGGCGGGGCGGATCTGCCGGAATTCTCCATGCGGCGCATGATCGAGCGTTTTGGCGATGACGGCGAAATGCGGGAGGCGCTGCTGTCGCGCCCCTATCTGCCGCCGACTCTGCGGGCTGATCTGGTGACCGCGACCGCGCGGGCGCTTTCGGCCTTCGTGACGGCCTGCGAATGGATGTCGGGCGAACGCGCCGAGCGGGCCACGCGCGAAGCGCGCGAAAAGGCCACCATCATGATTTCGGCCGATACGGGCGCCCGGACCCAGAACGGCCCGCTGGCGCTGGTCCGTCATCTCCGCAAGTGCGGGCAGTTGACGGCGGGGCTGGTGCTTCGCTCGCTTCTGTCGGGACACCGCGCGCTGTTCGAGGCGGCTTTGGCCGAACTGTCCGGTCTTCCGCCGGAGCGTGTGGCGGGTCATGTGCGTGCGTATCGCCATTCTGGCTTTGCGGCTGTTTATGCTCGGGCGAAGCTGCCAGCCGGATTGTTTCCTGCCTTTCAGGCGGCGCTTGAAGCGGCAGAGGAACTCGGGGCGCCGATGGGTGATGGCGCCGAGGCGGCATTGTCGCGCACCATGATCGAGCGCGTGCTGACCGCCTGCTCGGCTTTCGGGTCGGCCGAGATTGGCCAGCTTATGGCGCTGCTGCGGCGGTTTCAGGCCGAGGCGGCGCGGGAAGAGGCTCGCGTCATGTCGGCCCAGCTGGCGGAGCGCGAAGAGCAATCCCGCAAGGCGATGGTCATCGAGATCGATTTTGAGTCGCTGGAAGCCGAGCTTCTTGAAGCAGCATGACGACGTCGGCTTGCTCTGTGGCTAGGTGGATTGGCCTTTAAGCCCAATTCGGGCAAATCAAGGCTGACTTCTCTCAGAAAAGCCCCCAATTCGGGCCAATCGCTCCCTATATCCGACGACGAACAAATGGTCGCGATCCGGGCGAAAAACTGCATTCTTTTCATGTATATATCGGATGCTAACGCGGCCGATAAAAGTGTGGCCTTTGCACAACAGGTCGCATTTGAAGATTAATTCTGCCCAAAACAGGCATCAAAACCCGAAATGGGCAGCGCGAATAGCTAGTGTCAAGACTGCGAACGGAATCACCGGGAGCAAACTGTCTTTTGTTGGTTTCCTGGAAGGGGCCGGCGAGGCGGGAAGTGGGACAAGGACGAGGCCCGGGTCGATTGCGTTGACGGACAACCGTTACCGGAATCGGTGCTGAGACCGAAGCCTGCTCCCGAAGGGTCTTTCACACTGGAGGTTAGTAATGACGCTCACCAAGAGCATTCTCCTCGGCACCGCGGCTGGTTTCGTCGCGCTCGCCGGCGCCAACGCAGCTGACTTGCCCTCGCGCAAGGCTGCTCCGGTTGCCTACGTCAAGATTTGCGACGCCTACGGCGCCGGTTTCTTCTACATCCCGGGCACGGACACCTGCCTGAAGGTTGGCGGCTACGTCCGCTTTGAAGCCCAGTACGTTCCCGGCAAGGACCATCGCGT
>CANJWR010000094.1 GCA_947478455.1 Beijerinckiaceae bacterium | reverse complement strand
GATTGAAAGGCGAAAATCAATTGCCGAAAGTCATCAACGGTGTAAAGTTTAGAGACGGAATCGAAGTCGCGCCAGAGATCAAATTCGCCGCTTGATTCACGCCGTCACCTAAATTCAACCATAGCTCGAGATCAGATGGGCGCCTGTGTTTTCTGTGGCAAATCGGCCGGCATGTTCGCTGTAGTTCACAAGCGCTGCCGCGAACGGCGCGCGGCATCTGCCGAACGCATGGCGTCGACAATCGAGCCTTTCCTGTCAGGGTCTATTTCGGTCGAGGTGTTTGCCCGACTGCTCGATACGACCGCAGAAATGAGCCTCATCCAGCGCCACGAAATCCCGGGACTTCTACCCGACTGGGTTGACATGGCGCTGGGAGAAATCGCCAAAAAGCGTCCGCCTAAGGCAAAAGAGCGCGCCCGCGGCTGGATCGTCATGGCGCATTACGCGCTGAAAGCTTCGAACCAGCCCGCATGGGTCAGTCGGTGGGGCCATCTGGACATTGTTTCGGCTACAAAGCCCAAATCCTCCGCAGTCGCCTGATCAGACAAGGCGGTAGAATCCGCAACTGTCCGTTTCCCCGCTGCGCCCTATGTTGGAGTGGTCTGCGGGGAAAACTCAAATGCGCAACCGGCTTTCACTTGTTCTGTTCCTGCTACTGGTCGTCGGTGGCGGATCGACCATTGGCCTCCTGAACCTGCCGGGCGGTTGGTATGCGGGGCTGGTCAAGCCGTCCTTCAATCCGCCGAACTGGATTTTCGGGCCAGTCTGGACTGCGCTTTATGTGATCATCGCGGTGGTCGGTTGGCGGATCTGGGAGGCGCATCGGGCATCGCCCGCCATGACGTTCTGGTGGGCGCAGCTGATCCTGAACTTCCTCTGGTCGCCGGCCTTCTTCGGGTTTCATTCTCCCGGACTCGGCCTTGTGATTATCGGATTGATGTTGGTGTCGATCATCGCGTTCATCGTTTCCGCGTGGCGCATCGACAGGCTGTCGGCATTTTTGTTCCTTCCCTATCTGGCATGGGTTTCTTTCGCGAGCCTGCTGAACGCAGCGATCTTCGTTCTCAACTGAGCCACCGCCGCGCAGACGCAAATTCGTATTGACGAGACCCCGGCGCAAATCCGACATTGCGCGCGGGAAAATTCAGCGCGACGTTGACTGCAATGCTCCCTCGAAATTCCGAAGCCGCAAGGGCCGGAATGAGCAAACATCAATATCGCCTGCGGGCGGGGGGAGGAATACGTTGGTCCAGAGGCATAATTGCGATGTCATCGTTATCGGCGGTGGCAGCGCGGCGTTTGAATCGGCCGTGGCGGTTCGTCAGAACGGCGCGGAAAAAGTCGTCATGCTGGAGAAGGCCCCGGTCGAACAATCCGGCGGCAATGCGCGCTTCTCGCATACTGGATTCCGGTTCGTGAATTCCGGCCAGAAGGAACTCCGCGAGTTCATTCCCGACGTGCCGCAGGATTTGTACGATACGTACCATCTGCCGCCCTACACACGCGACGATCTCGTAGCCGACCTGACCCGCGTGACGCAGGGACGCATCGACCAGACGCTCGCCGCCCACATGGCCGACAAGTCGAACGAGGCGCTGCACTGGATGCTCGAATGCGGCATCAAATGGGCGCCGGAAAAGACGCATCTGGTCAACGGCAAACGCTATTTCCAGCCCGGCATGTATCTCCACCCGAAGGGCGGCGGTCCCGGCCAGTTGCGGATGTGGACCGAGATTGCCCGCAATCTGGGGATCGACATCCGCTATCGCAGCAAGGTGGTGCAGTTGCTCGGCGACTATCGCCGCATCGAGGGCGTGCGCGTCATCACGCCGGACGACGAGTACGAATTGACCGCTCGCTCGGTGATCTGCTGCTCCGGCGGCTTTCAGGCGAATCCGGAAATGCGCGCGCGCTATCTGGGCCAGAACACGGACTTCATGAAAGTGCGCGGCAATCGCCACAATACTGGCGAAGTCCTGCGGATGCTGCTCGACATGGGGGCCAAGGCCGCTGGCCACTGGCAGGGCGCGCATATGTCGCCCATCGATGCAGGCGCGCCGGCGGTCGAGACGCCCGTGATGGAAGACGGCACCGGCAACCAGATGAACCGTTACGACTATCAGTTCGGCATTACGGTCAATACGGAAGGGCGTCGCTTCTTCAACGAGGGCGAGGCGGCGCACGCCTACACCTACGCGAAGACCGGTCGGGCCGTGCTGGGACAGCCCGGCGGCGTCGCCTACCAGATCTACGACCGCAAGGGCATCGATCTGTTCCACTACAACAACAAGGGCAACGCCACTTTCTTCGAAGGCGACACGATTGCCGTACTGGCGCAGCAGATCGGCGTGAACCCTATCGTGCTGGTCGATACCGTGGCGAAGTTTAACGCTGCGGTTCAGGACGACAAGCCCTTCAACAAGGGCGTGCTCGACGGCCGCCGCACAAATGGGCTTGAAGTCGACAAGACCAACTGGGCCAACCGGATCGACGAGGCGCCGTTTCAGGCCTTCCCGGTGACGTGTGGCATCACGTTCACTTTCGGCGGTGTGCAGATCAACACCAATTCGCAGGTACTGAACACCGAGGGCGAGCCGATCCGCGGGCTCTATGCCTCAGGCGACGTGGTGGGCCTGTTCTTCCACAATTATCCGAGCTGCACAGGACAAACGCGCAATGTGGTGTTCAGCCTCGCTGCCGGCCGCCACGCCGGCAGGGCGAACTGACAAGCCAGTGCTCCCGGCGCAAGCCGCCGGGAGTTAACTCCGCTATTTCCCGCCCATCGAATCCTCGATCATCTTCGCGAGGCCTGGCCTGATACCGAGATAAAAAGTCTCCTGATAGGTCTCGAGATACTGCTTGCCCGGCTGCGGCTTCAGGTAAGACGGCAGGCTGGAGGTATCGATGTCAGTCCGCATGGTCGGCGTGCCCTTCGAGGCGATATAGGCCTCCTGACCGGGCTTGCTCATGTACCAGTTGATGAACACTTTCGCGGCGTTCGGGTGCGGGTTGCCCTTCGGCTGCCAGATCAGGCTGAAACCGCCGACTGTCGCGCCCGGACCGTCCGCCATATCGCCGACCATCAGGGTCTTGATGCCGGCGGCCTTGAAGGTTTCGAGATCGGTCGGGCTGCCGCCGATGACGATCGGATAGGTTCCGCGCGCGCCCCATTCGGTCGCCTGCCGGGCGTCGGTGGTCATCATGGCCTTTTGGTCGATATAGAGCCCCTTGATGAAATCGTTGCCGAAGACTGCCGCCAGATAGGCCGCCGCCGCCTGACCCGAACCCGGCGTGCGCGGATCGTGCGCGGCGATCTTGCCGCGATACTCCGGCTTCAGCATGTCTTTCCAGGTCTTGATGGCATCGGGCTTGATGATGGCTGTATTGATGAAGGGCTGCCCGTTCACATATTCGGCGCTCTGCAGCATGTAGGCCTTGCCCTTGTCGACCCAGCGCAGCCCACCATCGGCCCAGTTCTTGCCCTCGGTGACGCCCGGAAGCATGAGTTGGTCCTTCAGGGGCGTCCCAAGCCCCTCGTTGATCAGCGGCAGATCGGAAGCTCCGCCGAGCATGATGTCGATGGTGACCGCCTGCGCCCGCAATTCGCGCGCGGCGCGGCTCGAAATGTCGCGCTGGTTGCCGCCCAGATAGCTCAACCGGATGCCCGTATCGCGCAGGAAGCCGTCCGTCATCGGCTTGGCCATATCGGGGCTCCCGGCCACCGCCAGCGTCCCTTCGGCCTTCGCCGCCGCCAGAACCTTTGCCCATGCCTCGCCGCCGCCATCCTGCCAGTCAGCGGCATGTGCGGCAGCGCTCAGGGCGAGCACGCCCGCAATGGCGACGGAATACTTCAGGAATACCGATGTCATATTTCCCTCCCTTGTCGCCAACGCGGCGCTGCCCGGATTCGCCCGGGCGTTTATGGGACGGATGATAGCATCAAGGTCGGGCGTGTCAGCATCGGCGTCGATAGAATATTGCGATGGCGGCACGCACGGCAGGCGTGCGAAATGCACGCTCTGCTCTGCCGAAAATGGTGGGGAAAGAGATGGCTCCTCGAGCTGGACTCGAACCAGCGACCATTCGATTAACAGTCGAATGCTCTACCAACTGAGCTATCGAGGAACGCCCGCGCTGCGGACGAGTGGGCATATAGCAGCGACCGGCTGGCTTGCAAAGACCGAAATTGCGCTTTCACGAATTTGACAGAAACTTTTTGGTTTCGCTTGCCGTCAGGACCATCCGTTTGCTAGACACCTCGCGCGGCCTGCTTCGTCGGGCATGTGACGGCCTCGTGGCGGAGTGGCTACGCAGAGGACTGCAAATCCTTGTACGGGGGTTCGATTCCCTCCGAGGCCTCCAGACGCATTTCCCACGACACCTCTTCCGATTCCCGGGCGCTCGGTTCCGTCTTGCGTCCAGTCACGTTTGCTCTTCCGGGCAGACTTGGAGTTCCCGATCAGGTATAGCTACCCAAATCGGGACAGAATTCCGAAGGGAGGGACGTATGGGACTCACACGCTTGTTCGTGGCTGCGGGGGCGCTTGTTCTGGCGACCGGTGCGCAGGCGCAGAATTCCGTCGCAGATTTTTATCGGGGCAAGCAGATCCAGCTTCGAATCGGCTCGGGCGTCGGCTCTGGTTACGATCTTGCCGGTCGTCTGGTGGCTCCTTATCTGACCAAATATATCCCGGGCAATCCGAACATCGTCGTCCAGAACGTCCCCGGCGCCGGCAGCATCACGCTGGCCAACCAGATGTATGCGACCGCCCCGAAGGACGGCACGGTCATCGGCCTCGTCACCAACGGCATGCCGACAGCGCCCCAACTGACGCCGAATGCGGCGCGGTTCGATGTGAGCAAGTTCATCTGGATCGGCAGCAACGCGCCGGAAGCCCAGATCGTGATGCTGAACCGCGCGTCGCCCGCCAATTCAATGGCCGATCTTTTCAAGACCGAGGTGATTGTCGGCGCCACCACGGCTGGTGTGGCGATTTACGACATGCCGATTGTGATGAACGCGCTGCTCGGCACGAAGTTCAAGATCGTCTCCGGCTACGAAGGCTCGGCCCAGATCGATCTGGCCACCGAACGCGGTGAAGTGCAGGGGCAGGCGGCGCTCGGCTGGATCAGCGCCAAGACCCGCAACATGGCCGCCGTGAAGGCTGGCGATCTGAAAATTCTCGCCCAGTATGGCACCAAGAAGCATCCCGATTTGCCGGATGTGCCGCTGTTCGAACTGCCGAAGAACGAAATCGACAAGCAGGCGCTTCTGCTCATGTTCGCCCGGCAGGACTATGGCCGTCCGCTGGCGTTTCCGCCGGGTGTTCCGGCTGATCGGGTCGCCGCTGTCCGCGAGGCCTATATGACGTCGATGAAAGATCCTGCCTTCAGGGCCGAAGCCGAAAAGGCAGGTCTCGAAGTCAATCCGGTGAGCGGCGAGGAACTCGATGCTCTCACCAGACAGGTGCTGGCGACCAGCCCGCAGGCCGTGGAGCGCCTTCGCGTGCTGCTCGACCCCGACGCGCCGCGCAAGAACTAGGAAGCGACTGATGACCGAACTGGACACGCGCCCGTATGGCTACCGGGCGCGTATCGGCTACACGTCGCCGCCGCTGACAACGGAAGTCTTTCCATACGAATTCTACCAGATCGTCCCGAAGGGCGTTTCGCTGGTGGTGACGTCGCTCGCCATCGTGGTGCGCAGTAAGGAGGAACTGGATAATTCCTACGAGATCAGCCTGCGCGCAGCGCGCGAAATGCGCGACGCAGGCGTCGATCTCGTCTGTCTCGGCGGCGTACCGATCAATATCCACAAGGGTTATCGCAACGCTGAAGAACTCGTCTCCGGAATGGAGGCCGAGCTCGGGGTGAAGGTCTCGTCGAGTGCGACCGCACAGACATCGGCGGGCAAGAAACTTGGCGTGAAAAAAGCGGTGCTGGCGCATCCTTATGCGGAAACTGACACCAAGCGCATTTCCGATAGCTACGAGACTTTACTGAATTGCGAAGTCGTGGGCCGCGCCGCATGGGGCAGTCCGTTCAATCGCATCGGGGCCATTCCGCAACATGCGCCGCTGGAAATGATCCGCCGGCTCATGAAGGAAAACCCGACTGCCGATACGGTTCTGTTTCCATCGCCGCACTGGCCGACGGCTCATGCGCTCGACATTCTCGAACAGGAATTCGGCGTGAACGTGCTGGGCGCCCATCAGGCGATTGTCTGGGACGCCCTGCGCCGATGCGGCATCGATGATCGCATCGAGGGTTTCGGCCGGCTGTTTCGCGACTTCTGAATAAGCAAGAACTGGAGGATGCCCGATGAGCAAAAGTCATCACGCCGGAGTTTCTGTCCTAGCGCTTTGCGTTGCGCTTTCTGTTTCATCCTCGCAGGCCGGCGCGCAAACCGCCGAGGCCTTCTATAAAGGCAAGCAGATCACCATGCTTGTCGGCAGCGGCGCTGGCGGTGGTTACGACGCCTACGCGCGCGTGTTCGCGCGTCATGCGTCGAAGCATATGGTGGGCAATCCGCAATTCATTGCGAAGAATGTTCCGGCGGCAGGCGGCATTGCGGCCGCCAACCAGATTGCCACCAGTCCTGCGGATGGGCTCACCATTGCGGCGCATACCAACGGCATCGCCATGGATCCGTTGTTCGGCAATGCGGCTGCGCGTTACGATGCACAGAAGTTCGGTTGGATCGGCTCGATGGGCAAGCTGCAGAATATCTGCATGTCGTGGCACACGAGCGCGGTGAAGACGATCGAACAGGCGCGCCAGACCGAGATTACGGTTGCGGGCGCTGGCGCAACGTCGAATTCGGTGATCGTGCCTAAGATGATGAACCAGTTGCTCGGCACGAAGTTCAAGGTCATCGCCGGATACGAGCCCGGTCAGGGCGATACGATTGCGGTCGAGTCCGGCGAGGTTGAAGGCGTCTGCGGTCTTGCGTGGTCGACCATCAAGGCCTCGCGCTCGCAATGGCTGGAGCCGGGCAAGATCAACGTTCTCGTGCAGATGGCGATGGAGAAACTTCCAGATTTGCCGAATGTGCCCAGCGCGCTTGAGTTGATCACCGATCCGGCGAAGAAGCAGGTACTCGAACTGATCCTCATCCGGCAGGAAATGGGTCGCCCGTTCTCGACGCCGCCGGGCGTTCCTGCTGACCGTCTCGCTGCCCTGCGGCAGGGATTCGATGCGACGCTAAAAGATCCTGAGTTCCTTGTAGAAGCCGCGAAAGTGCAGCTCGAAATAGATCCACTCACCGGCGATCAGATCGAGAAGCTTCTGGCGAAAGCCTATAGCGCGCCGGCCGACGTGGTGAAACAGGCTGCGATCCTGATCGATCCTGCAGCGGCGGCAGCAAAGTAACAGGACTGCGCGCGGGCGCTGATGCGCGCCCGCATCTTGTTGTCAGGCGTGCCCGTAGCCGATGGTCGTTGCGACCATTGCGGCGCCGAGGCTGAAAACAATAATGCCTCCGAAGACGAGCGCCGCAAGCATCACGCCCACAAGGCGATGTGAGCCCGGCGCTGATCCGGCGCCAGATTTTGCGCCGCTCTGGCTCGCCACAATGCCCGGAAACCATTTCGGCTGAACGTAGAGATTGATGTAGACGAACAGTGCGACGCCTATTGCGCCCACCACCATCAGAGCGGAGCCGATAGCGATCATTCAAGCGTTCCTTGCGTTTCTGGCTGCGACGCAGCGTGATTCAGTTGGCGCTCACGGTGAAGATCGGCAACCATCGTCCCAGCAGCAGCACGACGAACCAGAGTGCCAGCGACGAGGCGGCAAAGACTTTGGCGCTGGTCGGCGTGTCTTCACCGGGGCCGATGTGAACGACTTTCGGATGTTCCCAAATGGTAAAGGCGGCAGCATTCAATCCCGCCAGCAGTATCAGCATCATTTTCCAGATAAACGCCCAGTTGCCCATATAGACCTGCGGCGTCGATGTGAAAAAGAACCAGCCGCTGATGGCGTTCAGCAGAAATCCAAACAGCGCATAGGGCAGAAGCGACAGGACCGACTTCACCGAATGGCTTTTGAAATAGCCCATCAAACGCAGGTCGATGAAGATGAGCGAGCCGAGCAGAAGGCATAGACCGATAAAGTGCAGGATTTCGCCAAAGGGGAACAGCCAGCTCGTCGAACGCGTGATCGGACCCGGCCAGGCTTGTTTGAACCATTCCAGCTGGGCTTCGGTAAAGAACATGCTTTCCTCCTGAATTTTATGTTGCTGTTTGCGCCAATGCCTTGCGCCCGCAGGGCGCCTACAGGGGCGGCGGAGGTTGCGTGTAGCCGATGAGGCGACCGCTGATGATGGCGCCGAGCCAGAACAGATCGACAAGCAAAGTCTGGAGCCGAAGATTCCACGGCGCTATTTCCAGCGCGCCCTGCGGCGTCTGCATCGCTTCAAGCCCGCGCTGCACGGTGCGCAGCGACAGGAAGGCCAGCAGGATCGTGAGCATCTTCGCCCAGAACAGGAAGGTCATCATCTCCCGTCGCGGCTGCGCCAGCACCAACAGGACGCCGGAGCCGAAATTGATCCAGAATCCCCACCATGCGAGCGGCAGAAGCTCCAGCCCCTTCTTCATCGACAAGCCGAGCTGGAACCCAAAGATGCGCGAACTCAGCATAAAGCTGATGCCAACGACAATCGCCATCCCGATGGAATGAATGCCGAGCAGCGTGTAGAAGGTCGAAAATGGATCGACAATGAAATTGCCTTCGCGTAGCCACGACGAAAAGTCGCCAGCCTCGAAGGACCGTAAAGAGTCCCACATGTCGTTTCCCCGCCCACTTTTTTATTAGCGGATTGGTCGTGCGGCCTAAGCGACCGCGTGACGTCCGCGAATAAAGAAAAGTTAAACGGTCAAGTTTTCCTGCGCCAGCTGTCCAAGGGACCAAACGGGCGCGGCATTTTGACATTTGAGGGCTGCGCCCCAGGGTCAAAGTGTCGCGGTGCGACAATCCTGCACATGTTTCGACAAACAAAAAGGCCGGCGAGGTGATCGCCGGCCTTTCGAATTTCAATCGGTTTTGCGAGTTGGCGCTATGCGGAGCCCCAGACTTCGCGGGCGGTCTCGATGATCAGTTCGAGCTTCCTGATCTCCTGATCGACCGTCATGGTCTGACCGCCGATACCGCTCGAGAAGCCGCATTGCGGGCTCAGGCAAAGCTGTTCAAGCGGCGCGAACTTTGCGGCCTGATCGATGCGGCGCTTCAACTCGTCCTTGGTTTCCAGAACCGGCGACTTGGTGGTCACCAGACCCAGCACTGCGACCTTGCCCTTCGGCAGGAAACGCAGGGGCTCGAAACCGCCGGCGCGCTCGCTGTCGTATTCGAGGAAATAGCCGTTCACGTTGATCTCGTTGAACAACATGTCGGCAATCGGATCGTAGCCGCCGTCGGCGACCCACATGCCGCCGAAATTGCCGCGGCACAGATGCATCGCAACCGTCATGTCAGCCGGCAGCTCGGTGAGGGTCGAGTTGAGCAGCTTAGAATATGTCTTCGGCAAGGTTGCCGGATCTTCACCGAGGTTGACGACTTCGGCGCGCAGGGCCGGGTCGCACAGATAGGCGAGGTTCACTTCGTCGATCTGCAAGTAGCGGCAGCCAGCGTTGACGAGGCCTGCGAACTCTTCACGATAGACGCGCGCGAGATCGTCGTAGAACTCCTGCATGTCCGGATAGGCCTTCGGATCTATGGCGTTGCGGCCGCCACGGAAGTGAACGACGGTCGGCGAGGGCAGCGTCACCTTGCCGGTCGATTTCGTCACCGAGGCGAGGAACGCGAAGTCGTCAACGAAAATCGGCTTCGGGCGGCTCAGCTTGCCGACCACGCTCAGCGACGGCGGAGCGCTGTCGCGCGTGCCGGTCTTCGAGTGGAAGCGAACGCGGATCTTGGATTCCGTCTTGGCGATATTGGCGATCTTCAGCAGGAAGTCGGTCTGCCAGGACTGGCGATTGAATTCGCCGTCGGTGGCAACCTTGAGGCCGAGGTCTTCCTGAATCTTGACGACTTCGCGGATGCAATCATGCTGGACCTTCAGCAGGTCTTCAGGCGAGACGACGCCGGCTTCGCGACCGAGGCGGGCGGCCACAAGCTTCTCGGGACGGATGAGGCTGCCGACGTGATCGGCGCGAAACGGCGGCTTGGTGCGTGCTGTCATGGTGTCCTCCAGAATTGACGAAAAGGGGAACGCTTGCGCGCTCAGCCCCAAAGTTGCTTCGTGGCGATCTTCGCGCCGGCAGCCAGCGCCTCGAACTTCGCCCACATGATTGTCGGGTGAACGCGGCGCAGCAGCGGACCCTGCGCAAAGCCGCAATCCGTGCCGGCGATGACGTTCTCGCGGCCGACCAGCTTCGCCAGACGGGTGACGCGCTCGGCGACCAGTTCGGGGTGCTCGACCACATTGGTGGCGTGGCTGATGACGCCCGGCACCAGAATGCGGCCGGCTGGAAGCTTCACCTTCTCCCAGACCTTCCACTCGTGTTCGTGACGCGGGTTCGCGCCTTCGATCACCAGAGCGCCGGCCTTCACGCGCAGGATTTCGTGGACGATCTTTTCGAGCGCCACATCGGAGGTGTGCGGACCCGGCCAGCTGCCCCAGCAGACGTGATAGCGGATGCGGTCTTCCGGAATGCCCTCGATGGAGTGGTTGATGAGGTCGACCATGCGGCCAAGCCACTTCATGTAATCCTCGAACGAGGCGGGCGGCACCATGCGGTCATAGGTGACGGCGGCGCGGGCGTCGTCGAGTTGCACCACGATGCCTGCGTCGGCGATCATCTTGTATTCGGTGCGCATGGCTTCCGCGATTGCCGCGGAGCAATCGTCCTCGGTCTTGTAATATTCGTTCTTGCGGTCAGGAATGACGCTGGAAATCGCCGCCACCGGCAGGAAGGCTTCCGACACATTCACGCCCTTGAGGGCGGCTTTGAAATTGTCGATATCGCGCTGGGTCTCTTCCTGCCCCGTGTAGGCGATCGGGCCGACGCAGATGCTGTCCGTCGTGGTGTTCGGCGGGTCCATCGCGTCCATCTCGGCGTAGAAGGCCGCAAACTTCGTGCGGTCGGCGCCGCGATTGAAGGGGTTGCTGTCACGGTTGGTCACCGGGCGACGTTCGAAGCCGCTGAGGCGATCCAGCGCATATTGCGACCAGCTGATGCCCTTGCCGAACTCGCCATCGCTGGGAATGTCGATGCCGACTTCCGCCTGATGACGAACAACTTCCGCCACCGACGAAGTGAGGCACTTCGTGTAGGCGTCGAAATCGAACGGCTTGCCGCCCTGTTTGGCGCGGATGAATTCTTTCAGCGGCTCCGGGCGAATGAGGCTGCCGACATGAGTTGTGAGAATGCGGTCAGTTGAGCGTTTCATGGTGGGTTCTTCATGTTGCGCGGGCGCGTGCGGAAGGCTGCGCCGAATTTCGCCGGAGCGCTAACACAGGCCGGAGCGGGGAGCAAATGGTCAGCTTGGCTGATGGAAACGACTGATTTTGATGTCCATCTGCCCACACAATTTTCGTGCGTGGGCAAGGAATGGGATCACAGCTTTTCGAGCACCCGGGTCGCGTCGTCGAACAGTTCGTCGACAGTAAATTTGCGCGTGATGAGCTTCTGCTCCAGCGCATATTGAATGGCGAGTTCCAGCGGCTTGCGCAGGGCCGCCATGCCGAAGGGCAGGGGATCGATCCCGTCCTTCGGGGCCGGCGCGGCCGCCTTGCTGGCCGACAGCATCCGGTAGAGTTCGCGCACGGCGTCGGGGCGCTGATGAGACAGGTCTTTCTTGATGGTGAAAATGTGATTCACCGTCACCGCATGATACTTGTCCCAGAAAGCCCGCCCGGCTCCGGCGACATCCGGCACGATGGCCTTGATCTGCGGTTCCTTGATCACGTCATAGCCGGGGATTGCGGCGTCGAGATCGCCGTCGAGCAGCATCTGGTCAACGGATTTGGAACCTGCCGGAACCCTGACGACGAAATCGGGGTCCTGATATTCCGCCGGATGCGCATCGTCCCAGCAGACCCAGGTGATCTTCGACAGATCGACACCGTAATCATGCTGCAGATGGGCGCGCAGCCACATGGCGGTTGTCTGAGTCCAGGCGCGAATGCCGACGCGCTTGCCCTCGAGGTCTTTCGGCCCCATGGGCGGGCGCTTGTCGGCATTATAGACGAGCAGATAGTGCTGGAAGCGGCCAACCATCGTGGCCGGCATTAGCACCAGCGGCTTTCCGTATTCGAGCGCCTGCAGAAAGGTCACGATGGCGAGCTCGCCGCCATCGAATTTGCCTTCGCGCACCATGGGCTTGAAGCCCTGGTTGGCGACTTTCGGGCCGCTGAAGTTGATCGAGACGAGGTCGGATTTGACCTCGCCCGTCTTGAAGGCCCGCACGAGATCTGAATCCGCAAGATTGACTTCGAGAGTCAGCGGTCCGGAAACAGGGTAGCTCATGCGTGATCCTCCGATTACCGTCCGACGAGCTTCATGGCCTTCTCGAGCTTGCCATAGCTGCGCGGCGCCGAGCACATCAGGAAGCGGTATCCCTCAGCAATGACGCGCTCCATGTTGTCATTTTCGACATGGGGATGTCCGACGACCACATTGTGCTTCTTGCAGGTGGCGACGACCTGGGCCATGTGCTCAAGCACGACCGGGTGCTCATACTGGCGCGGCACGCCGAGCTCCTGTGAAAGGTCGCCTTCGCCGATCAGAACAGCGCCGATGCCCGGGACGTTCTTCAGCA
Source organism: Beijerinckiaceae bacterium (assembly GCA_947478455.1). GTDB lineage: Bacteria > Pseudomonadota > Alphaproteobacteria > Rhizobiales > Beijerinckiaceae > Terripilifer. Next base: position 3,744 of record CANJWR010000094.1, on the reverse strand, counting down.
TATCGTCGAGATTGCGGACGCCGGCGGTGTCCTCGATCTGGATGATGACGAAGATTTCGCCTTTGGGTGCCAGCGGCCATACGTCGGCGCGCTCGTAATACTCACCCTGCGAGATGCCCCAGTAACGCGAGCAAACGGCCGGGCCGTCGCCGCGAATGCCAGCCGGCTCGTAGAGCGGCTTGTCCTTCAGGCGCGGATAGCGGCAGGCGGCGACCGCGTTGTAGGCTTCATCGACGGTCGAAATGTGCGGCCAGACGATGCCGTAGCAGCCGGCGTCCAGCGCCTGCTTGGCGAGGAACTGGTTCTTCTCGACGCCATTGGCCGGAATACGCACGAAAGGCGCGACCGGAGGAGCGACGCCGTTCTTGGCGACCTGACCGCGCAGGACCATGTACTGCAGCGTGTCGCGCAGGTTCTTCGGGTCCCAGGCGAGATGCTCGCCTTCGAAGACGACGCTGTCGTACTTCGACTGGCCGAGCTCGATGGCGTTGTCCATGGTGGCGGGCGCGAAGGTCGAGAAGGCGGCCTTGCCCTGTTCGAGCGCACGGATAACCGGGTTAAGGCGGGGAAGATCGGCCATGATGTCTCCAGACAATTAGGTGATGATGCGGAAAGGCGTCCGCACGCGGCGGACGCCCTGTTGGCGAACAGTTCGCTGCTTACTTGCCGCGCTGCTTGAGGATCTTGTCGAGGCGCGGATAGGCCTTGCGGGCGTTGCCTTCGAAGATCTTGTAGCGCTGCTCTTCGGTCAGGTTTGTGCACTGATCGACGTACTTTTTCGTGTCGTCGTAGTAGTTGCCGGTCGTCGGGTCGACGCCCTGCACGGCGCCGACCATTTCCGACGCGAACAGGATGTTGTCGATCGGGATGACCTTGGTCAGCAGTTCGATGCCCGGCGTGTGATAGACGCAGGTGTCGAAATAGACGTTCTTCATCAGATATTCGACCAACGGCGGCTTGCCCATGTTGAGGCACAGGCCGCGATAGCGACCCCAGTGGAACGGCACTGCGCCTCCGCCATGCGGGATCACCAGTTTCAGGGTCGGGAAATCCTTGAACAGATTGCCCTGGATGAGCTGCATGAACACGGTCGTGTCGGCGTTGATGTAATGCGCGCCGGTGGCGTGGAAGTTGGGGTTGCACGACGAAGAGACGTGGATCATCGCGGGCATGTCGAGTTCCACGAGCTTCTCGTAGATCGGATACCAGCACTTGTCCGTCATCGGCGGGTCACGCCAGTAGCCGCCCGACGGATCGGGGTTCAGGTTGACGCCGACGAAGTTCAGTTCGTTGGCCATGCGTTCCAGTTCCGGAATGCAGTTCTTCGGCGGGGCGCCGGGATGCTGCGGAAGCTGGCCGACGCCGATGAAGTTGTTCGGCAGCAGGTTACAGATGCGGTGGATGATGTCGTTGCACATCCGCGTCCATTCCATGCTGGTCGCTTCGGTGCCGACGTGATGCGCCATGCCGGCGGCGCGGGGCGAGAACACGGTCAGGTCGCTGCCGCGATCCTTCTGGAACGTGAGCTGCTTCTCGACGCTCTTGATGAGCTGTTCGTCGGTAATGCCGAGGTCCGTGGTGGACGGACGGCGGGCCGGGTCGGCCAGACCGGCAAGCTGTTTGTCGCGGAACGTGTTGAAGGCGGCCGGTTCCGTCGTGTAATGGCCGTGAATGTCGATGATCATATGCCTGAGAGCCTCTTCTTGCGTTGAAGGTTGGATGGACGAAAGGTCCGGCGACGTTGAAACTACACTAGTCCCTCGTAGGAGCCGCCGTCGAGTTGCAGGTTCTGGCCGGTCATGAAGCCGGACTGCACGCTGCACAGGAACGCGCAGGTGTCGCCGAATTCGCCCGGCAGTCCGAAGCGTTTTGCGGGGAGGGAATCCGCGATCTGGCGGCGGGCTTCTTCCATTGTGATGCCCTGTGCGGCCATCATGCGTTCGGCCATGAAGCGCTGGCGGTCGGTGTCGATCCGCTCGGGCATCATATTGTTGATGGTCACGTTGTCGACAATCACGTCGCGGCCGATGGATTTCGAAATGCCCATCAGGGCTGTGCGGGCGGCGGTCGAAAGCCCCATGTCCGAAAAGCGCGGCGACTTCACCATGGCGGACAGGATGTTGACGATGCGACCGAACTTGCGGGCCTTCATGCCGGGCAGCAGGGCGCGGATCATGAAGACGGCAGGAAGCATGTTGGCGTTGAGCGCCGCTTCCCATTCCTTCTGACCCCAGTCGAGAAACTTGCCGGGCGGCGGACCGGCGTTGTTGTTGACCAGAATGTCGGCGTCCGGGCAGGCGGCCACGAGTGCGGCGCGGCCTTCCTCGGTGGTGATATCGGCCCGGACGGCGGTGACTTTTGAGCCGGTCAGATTGCGGATTTCATCGGCAGCGGCAGTGAGACGCGCCTGATCGAGGCCGTTGATCGTCACCTCGCAGCCTTCGCGGGCAAGCGATGTGGCGCAGGCCTTACCCAGTCCGCGCGAAGACGCGCAAACGATGGCCTTGCGTCCCTTGAGCCCCAGATCCATGCCGTTCCCCCAGCTTGAGCGGCTTCCATAGCATAAAGGGGAAGACGTGGAACGTCCGGGAACCGAAAATTTTCCGTTCGAAACCATCAGAAATGTGAGGCACTCCCGCTGCAAGTTGACGCTCCCCGGCCTCCGTGCCAATGCGAGACAAAGATCGCCGGAGCCGGAAGGAAAGAGCATGAAAATCGGCCGTTTGGACGGAAACCGCCTCGGATTGATCGAAGCCGGCCGGGTGATCGACGTCTCCGGAGCGCTCGACGCCCTGCCGGCCCAGCGTTGGCCGGCCCTTCCGGGCGACCAGATGATCGCCAATCTCGACCTGCTCAAGCCGCTGATCCGCGAGGCCGCCCGACGGCCGGACGCAAAATCCTTTGCGCTTGAGGATGCGCGGTTCGACAGTCCTGTGGCGACGCCGTCGCATATCATCGCCGCGCCCCTTAACTATCCGCTGCATGTGCAGGAATCCCATGATCCCGCCATCAACCACGGCGTCCACATGCCGACCCATGAGGGGTTCGAGACGCCCATCGACAAGTATGGGCTGTTCCTGAAATCCCAGACCGGTCTCGTCGGTCCGGCTCAGGGCATCGAGTTGCACTGGCCCGGGCGTCGCAACGACCATGAAGTCGAACTCGCAGTCATCATCGGCAAGGGCGGCAAGCGCATTTCACGCGCGGACGCCATGAGCCATGTGGCGGGATATTCGATCGGTCTCGACATCACTGTGCGGGGGCCAGAAGACCGCAGCTTCCGCAAATCTGCTGATACTTATTCTGTGCTTGGTCCCTGGCTGGTGACGGCGGACGAAATCCCTGATCCGGGGTCGCTCGACCTGAGCCTGACTGTCGACGGCGCACCGCGCCAGCGCTCCAACACGAAGCACCTGATCGTTGATATTCCCGACCTGATCCGCCGCGCCTCCGCCGTCTATGCGCTCAATCCCGGTGACATCATCATGACCGGCACGCCGGACGGCGTGGGAGAAATACCGTCCGGTTGCGAGATCCATGCGTGGATCGAACGCATCGGCGACATGAAGGTGTCGGTGCGATAATTACTGGTCGAACTTCAGGCTCGTCGCTGTTTCATGTGGGTAGCGTGTCCAGCACCCCTCCGGCGATGAGGTAGACCATCAACTTGAGGTTGCGCTTGCTGCGATAGCCTTTTGCCTTGCGTTTGGCGGCCTGGACGTTTCCGTTGATGGCCTCCAGAAG
>CANJWR010000093.1 GCA_947478455.1 Beijerinckiaceae bacterium | reverse complement strand
GCGGATCGTCGATTTCGCCTTTATGGCGGAGCGGGATCACTCTATCCTCGTTCATGGCGTAACGCTCCTTCGGGAGGTTCGGGTGGCTTCAGCACCAACCCCGTTACGCCGCCTTCTTCATACCGTCACCCAGTTTCCGACATAGCTCATGCCATAGACAGCCGGGGCTGTTTTGAAAGCGCCAACTTCCTCTACCGAAAAAATGGTATCGATCAGGCCCTCGAGCCCGGACGCGGCGACAGCATTCGCCAACATGTCGGGGTCGCCATTGGATAGAATAGCGACCCTGGAGCCCGCCGCCTTCAATCCGGCCAATGTCGTGGTCACATCCGGAAAGACGTCGAGCCGCTCATACGCCGCCAATAGTTTGGCCCGAGTGTCCGGCGTAATACCGCCGCAGCACGCAGCGGCAAAGTCGAGGGCCTCGGCTGTCAGGTCACGAAAATTGCGGTGAGCGCCCATCAAAGTTCGCGTCCATGTGTATTCAAGTTGCTTGATGCGCCAGATACTGGATAACTGATCGGCCTTCGGCCCGATGGCATCACGATAACGCGCAGCAGCCGAATGGACATCGAATAAGGTGCCGTAAGCATCAAAGACGTACGCCGAGTAGAGGCTCACCGATCGCTCCTTTGGTCCTGCATTCACCTGATTGAATGAGTTCCTCCCGGCATAAGTCGAGGGGTTGAGGTTCGGACTTGGGTCGGTTCCTGATGGAAAAACTCTTGCTACGGGGTCAGCTCTTGGTGGAAATCAACACTGCTCGCAGTCGACGAGTCCGATTAGTTCACCACCATTGTTGTTTAGCATGTCGTTTTCAGCGCCACCCATCGTGGCGTGCGAAAGCTGTCGGCCATTGCCGATTGCGTTCGAAGTGATCGCTCTCGCCATCACCAAGCTTGAGGATGCGCGGGCTACTCGAATAGCTCCTTCCGCAAGGCCATCCATTTCTCCGTATTTTCCGCCAGAAAATCCGGCGTCACGAAGTTCGCCTTAAAGTTTCCGCCTTCCGGTTTCAGCGACGGAGTTTTCGCAGGCACAGATGCGAGCGCCGGCAGGAAGCCCGCGTTCGCGAGAACGCGCGCCGCGTCTTCGGACATCAGGAAGTCAACGAAGAGCCGGGCCGCGTTTGGGCGCGGGGCGTCCTTGAGCACTGCTTCCACAGAGAAGGTGCCGAGGATCGGTTCGAGCGGTAACCAGCGGATCGGCGCTCCTTTGTCGGCATCGATCTGCGCGTGAAAATTGAGGATGCCCAGCGCAACCGCATATTCGCTGGCGCTGACGCGCTCGACGGCCGCGCGGGCGCTAACGCCGAGATTGATGATCTCCTGCTTCGCCAGTTTGCGCAGGAACTCCATGCCCTTTTCCTGGCCCATCCCGACGAGCACGGACCCGATGAAGGCAGGCCCTCCGAGGCTGGATGTGCTCCACGCAATCTTTCCCTTCCATTTCGGAGCGAGCAGATCCTCCAGCTTCGCCGGTATGTCGGCAGCCTTGACCAGATCGGTGTTCACTGCTGGAGTGTGGAAATAAAGGATGTTGGAGGTCCAGTAGCCGTTCGGGTCTTTGCGTTCGGCCGGAATGGCGTCCCAGTTCATCACCTTGTAGGTTGTTAACAGGCCTGCCTTCTGCAGCGGCGCAGATGTGCCGGTGCCGCCGACCACATCGGCCTCGAGGCGTCCGGCTTTCGCCTCATTCAAGATTTTGACGACTGTCTGCGGACTGTCGCCACGCGAATAGATGACCTTGACGCCCGGATAGCGTTTCTCGAATGCTGTGACGATCGGTATGACGCCGGTATCGATTATGTTTGTTGTGTACCAGCGAACCTCGCCTTCCCGCTTGGCCTTTTCATAGTTAGGCGAGTCTGCCGCCAATGTGGGACTTCCCATCAGCGCCGAGAGGAGAAAGGTTGTCGCGGCTGTCCAGCGTCTGCTCATGCGTGTCTCCCTTTTCAGGCCTTTGGCCTGTCGTTTGTTCGTGGCCAGTTGTGTCCGACTTTCGTGCCGGTTGTTATACCCGTATCGCGTCGGCCGCATCGTGTTCGGGTGTTTCGAGACGAGAAATCAAAGATGAAGGTGCGTGTTGCGGTCCAGTCTTCGCGGCAAAATCTCGGCGGTCGATTAGCCAGCTCGGGTCGAGCTCATTGATGGAGTGAACGCCCATGAGGGTGAGCGCTCGTGTGATCTCAGAACGAAAAATGTCGAGCACGTGCTCGATCCCGGGCTGTCCGGCGACGGTGAGTCCGTAAAGAAAAGGTCGGCCGATCAGCACAGCGTTCGCGCCCAGCGCAATCGCCTTGATGACGTCTGTTCCCCTTCGTACGCCGCCATCCAGCAGGATTTCCGCGCGATCGCCGACGGCGGCGACGATTGGAGGCAGCGCCGCCAGGGTCGACTGCGCGAAATCTAGCTGGCGACCGCCATGATTGGACACCACGATGCCGTCCGCTCCCAGATCGACCGCCTTTGTTGCGTCTTCGGCGTCGACGACGCCCTTGAGATAGATGCGGCCCTTCCACTGGTTGCGCATCCACGAAAAGTCGTCCCAGCTGAGCGTAGATTGAACAAGCTCCCGCGCATGAATTTTGAAAGATTCCGCTGCATCGGAGAGCGAGGCGCCACTAACGAGATTTCGCGCCGAAACCCGCCGGTAACGCAATGTCTCGTAAAGCCAGCGGGGATGCGCCGCCATCTCCAGTAATCGCCATGGGGTGAGGACGAGCGGCATGGACATGCCTTTCCGTCGCTCGTTCTCGCGGTTGCCCAGCACCGGGCTATCGACCGTCAGGAACAGGCATCGATACCCGGCAGCCCAGGCGCGCTTCATCAGTCGCGCGGCAAAGTCTCCCTCGCGCGGATAAAGCTGAATGCAATGATCCTGCTCGGTCGCTTCTGCGATCTCTTCGAGCGACCAGGACGAGACGGTGCTGGCGATCAGGCGCGTGCCGCGTCTTTCGGCGGCTCTCGCGGCGGCGACGTCCGACTCCCATCGGTAGAGGCCGGAAAAACCCGTGGGCGCGAGGAGCACCGGCAAGGAAAGACTTTGGCCCACCGCCACTGTGGAAATGTCCGGCACGCCGGTTGCCGTCAACACTTTTGCCTTCAGAGACCAGCGCGAGAATGCGTCCCGGTTCTCCTTCAGGGTCACGAGGTCTTCGGCGCCCCCGTCGAGATAGCCTCGGACGAACGGGGGCAGTCGTTTGAGCGCGGCTATCCGGTAGTCTTCGACAGTGACGTAGGGTTGCGCCACCTTCCATCGGACGTCGAAGCCAAAGGCTTTCATGACCGGGGGATGCCTCGCATGGTGAGCACGAGGTAATCCGCCTCGAGCGAAACCGGAACGACCTCTGCCTTGTAGGGGCCCGGCACGCGACCGACGGAGCCGCTCTCCAGTTCCGCCGTCACCTCATCGCCGTGTTCGATTTCCACCGGAAAGAGGCGGGCGCGCGGCCCGCGTGCGCTCCAGTAGGATTGCCCCGTGTCGACGTCGAACTCCCAATTATGCCAGGGGCAGGTGACGAACAGCTTCGACGGATTGCCGCGGATGTCGCCCGGCATCGGTGAGTAAACCTCGCTGACGACTCCACCAAGACAGAGTGGGCCTTTGAGGTGGGGGCATCTGTTGAGTATGGCGTGGAACTTCCCGTTCAGGCGATAGATGCCGACTTCCTGGTCCTCCACCTTGACGATGATCCGCCCGCCTTCAGCGATTTCGTCCTTGCGGGCGACCACATACCGTTTGGCGTCATTGTTGGGCGCAGTGCTGGACATTGTGGTCTCCACCGCGCCGTCAGGCCGCCCGCGGGCTTATGACGCCGCCCGGTCCCGCCTTGGCGAGAATTCCGGAATTCTGCTTGAGCGGAATCTTGAATAGCTTGCTGGCGTTCTCGCCGAGGATGCGGCGACGACGCTCGATGGGATGATGGGCGGCCACGCCATCATACGGCGTGTCAAAGTCCCAGTGCGGATAGTCGGACGAATACATCAGCTTGTCGGCAAAGCCGCTTTCCTCGAAGATCTGGTAGATGCTCTCGGTGTGGCGGACCTGTTCGGGTTCTTCGACAGGCTGCGTCGCGAACCAGAAGTGGTCGCTCATGTATTCCGAGGGCTTGCGCTTGAGGTGCGACACTTCATTGCGCAATTTTGCGTGGATCTTGTCCAGGCGCCACGCGACAGTCGGGGCCCAGGACCAGCCGAGCTCGAGGAATGCGATCTTCAGCGTTGGATAACGGTCGAAAGTGCCTTCGAAGATCAGACTGGGCACCGTCGACATCGGGTGAGCGGCCAGATTCATGTGGAACTCGGCATAATAGCTCGGGTGCCCGAGCGCTGTGCCCTTGGCGCCTGTGCCCGGAACATGCGCCGACAGCGGCAGATCGTAGTGAACGCACGCTTCGAGGATAGGTTCGTAACGCTCCTTTCCGAGCGGCGCTTCGCCACTGGGAGGGATGAGGACTGTGACGAAGCGGTCGCCCATTGGGCCTTCCTTACAGCGCCGGATTTCATCGACGATGTGCGGAATGTCGCGGCCCACGGAGATGGCCGCATAATAGCGCGGATCAGATTGCAGCCATGTTTCCGCGATGGCGTCGTTGAATGCGGCCGTGAGCGCCCTCGACATTTCCGCAGGACGATTGGCGCCGGTGATGCCGAAGCCAGAGATGTTAGTCAGGATTGCGGCCGTGAGATCGTATTCGTCGAGCAATTGCTTCTTGACGAACATCGGATCAACGGAAACGCGCCCATTCTCGTCCAGCGCGTCGAGACGGTGCGTGAACTCCCGCTGCGGCGGAGAGCCGAACGACGAGAAGGCGACGCCCGGATGATATTTCGTCATGTACTCCTGCCAACGTCGCGGCAGGTGCTTCTTCACGTTGGCGTCGAAGTGCCGAGGCATGGGATGGCAGTCGACGTCGATGACCGGAATCTTCTCGTCGTCCGCGATGTTCTGGCGTTGTGAGCTCATTCTAGTCCCCAATCGTCTGGGTGGGCGTTCGGAACGAATTCCAAATTAGAGTCGGTACCAGCGCCGCGCCGTCTCCGACATGACGTTGGCGCGCATTGATTCCGGCATCACCGCGAGCAGGTCGTCCATATCGTCGTCATGCAGATGCGGATAGTCCGTGGCGAACATCAGCATGTCGTCGCTTTCGAGCCATTCGATGATCTTTCGCATGTGAGCGGGTGGCCCCATATCGATAGGCACGGCAGAAAACCGGATGTGTTCACGGATAATCTCGGTGGGCAACCGGTTCACCCACGGCACTTCGCGGCGCAGCCCCTTCCATTTCTTGTTGAGGTTCCAGCCCCAGGTCGGCAGCCACGTGAAGCCGCCTTCCAGCATCGACACGCGCAATTGTGGGAACTTCTGGAAGACGCCTTCGAGGATCAGGCTCGTCATCTGCGAAGCGAAAACCTGCGTCTCCGCCGCCATCTCTTCCGCATGCCAGGACGCCCATCCGGTCGGGGAGGGGGCCCCGTCCGTCTGGCCGCCCCAATGAATTCCGGCGACGAGATCGTGCCGTACCATTGCCTCGAACATCGGCCAGAAATAGCGGTGGCCGTAGGGCCGCTCCGACCGTACCGGCAACAGCACCTGCACGAAGCCCGGATGTGATCCGACCCGATCGATTTCGCGCGCCGCCGCAAGAGGGTCGCGCCCCGGAATGACGATGGAAGCGCGTAGCCGCGAATCCTTTTCGAGCCAGTTCTCGATGAGCCAGTCGTTCACGGAGGAGGCCAGAACGGCCGCCCAGTCGGGGTGCCGCAGGCTTTCCACCGCGTAATAGCAATTCAGAATGGCGTACTCGGAACGGGTTAAGTCGAGGATGTGCTTCTGCAGCATGGACACGTCCGAAGCCGCGACTCCCGACTCGGGGCGCCACTCGCTCCTGACGCTCGTCTCTGCGTTTGGAGGATAAATCGAAGCCGTGCTCGGTCCCTTCCATGCACGCTCGCGTGTCGTCTCGACCCACAGGGGCGGCTGATATTTCAGAACAGCGTTGATGGATGGGACACAGGCGTGGACATCGCAGTCGATGATCGGCCCCGCCCATGTCGACGGACGCGGTTTGGCCCCGATATACGCGACAGCGCTTTCCATTCTTCCTCCCGGCGGCTGTACTGCGGCACGGATGTGAGACATCCAACTGCGCTTGCTCAGGCTGCCAATGGTAAGCTGGCCGCAGGCTTGGGGTCAATCGCCAGTTGTAGCATGGTCTGCCCCTCTCTCACTTTCGACGGCGCTTTGTATTCATTTCGCGCTACGAGCCAGGTTTCGTTATAGCGCCCGGCGAACGTAATGAGTTCGGCTCGCAATTTCTCGATGTGGTGGTGGCCTCAAGGCCGTGCTTCAGGGAGGAAGCCGTACTTCAGGGAGGATCACATTTCAGGGGCAAGGCCACCTCATTCCGAACCTTCATACATTGGCTTAAGACATGCTAGGATGAAATCCTTACAGCGCCGAAACTTCTCAAGGCCCCTCGGGCGGTGAAAGTTGCCTTGACGATTTCCGCACCGGCCATACTGGTGATGGCGTGCGATTTATAAATCTGCAAATACGCAATTGCGTCGAAGAATGCCGGTTCATTTGCCGTATGGAACAATGAGCGCGTCTGCGACCACGGCGCCAGACCCGGCGGGCCCGACGATAACTGGGTTGATGTCGATTGCCTCGAACTGACCAGCGGTTTCGGCTACCATTTGGCTGAAGCGTACGATCATTTCCGCCAAAGCATCGACATCGCAAGGCGGCGCGCCACGAAAGCCGTTGAACAATGCGTTGCCGCGCAACTCACTAAGCATGTCGAATGCTTCACTTTTTTCCACTACCGGGAAACGTAGTGACACGTCCTTCAGAACCTCGACAAAAATTCCGCCAAGTCCCACGATGAAGTAGGGACCGAGTTGCTCATCGTGATTCATCCCGAGAATGACTTCGAGCCCCCGGGGAATCATTTGCTGGACAAGTATCCCGTCGATACCGGCCTCCGGCTGAACGCGCCTGACATTGGACATGATTTCATCGAATGCAGCTTTGGCTTCTTCGGCCGATGATACGTTCAGTCTTACGCCACCGGATTCCGACTTGTGTGGAATGTCTGGAGACTGAACCTTGAGGGCTACGGGGTATCCGACTTCATCGGCCAGACGGGCTGCCATAATGCTGTCGGTCGCGAGTTCTTCTCGCGTCACCGAAATGCCGAACTGCGCAAGCACTTTCTTGCTTTCGAACTCAGTTAATGAATGTTTGTCCGAGATTTTTACCGCAGGCGTCATTGTGGCCGGGGGCCCGTGGCGTAAGGGGATGCTTCTGTTTCGGAACTTGCCGTATGCGATGAGACGGCTGATCGCACGTTGCCCGTTTTCGAGATCCTCGAGGATCGGATATTCGACAAGCTCAGGCGCAGATAGTCTGAACGGTTGAGCCGTATAGGAGACGGTGGAAACGAACAGGATCGGTTTTCCAGCGTCTTTTGCGCGCCGCGCCAAAGTTCCGAGCAACTTTCGATCCCGATCCGTGGGTGTGAGGCGGAAGGAAATTGCAATGACATCGACGTCCGGATCGGCGAGGAGTGTATCAAGGGCGCGATCAAGATTTCCTTCGTCGGAGAGTTGCGGCCACCCGGTTGTATCAATGGGATTGTTGAGGGAGGCCTTGATCTTGAATATGTCCCGAAGCGCGTTGTCGGTTGACGGCGAGAGCGTCGGAAAACGCAGTCCCGCTGCCTCGCCGAGGTCAGCGATGAGCCCAGTTGTGCCTCCAGATATCGTCACCATGACGCAGCGGTCGCCCTTCGGCGGTTTGGCCAACGCCATGAGCATGGCGGTCTCCATCAAATCGTCGATGCTGGCTGCCTGTGCGACGCCGTTTTGTCTAAACATGGCCGCGAAGGCATCGTCTTGCCCGGCAAGAGTGCCCGTATGGGCAAAGGTTGCGCGCTTACCTGCATCGCTTCGCCCAAGTTTTAGAATGACAATCGGCTTGAGTCGCGAAACACGCTCCACCGCCCGTCGAAATGCTTGTCCGTCAGTGACGCCTTCCATGATACAGGCGACCACACGCGTGGCCGGATCATCTCCCAGAAACTCGATGTAGTCGGCGAGACTGACCACTGCGTGATTGCCGCCAGAGATGAGATAATTCAGGCCTCCGCTACGTTCGCTGACATAACTGGCCGCAGCATTCAGCAGGCCGCCACTTTGAGAAATGATTGAAATGCCGCCAGCACGCGCTTCAGGAGGTAGGTCGGTGTAGGTGCTCGCAACGCGGTAGACGAAGCTTGTGTAGCCGAGACAATTTGGTCCTGCGATCGCCATGTCATGCTGCGTCGCCAATGCCAGCAAGCGGTTGTTGCGTAAGCTACCTTCGCTTGAGTGAGAGTCACCAAAACCGTTCGCGACAATGACCGCAGCCTTGACGCCAATTGCTGCGGCTTCCTCAAGAACAATGAGCACACCGTCAGCCGGCACCAGCACGATAACGCAATCGGGAGGCTCGGGAAGCGCCCGAAGGGTCTTGTAGCAGACGAGGCCTTCTATCTCCTCATAGTTCGGATTAACGGGCCAGATGGCGCCTGTGAAACCGATCTTTTTGGCATTTTGAATCACTGATCTTCCCATACGGGTCCGAGGCGAAGCGCCCACGATTGCGACGGATTTTGGTTGAAGCAGTTTTTCGATCGAATTTTTGCTTGGCATGGCTGACGGTCACCGTTTGACGTTAATGGGATTGCGCTTCGCGCCAGACTCCGATCCGTGTATGAATCGAGATTGAAACGCCCCTGTCAACAAGCTTCTTGATGCGCCGCTGTTTGCCAGATGCCTTCCTCGCTGATTTCAGCGCGCTGTTTCGATCTTGGCCCTGGGTGGGTTGCATCGCGGCGTTTTTTGCGTCCTTGTCAGCATGACGAAACCGGTGCAGATTATAGGAAGCTGAATGACAAAGATTCAATCGTGGTAGTTGACCCGCCTTGCCGCGCGCGTGAGCGCATTGGAAAAGAGGGGTTATCGGGAGGAAGTGGATGAAAAAGTTCGCAGCAATTTTGCTGGCATCCGGCTTCGTGTTGGCGGCGCCTGCACAGGCGCAAGATACAAATTTTGCCGGCAAGGTCATCAAGATTGTCGTCAGCGGCGGCGGCGGATATGAGGCCTATGCGCGATTGTTTTCGCGTTACATGCCGAACTATCTGCCTGGCAAGCCGGCGATGATCGTGCAGGAAATGCCAGGTGGCGGCGGCATACGTGCTGCGAGCTATCTAAACAACATCGCGCCACGCGACGGCACTGTGATTGGCGCTGTGCACGGATCCGTTCTCACCGCTCCGCAATTGTCCCCCACGGCGGTAGACTTCGACGTAACGAAATTCAACTGGATCGGAAATGCGTCGAGCGATACCTACATCGGGTATGTGACGACGAAGTCTCCAGTCCAAAGTCTTGAGGAAGCGAAGACGCGCGAGGTCATCCTTGGAGGAACGAGTTTGGGCAGCACGGGCATCGACCTTCCACTCATCGGGCAGAAGCTGTTCGGCCTGAAGTTTAAGATCATTCCCGGTTACCGGACCAGCGACGAGACCAAGCTTGCAATGGAGCGTGGCGAGATTCACGGAACGGGAGGCACTACCTGGGGCTCTCTCAAGGCCACCGATATGCTTGAGCGCAATTTCGTCAAGGTTATTTTCCAACACGGGGCGACCGCACATCCAGAATTGAAAAATGTCCCTCTGTTCGGTGATCTGGCCAAGACGGAGACCGAACGGCAGATCCTCGATTTCATGCGCGTGCGCGGCGAAATAGCCAGACCTTATCTAGCTCCCCCCGGCATTGCTCCTGCGCAACTTGCGCTATTCCGCGACGCGTTCATGAAAGTCGTTGTCGACCAGGGCTTCAAGGACGATGTTGCCCGTATGCGGCTTGAGTTCGATTCCCCGATTGACGGCGCCACGCTCGCGAAGGTGGTTGAGCGCGCGGCCAATACGCCACCGGAAGTTGTTAAACAGATCGAGGCCATTCTAGCGGCGTTCAATCAGTAGAAGCGATGCTGCGTACGCCGGTATGCTAGCGTGAGAGCGGCCCAAAGAAGGATGTGCTGATACCCGGAGTTGAGTTCGAGGCGCGCGCACTTGAACAGCGCGACAAACGGATAAAAGACCGAGCGTCGTCGCCGCCAAGGGTTGGAAGAACGGCGGTTATGGTGGTGGCGAGCTTGGGGCAGGGCTGATCCCCGGCGGGCGAAACAAACGACGGGGTTCTGGAAGTGGATCGATCTTGTTCGGGTTCGACGTCTGCCGAAAGGCATCTTGCTCAAAATGGATTCGAGTGCCAGCCCTAAGTAAGGCGAACAGGAAAACAGAATCTGGAACGGTGCGGTAGCGCGGCGTGGGACATGGAAAACGACAGAGAAACCTTTCTTGGTGGGACCGGGATTTCTAGCCCGGATGCTTCCGTAAGGGATTGAGCGCGGCCGATAGCTGGACGCTGTTCAGGTTTCCAACTAACATTCGGTCAGAAAATTTGAAAACAGCGGCGGCGCGCGACGCCGTGGCTGCAGGGAGGGCACTGATGATCTACGATTCCCAATCCGGGAACATCACTATGGCGCTGGCCGGCGACGCCTTGATCACGCGCCGGTTTCAGTCGCACCGGGAGGACTCGTTCGTCGCGCTCGCCGACATTTTCCGCCGCTCGGACGTGGGGTTTCTCAATCTCGAGGGCACGCCGCGCAACTGGGACGAGGGCACGCCGAACCTCACCAACGGCATCAACATGACGATTCCACCAGCGGCGCTCGAAGATCTGAAATGGTTCGGCGTCAATCTGGTGTCCTGCTCCAACAATCACGCGGGCGAATATGGCGAGGGTGGCATTCTGGCGACGGTGCGGCATCTGGAAGAGGCCGGGATCGTCGGGGCGGGCGTCGGGGCCAATCTGACGCGCGCGGCTTCGCCCGGCTATTACGAGACCCCGCACGGCCGTGTCGGCCTCGTGTCGGCGTCTTCGAGCTTCTATCCGTGGCGGCCCGCCAGCGATCAGGGCAACGAATTGCACGGGCGTCCGGGCATCAATCCGCTCGGCTGGAAGAAGACGCATTTCGTCGACCGCCAGGCCTTCGAGGAATTTAAGCGCGCTGCACGCCTGCTCGGTTTCGAGAAAGAGAAGGCGCAGGTCAAGAGCCATACGACCCAGCAGGTCCATTTCGAGAAGGAGGGCGGCGACGAGTTGACGCTATTCGGCCAGCGCGTGGTGCTGGGCGATCGTTTCGCCGTCACGACCGAAACCAACAAGCGCGACGAAACCGAGAACCTGCGCTGGATCCGCGAGGCCAAGCGCCAGGCGGACTGGGTGATCTTCTCGCTGCATTCGCACGAGATCAGCTTCGACACCGCTATGAAGGTCAATAATCTCAGCGAGGCCGAGGAGCCGGCGGAATTCGTCGTCGACTTCGCCCACAAGGCGATCGACGCGGGCGCCGACGTCTTCGTCGGTCATGGCAGACAGATTCCCTACGGCGTTGAAATCTACAAGGGCCGGCCCATTTTCTACGGCCTCGGCTGCCTGTTCATGCAATACGAGACCATCCGTTTCTTTCCGCGCGAGCGTTATCAGGCCTTCAACCTGCCGGCGAACGCGACGCCGGGCGAATTCTCTGACGCCTTCACGGGCGGCGGCGAGCGCGGCCATGCTGGCCATCGCAATTTTTGGGAAAATGTCGTCGTCGAATGCGAGTTCGAAAAGGGCGTGTTCAAGCGCGCCCGACTGCACCCCGTCGATCTGGGCTTCGGCCTGCCGCGCGCACAACGCGGCCGACCCGTGCTGGCCGGGCGGGAGGTCGGCCAGCGAGTGCTGGAACGAGTGCGCCGCATCTCGACGCGCTATGGAACGGATGTGAAGATCGTCGACAATGTCGGGATCATCGAGGCGTAAGCCTCGGTCGAATCCCTTCGAACGGGCGCAAAAGCCGCGCGGCCTGAAATTCAGGGAGGGAACGCATGAGGGGAATCATCAAGGCACTGGCGACTGGGGTCGCTCTGGCTGCGGCAAGCCTCGCGCTAGCCGAAGCCGCTCGATCGGCTGACTTCTACGCCGGCAAGACCATCCGGCTCATTACCGGCGGCAACGCGGGCGGCGGTTACGACACGCATTCGCGACTTCTGGCGAACTTCATTGTCAAACACATTCCCGGACGCCCGGACATCGTAGTGCAGAACATGCCGGAAGGCTCGGGGATCGGCGCGGCCAATTATGTTTACAACGTCTCCAAGAAGGACGGCACCGAGATCGGCCAGTTCAATCGCGACGCGCTTATCCTTGCGCTGCTTGGCGAGAAGGCGGCCCGCTTCACGATAGACGGGTTTATCTGGCTCGGCACCCCGGCGGACTACACCCAGAACGTCTTCATTGCGGCCATCCGCGGCAATTTCCCCTTCAAGAGTTTCGATGACGTCCGCAACGCCAAGACGCCGCTGAATTTCGGCAATACCGGCACCGTGCTTCCCTATCTGGTGCGAGATGCGCTCGGCGCCAACATCAAGGTCATCGAAGGCTACAAGGGCGACATCTTTCTCGCCATGGCGCGCGGCGAGATCGACGGGATGGTGACGAGCTTCGCAACTGCCAAACTCACCAACGCCGAAATGTTGGCCAATGGCACAATGCGGGTGGTTGTGCAGTTCGGACGCGATACGCGCCTTCCGGACCTGCCCGATGCGCCGACCGCTATGGAGCTGGTGCGGACCCCGGCCGACCGTGATCTGATGCGTTTCTTCGAGGTCGGCCTGCACATGGGATTTCCCTTCGCGGTGCCGCCGGGCGTGCCGGCCGACCGCGTGCAGATTTTGCGCGACGCCTTCCGGAACACGATGAAAGATCCTGAATACGAAGCGGCGGTGCGCAAGACCAATCTCGAATTCGCGCCCGTCGACGGCGAGCACCTGACCGAAGCTATCCACGAGGCGGTGCGCGCCTCGCCCGAAACGGTGGCGCGCTACAAGGCGCTGGCGGCTGGCGGCGGACGGTAGAGCCGCGAATCATGCGGCCGCGCATCAGGCGTTGTCGCGCAAGCCCGATGAGTTCGAGTATCAACATGCGTTGTAGAATTGCACGTGGGCTAGCTCGCGGTCGATGATCGGCGGATGCTAGCCCTAGTTGATCTCACCCCGATACACGACCTCGCGGATGTAGCACCGATTCTTCAAGAGGTGCGCGAGGGGCCGTCAGGGTAGTACTGGAGCTTGACAGTCCGGCCGTCGGCGAAGGTTTGGGGTTTGGGCTTGAGCCCCAGCCCGTTCATCTCTGCCGCCAGCTCGGCAACCGATCGCATTTGCAGACAGGTCTCGAACATCTACCGCACGAGGTCTGCCTCCACCGCCATGACCTCGGGCTTCTTGTCCGAGATGCAGAATCTCTATGGCGTTGACAAACCAGCATTGCAGCCAAGACCGACAATCAATTAAAATGCAAAGCGGATCACCTATGTGGTCAGGCTGCGGGCCAAGATCGATATTGCAACAACTTCAAACTCATCAATCACCGGGGCAGGTCAATATGTTGAAAATCAGATGTGCTGCTCCGGCCCGACCTGAGGAGTTTGAAACCGGCCCCCCTCCCGCATGGCCTGATTTTGTCGAAGGACTGGCGGAGGTTTCGGGCGGACACCTATACTATCGCGATTTTGGAGGTAGCGGCCCGGCGCTCGTGCTGATGCACCCTGCAACAGGTAGCGCCTTCATGTGGGGCTATCAGATTGCGGCTTTCAAGAACGCCGGCTATCGGGTGATCGCTTACTCCAGAAGGGGCCATCGGGGGTCGGATAAATCTCCTCCGGGTGGCGCGTCGCATTCGGCAGACTTGCTAGGGCTCCTTGACTCCTTGCAGATTGCGCGGTGCTTTCTCGTGGCGACTGCTGCGGGGTGTACCGTCACACTCGATTTCGCCATGAGCTATCCTGAGCGTGTTGTGGCGATCGCGGCGTCAAGTGGAGCGTATGGAACCCTCGCAGAGCCTGAATATCGGGAGGTCAGCGACAGGGTGCGCACGCTGGGCCTTGAAAATATGCCTGCGGAATTTCGGGAACTGGGCCCTTCTTATCGCGGCGCCAATCCGGAGGGGGTGGCAGCGTGGCTTGACCTCGAACATCATGCGCTGGTCGACGCGAAAGCAAAGAACGAATCCGCCAATAAGTTCATCTGGGAAAACTTCGCCCGGATTTCGTCACCCGTATTGTTCATCGCGGGTGGTGCGGACCTTGCGGCTCCCCCCACCATGATGAGACACGTCGCCACCCATGTTCCCAATGCGGAACTTCTGGTCGTTCCTGACAGCGGACATTCAGTGTACTGGGAGAGGCCCAATACGTTCAATGAGTCCGTCATTGAGTTTTTCAGCCGCCGTTCGGTCGCGTGAGGATCGATGTCACTAAGTGTGTCGGCCGCCGGCAACTTGCATTAGCCTGTCAATGGAGCCGAGTTTGTCCAGATCCAAGATGAGCTCCTGAAGCTCGGCGACTCCCGGTATAGGCAAAACCCGGCTGGCGCATCGCCGGAACTTGTCGAGGGCGGCTTGCCGTGAATTCGATCTTTTTCTGCCTCCGGTGACGGTCGCTGACGCCTTGCGTCCGTCACGCAATTCGATCTCCACAACTTCGTTGCCCTTGATGATCGACGGTCGATGTTTGATGCGTGACATCAGCTCCCCGACTGTCGGATCGGCGACGGCTTCGTCGGTCACATGGTCGATCCAGACGTCACCGAACACGATCGCGGCGGCAATTGCGAATGCGCCGCTATACCCTGCTGAGTCTTCATCTGTCGGCACTGGACGCAGAAGGGAAAAGAAGTGGAGGTCTGCTTCGATGAAGGCAACGTCCTCAGGTTTGAACGACGTTTCCCGGAGCAACTCCAATGTGGCCTCCACAAGAGCTTGGGCGGGTCCGCACACCGGCAGCGGCTTGATCTCATAAGGTTTCTCCAGCGCATAGGGAGCCGCCAAATGCGTGGATATAAGCGCCTCATCGATGGAGTCCGAGCCGCACACAGCTTGCAAAAAGCCTAGCGGCGCTTCGATGATGTGGCGCTCCGCCGAAAAGCCCGACTGCGCCAGTCGGGCGGCCTCTATGCCCGCGCGCGCAGCCAGACCGGAATGATAGGCTTGCGACATCGTGCCCATGTTTGCGCGCAATCCGGCTGAACTGCATGTTGCGATGCCGATCGCGTGCATCATCCGCTGACGGTCGAGATTCAGCAGTCTTCCGGCTGCTACTGCTGCGGCGATCGGTCCGACAAGGCCAACATGCCACCATCCCCGATCCGTGGGGCCTCTGCCGATCGTTCGCGTGATCTTGTCCCCAACTTCAAATGCTGTAACGACGGCGTCGACGAGGTCTGAGCCGGAAAATCCATGGTGCTCGGCCAAGGCGAGTGCGGCAGGCAAGATGTGGGTTGGAAGATGCTTGCCGCCATCCATGGCGAGAGCGTGGGCCATTGCTCCATTCGCGACCGCCGCCATTTCAGGAGATGAGCGCATAGCGGAGCCGATGATCGTGGCGCTCCCGACTCCCGGGCCGAATTCCTTCGCGTGGCGGATGAGCAACTGGCCCATCTTGCGATTGGATGCGGCTAGCGCAACGCCAATTGTATCGAGTACAAGCTGCTTTGCGTTCTCGACGACAACCGCAGGGAAAGCCATTTTTGGCGTTTCGGTTGCGAATGTCGCCAATACCTCGGTGATGCTTCCGCCCGACTCCATTTTGCAAGCGCCTATTTGTCTGTGGGCGCCATCAGAGCGTCGGCTTGCCGAAGCACATCGGGCGGAGCATAGGCCACGTCCGAGGCGATCTTCTGCAATTCTTCTCCAGTGATTGGCGCAATGTTGACGGATTGCCGCGCTGCATCCGCGCGGAATTCCGGGTCGTTCATGGTGGCGTCGAAGGCGCGTCGCAGCGCAGTTACTCGCTCGGCTGGAACGTCGGGGGCGACGAAAAAGGGACGCCCGACCGATACGCCGGACACGATGAGTTCCAGAGCGCGGCGCTCGAGACTGTCGCGGGCGAAGTTGAGAATGAGTGGTACATCGCGTCCCTGATATTTTTCCGCAGCTGGATCTTTCCGCGGTCCCCATTGCACAAGCAAGTTGAGCTTGTGCTGATCGAGCCATTGAGGGACCTGCGAGGTGAGTGAGCTCCACGCGTATCCGGCCACGCAGTTTATTTCGCCCCTCTCCATCGCAAGGTTGACGGTGCCCGTCCCGGGATAGCCGCTGATCGTGCGAATGGTGGTTCCAAGGAGCCGATTCAGCACCAAGGGGTAAACCTGTCCGGGCGTACTTGCGCCGGATCCTCCGCAGACCAGCCCTCCCTTTGTCCGCACGTCATCGATCGTTGCGAGACCGGACTCCCGCCAGCTTGTCGTGTTGAGATTGTCGACGACCGGGTTGCCGATCCACTGCATCTTTGCCGCATCGAATTGAACTCCCTCCTGCTTGCGAGCCTGGTCGAGCGGCGTTCCCTGGCTCACCTGACCGATAATGGTGCCGTCCTTCGCGCCGATGTTGTAAACCCAGTTGGCTGCGATCCGGCTTCCAGCGCCATTCATGTTTTGCGGCACGAT
>CANJWR010000092.1 GCA_947478455.1 Beijerinckiaceae bacterium | reverse complement strand
GCGGTGAACCGCGATCCCGCCGATGCGCTCATGCTGACGATGTTCATGCTGATGGCCGGCAACTGGTTTTTTCAAAGCGGCCAATGGTCGAGCAATCCGGCGACGCCGCTTTGGAGCATTTCCATCGAGGAACAATTCTATCTGGTCTGGCCGATGGCGATGAAACTGCTCGGGCGCAGCGGGATCTACGCGGCCTGCGGAGTTCTGACGGCTGTGGCCATCGGGGTTGAATTCTATTTCGGCGAAACCCATGCGGCGGTGGACACAACCGTCTGGACCAACACGTTCGTGCAATTCCAGACGTTCGCTGCCGGCGCGGCTCTGGCGATCTATCTCAACGGCGGAACCGTCCGCTTGTCTGTGGCGGCGCGCGCCGCCTTGATGGCGTGCGGATTTGCGCTCTGGTTTGTGGCGGTGGACGTGTTGCAGGCCAAGCAGATCGGTCTGGCCCAATCAGGCCCGATGCTGGCGGGCGGCATTGGGGTGTCGGTCTTCGGAAGTCTTGCGATTATTGTTTCGATGGTGGGTGCGCAAATCAACAGCCGCAATGTGCTGGTCTATCTCGGCAAGGTGTCGTTCGGGCTTTATGTGTTCCATCTGCTGTTCATCGATATGGCCAACAAGATTTACATCGGGCTTGTGGATTCTTTCTACATTCCGGTCTCGCCCATCGTGTTTTCGCTGCTGGCGATTTTCCCGACCATTCTGGCGGCGCATTTTTCCTACCGGCTACTGGAGACGCCGTTCCTGCGCCTGAAAGAGCGCTTCACGTTTGTGACGTCGCGTCCTGTCTAGCGGGATTTGTTAGCGGGGCGCATGCGCGGAGATGATCTTGGCCCATTCCTGCGCGGCTTTTTCGCTGCCGCTGCCACCGAAGTGACAGGCGTCGCGCCGGTCCTGCAGTTCGAGAAGCCGATCAGTATCGACACCGGCAAAAATGTTTTTCGTCGCATCCGGCAAGGCGCGCTGCGCATCCGCAACCGGATTGTCCTTGCGATTGGCGGTGCCGAAAGGCTCGCAGAAAGTCGCCACGCCCGGAAAGACCGGCAGCGTCGGCTGGCCGGCTCGCACGGCGTCGATCATCGCCAGAAAGCGCTGCGTGTAGACGCCGTTCGGCGTGTCTTCGAGGAGATCGTTCTCGCCCTGCACCCACAGAAAGTGCGTCGGCGGAAGTCCGGCGGCTTTCAGGTCCGTGACGGTTTGGGTGAGCAGGGAATGCAGATCGCCGCCTGGCGTCCACCGCGCGATAGGGGTTCCGCCGACGGCCGCCACCGCCAGCACCACTTGATCGAACGCGCCGCTTTCGATCAGCAGATTTCCGGTGCGAGTCCAGTATTCGCCATCGAAAAAATCGCCGCCCAGCAGGGGCGAAGCAGCGACGAAACAGGTTCCGCCAAGAAAACTCTGCACCCGGCCGCCATAGTCGGAGCGATAGGCCTGCCCGGCGAAATTGGCGGCGTTCGATTGGCCAGCAATCAGCAGTACGGCGGTTCGTTTACCGGCGGGCGCGCAGGGCGTCTGTTCCTTGCGGCGATCGGCCATCACGCGTCCGGCGCGATCGACCACGAAGCGCGGCGGTTCGGCATCGGGCTTGTCTGTGAGGCGATCGCGCAACTGGCGAATGTGCGGGAATGGAAAAACATCCCGGCTATAGGCGAAGCCGCCGGCCAGAAAAGCCCCAAGCACCAGAACAGCTGTCAGCGATGTTGCCCGTTCGGCCATGCGCCACCGATCAAAAATGGAAACGGCGCGGAATCTGAATCCGCGCCGTTCTGTTCAATCAGGCCTGACTGGCGGCCTGTTTGCCGAGGGCGGCCTGTGCGGCTGCGAGGCGCGCAATCGGCACGCGGAATGGCGAGCAGGAGACGTAGTCGAGGCCGACCTTTTCGCAGAAATGGATCGAGGCCGGATCGCCGCCGTGTTCGCCGCAGATTCCGAGCTTGATGTTGGCGCGCACCTTGCGGCCGCGCTCGGCTGCAATCGACACGAGTTCGCCGACGCCTTCCTGATCCAGCGTGACGAAAGGATCGTAGGGCAGAATTCCCTTGGCGGTGTAGGGGCCGAGGAATGAAGCCGCATCGTCGCGTGAAATGCCGAGTGTGGTCTGCGTCAGATCGTTGGTGCCGAAGGAGAAGAATTCGGCGGTGCTGGCGATCTCGCCAGCGCGCAACGCAGCGCGCGGCAGTTCGATCATCGTGCCGACCTGATACGGAATGGTGACGCCGGTTTCTTTCGCAACAGCTTCCGCCATGGCGACGATGCGGGCCTTGGTGAGGTCGAGTTCCGCTTTGGTCATCACCAGCGGCACCATGATTTCGGCTGTGACGGGCTGGCCGGTTTTCTTGCGGGCTTCGACCGCGCCCTCGAAGATGGCGCGCGCCTGCATCTCGGCGATTTCAGGATAGGCGATGGCGATGCGCACGCCGCGGAAACCGAGCATCGGGTTGAACTCGTGCAGTTCAGCCGCACGGCGCTTGAGCTTTTCCGGGCTCGTGTTCATGGCTTTCGCCACATCGGCGATTTCGGCGTCGGTGTGCGGCAGGAACTCGTGCAGCGGCGGATCGAGCAAGCGGATCGTGACCGGCAGGCCCGACATGATCTCGAACAGTTCGGCGAAATCGTTACGCTGCATGGGCAGAAGTTTGGCGAGCGCCGTGCGGCGGCCCTGTTCGTCGTCGGCGAGAATCATCTCGCGCACGGCCAGAATGCGGTCGCCTTCAAAGAACATATGTTCTGTGCGGCAAAGCCCGATGCCTTCCGCTCCAAACGAGCGCGCCACGCGGGCGTCGGCGGGCGTTTCGGCATTGGTGCGAACCTTCATGCGGCGTGCGCCGTCGGCCCAGACCATGAGGGTGCCGAATTCGCCCGAGAGTTCCGGCTGCAGCATCGCCACCGTGCCGTCGAGCGCCTGACCGGTCGAACCGTCGATGGTGATGGTGTCTCCCTTCTTCAGAACGCGACCACCTGCCGTAAGGGTTTGCTGCGCATAGTCGATGCGGATTGTGCCCGCGCCCGACACGCAGGGTTTGCCCATGCCGCGCGCCACGACAGCGGCGTGGGAGGTCATGCCGCCGCGTGTGGTCAGAATGCCTTCTGCAGCGTGCATGCCGTGAATGTCTTCCGGCGACGTTTCGACGCGCACCAGAATGACCTTGTGACCGGACGCCTTCAGGGCTTCGGCTTCATCGGACGAGAAAACGATTTCGCCGCAGGCCGCGCCCGGCGAAGCCGGCAGGCCGGATGCGAGAATCTTGCGCTCCGCCTTCGGGTCGATGGTCGGGTGCAGCAATTGATCGAGCGAGGCCGGGTCGACGCGCGTGACGGCTTCCTCGCGGGTAATGAGGCCATCGTTGGCCATCTCGACCGCGATGCGGAGCGAGGCTTTCGCGGTACGCTTGCCGTTGCGGGTCTGGAGCATCCAGAGCTTGCCGCGCTCGACGGTGAACTCCAGATCCTGCATGTCGCGATAGTGCTTTTCCAGCAGAAGCGTGATGCGCTTGAACTCGTTGTAGACCGCCGGCATCACCGTCTCCATGGACGGCTTGTCGGAATGGGCCGCGATGCGGGCGGCCTCGGTGATGTTCTGCGGCGTGCGAATGCCGGCCACCACGTCCTCGCCCTGGGCGTTCACAAGGAACTCGCCGTAGAGTTCATGCGCGCCGGTCGACGGATTGCGGGTGAAGGCCACGCCGGTGGCGGAGGTTTCGCCCATGTTGCCGAACACCATGGCCTGTACGTTGACGGCGGTGCCCCAGCTTTCGGGAATGTCATTGAGCTTGCGATAGGTAATGGCGCGCTGGTTCATCCACGAGCCGAATACGGCCCCGATGGCCCCCCAGAGCTGTTCCTTCGGATCCTGCGGGAAGGGCTTGCCGCTGGCTTCCTGCACTTTCGCCTTGTACTTCTTGATGATCTCGCGCCAGTCGGCGGCGACGAGGTCGGTGTCGAACATGAATCCCTTGTGGTCCTTATATTCTTCGAGGATCTCCTCGAAATTGTGATGGTCGATGTCGAGCACCACGTTCGAATACATCTGAATGAAGCGGCGGTAGGAATCGTAGGCGAAACGCTCGTCGCCTGCGCTCTTGGCGACTGCTTCGACCGTCTGGTCGTTGAGACCGAGGTTGAGGACGGTGTCCATCATGCCCGGCATCGAGGCGCGCGCGCCCGAGCGGACAGAAACCAGAAGCGGATTGGAAACGTCGCCGAATGTGTGGTCGGCCAGCTTGCCGATGTAGTCGAGCGCGGCGTCCACCTGTCCGACGAGTTCCGCCGGATATTTGCGGCCATTGGCGTAGAAGGCCGTGCAGACCTCAGTGGTGATGGTAAAGCCGGGGGGAACCGGCAGGCCGAGGTTCGACATTTCGGCGAGGTTGGCTCCCTTGCCGCCGAGAAGGTTGCGCATTTCGCTCGCGCCCTCGGCCTTGCCGTCGCCGAATGTGTAAACCCACTTGTTCATGGTCTGCCGCCTCAGGAAGTTCGTTCGGTTTCGTCCGCGCCCGGCGTGATCGTTGATGCCGCGCCCGGCTCTTAATGCTTATGGCATTTCAAAGATGAATAAGAGTTAAGTACGGCCAATTCCCCGGCAACCGGGAGAATCGGGCGGATTTCTATCAAACCATTGATCAAAATGCGATATTGCGGAGGCGGGCCAGCTCCGGACAGACTGTCCCCCAGTGACGATGCGCCGAATTCGCCAGCATGATGCCCAATCGCCTAGCTTCGACGCCAGCGTTTTAGGGTCTATTTTGAGCTCTGCTTCAATTTTTTAGCGACAACGTGCGCCGTTTCCCAAGGCGAATCATACAGTCGGCGGCTGGATACGTCCTGACCTTAAACGTGCAGGCTGCCGCTATAGCGATTGCGCGCAGGGCTGGTCTGCGCTTGAGGATGGCTTTGGCGATTGGCGGTTCCGGTGGACTTGGTGTAAGCCAAATCCGACCCATAATTTACAGACGGGATGGCGTTTGTCGCTTCCCGTTCGAGTCCTTGCGTGACCCAGATTTCGAAAACACCTCTACTCGACCAGATTCCCGATCCTGTCGCCTTGCGGCGTCTCCCCGAATCCGACTTGCGTCAGGTGGCGGATGAGTTGCGGGCGGAGACGATTGACGCGGTTTCTGTGACCGGCGGGCATCTGGGGGCGGGGCTTGGGGTCGTCGAGCTCACGGTGGCGCTTCACTATGTGTTTGAGACGCCGCGCGATCGGCTGATCTGGGATGTCGGGCATCAGGCTTATCCGCACAAGATTCTGACCGGGCGGCGTGATCGCATCCGCACTCTACGGCAGGGCGGGGGGCTCTCCGGCTTCACCAGGCGCGGCGAGAGCGAGTACGATCCGTTCGGGGCGGCGCATTCGTCGACCTCCATTTCCGCCGGTCTCGGCATGGCGGTGGCGCGCGACCTTTCGGGTGACAAGCGCAACGTGATCGCCGTCATCGGCGATGGGGCGATGTCTGCCGGCATGGCCTATGAGGCCATGAACAACGCCGGGCACCTGCATTCCCGACTGATCGTCATTCTGAACGACAACGACATGTCGATTGCGCCCCCCACCGGGGCCATGTCGGCCTATCTGGCCCGTCTGGTATCGGGCGGCGCTTACCGGACGATCCGGGAGACCGCCAAGCAATTGGCGGCGAAATTGCCGAAGTTCTTTTACGAAAAGGCCCGGAAGACCGAGGAATATGCGCGCGGGTTCTGGACCGGCGGCACCATGTTCGAGGAGCTGGGCTTCTATTATGTCGGGCCCATCGACGGACATAACCTTGACCACCTGTTGCCGGTTCTGAAAAACGTCCGCGACAAGCAGCCCGGGCCCGTTCTGCTCCATGTGGTCACCAAGAAGGGTAAGGGCTACCCGCCCGCCGAGGCGTCGGACGACAAGTATCATGGCGTCAATACGTTCGATGTGGTTACCGGCAAACAGGCCAAACCCAAGGCCAATGCGCCTTCGTACACACGGGTGTTCGCCGAGAGCCTCATCAAGGAAGCCCATAAGGATGACAAGGTCGTGGCCATTACGGCCGCCATGCCGGGCGGCACCGGGCTCGACCTCTTCGGCGAGGCTTTTCCGACCCGCACCTTCGACGTCGGCATTGCCGAACAACATGCGGTGACGTTTGCGGCGGGACTGGCGGCGGAGGGCTACAAGCCGTTCTGCGCGATCTATTCGACGTTCCTGCAGCGCGCTTACGATCAGGTCGTGCATGACGTGTCGTTGCAGAATCTGCCGGTGCGGTTCGCGATTGACCGTGCGGGGCTGGTGGGGGCCGATGGCGCGACCCATGCGGGATCGTTCGATGTCGGTTTCCTGGGCGCGCTGCCCGGCATGGTGGTGATGGCGGCCGCCGACGAGGCCGAACTCGTTCATATGGTGGCGACTGCGGTCGCCTATGACGAGGGCCCTATTGCGTTCCGCTATCCACGCGGCGATGGCGTGGGCGTCGACATGCCCGAACTCGGTGTGCCGCTGCCCATCGGCAAGGGCCGGATCATCCGCGAGGGAACCCGTGTGGCGATCCTGTCGCTGGGCACGCGCCTGCAGGAGGCCCTGAAGGCAGCCGAGGATCTGGGCGCGCGCGGGCTCTCGACTACGGTGGCGGATGCGCGCTTCGCCAAACCGCTTGATCTCGATCTGGTTCGGCGTCTGGCGGCGAACCACGAAGTGCTGATCACCATCGAGGAGGGCGCGACAGGCGGCTTCGGGTCCTTCGTGCTGCAGGCGATTGTGGAAGACGGGACGCTCGACGGTCGCGCCGGCCTGAAGGTCCGCACCATGGTGCTGCCCGACGCCTATCTGGATCAGGACAAGCCGGATCGACTTTATGCGCGCGCCGGTCTCGACTCGAAAGCCATTGTGGCGAAGGTGCTGGAAGCGCTCGGCCGCGAGGCGGAAGCCGCGACAAGTTTGATCGCCTGACATGACAAAGCGGGCCGATGTGGCGCTGGTGGAACGGGGCCATTACCCGAGCCGCGCCAAGGCCCGCGAGGCCATCGAAGCTGGACTGGTGATTGTCGACGGCAAGCCGGTGCGCAAGCCTTCCGAACCGATTTCTGACGAAGCGCAGATCGACGCAACAGCCCCCTATCCGTGGGTTTCGCGTGGCGGGTTGAAACTTGCGGCGGCGCTGGATCATTTCGGCATCGACCCACAGGGCAAGGTTTGCCTGGATGTTGGCGCGTCTACCGGAGGTTTCACGGACGTTCTTCTGTCGCGCGGCGCGGCCCACGTGTTTGCGGTGGATGTCGGCCACAGCCAGTTGCATCCGCGCATTGCGGGCGACGGGCGCGTGACGTCGCTGGAAGGTACGGACGCCCGCGGGTTGACGCCGGACCTATTTGGCGCGTTTGGCGCGCCGTCGCTCTGTGTGTTCGATGTGAGCTTTATTTCGCTGAAGCTGGTCATGCCGCCGGCGCTGGCAGTCTGCGGGCCAGAAGCCGTCTGTGTGGCGCTGATCAAGCCGCAATTCGAGGCAGGGCGCGACGCCACCCGCAAGGGCATCGTGCGGGACGCGCAGATTCACAGGCGCGTCTGCGAAGAAATCTCTATGCTGATCAAAGATCTCGGGTGGCGCTCGCTGGGCCTCATCCCCTCCCCGATAGAAGGCGGCGACGGCAACCGCGAATTTCTCATCGGCGCACAGAAAGTCTGAGTCGTGACCCAAATGACGTCGCTGCACACGCGGCTGACCATCGAAAAGCTAGGCCAGCGTGGCGAAGGCATCGCGCGCGGGGACCGTGGACTTGTGTTCGTGCCCTATGCGCTGGCAGGCGAGACCATCATCGCCGAAGTCGATGGCGAGCGTGGCAAGCTTGGCGAAGTCGTGACGCCGAGTCCTGATCGTATTGCGTCTTTCTGTCCGCATTTCACCATTTGCGGCGGATGCGCGGTTCAGACGCTGGCGCAGCCTGCCTATGCGGTGTGGAAGCGCGAACTCGTCACATCGGCTCTTGAGCATGCAGGCGTGCAGGCGGAGGTCGGCGCGCTGATCGACGCCCATGGCGAAGGCCGTCGTCGCGCCACGTTCCATGCGCGCTTCATTCGCCACGGCAGCGGGCGGGTCGAGGCTATCGTGGGCTTCATGCAGGCGCGTCAGCATACGATCATCCCGCTCGACGCCTGCCCGGTTCTGGCGCCGTCCATGGCGGGCGCATTGGCGGCGGCGCGCGGCGTCGCCGATGTTCTTGGCGAGGTAGGCAAGCCACTGGACATTCTGGTCACGGCGACAATCGAGGGGCTCGACATCGATGTTCGCGGCGCCGGCAAGCTGGAGCCGGAGTTGCGCCAGACGCTGATCGATACGGCGGCGCGGCTGGATTTGTCGCGCATTTCCAATCACGGCGACGTGTTGATCGAACGGCGTATTCCGCTTCTGCAGATGGGCGCTGCGCGCGTCTCTCCGCCTGCGGGCGCATTTCTGCAGGCGACGGAAGCCGGCGAGGAAACGCTCGGGCGTCTGGTGACGGCGGCTGTCGGCAAGGCAAAGCGCGTCGCTGATCTTTTTGCGGGCGTCGGCACGTTCACGCTGCGGCTGGCGTCCGGGTCTTCGGAAGTGCTGGCGGTCGAGAACGATGCGCTGGCGATCAATGCGCTGGCGCGCGGAGCCCATATGCCGGGCCTGCGCACGGTGAATATTCAGACGCGTGATCTGTTCCGCAGGCCGCTGGCGGGCGGAGAACTCGACGGTTTCGATGCAATCGTGTTCGATCCGCCGCGCGCTGGAGCCGAAGAACAGGCCAAGACATTGGCGGTCTCCAACATCCCGACCGTCGTGGCGGTGTCGTGTTCGGCGCAGACCTTTGCGCGGGATGCACGCATTCTGATCGATGGCGGCTACAGCATTGAGAGCGTCACGCCGGTCGACCAGTTCCGGCATTCGCCCCATGTGGAGATTGTCGGAGTGTTCCGCAGGCCGAAGCTGAAAGCGCGCCGCAAGGGCCGCCTGCTGGGCTGATGCGGCGTCATGTAGCTTTTTCGTAGCTCACGATGGCATGGAGCTTGCGAAAAATCTGACGTTCTTCGAGCCAGTCGAGACCGTCATGATTATTTACACGCCACCCCATCCGCCGACTTCCATTCCGGTGGTCGATCTTGATCCGAGCTTTTCGGGCGGTCCTGACGGGCGGTCCGAAGTTGCGCAGGCGATCCATCGGGCTTGTCGCGAGACCGGGTTTTTCTACGTGAAAAACCATCGGGTTCCGGATGTGCTGATTGCAGGGCAATTCAAGGCCGCGAGGCAGTTCTTCGATTTGCCTCTGGACGACAAGCTTTCGATCCACATGAAAAACTCGCCCACGACCGGCGGATATGAACCGATAGGCGGGCAGATACTCGACAGTCAGGATGCGAATGCCGAGGTTGCTCCGCCCGATCTCAAGGAGAGCTTTTATTGCGGGCTTGAATTGCCGCCAGATCATCCGTTCGCGGCGCAGAAGATGCGCTCCTTCGGGCACAATCAATGGCCGCCTGGTCTGCCGGAATTTCGCCTGCAGATGATCGCCTATCATGCGGCGATGCGCGAACTGGGCGATCGTCTCATGTCGCTGCTGGCGATGTCGCTGGAACTGCCGGACGACTGGTTTGCGCCCTTCTTCGATCTGGCTGTCGGGACGTTGCGGATCATCAAATATCCGCCGCAGACGCGCGACGATGTGTTCAACCAGATCGGGGCCGGCGCACATACCGACTGGGGCGGTATCACGATCCTGGCGCAGGACGATGCGGGCGGGCTGGAAGTTCGCAACATTGCCGGCGAGTGGCTCGAAGCCACGCCCATACCTGGAACCTATGTGATCAATCTCGGCGACCTGATGGCGCGCTGGACCAACGGCATTTACAATTCCAACATGCATCGTGTGAAGAATAATCGCAGCGGGCGCGATCGTTATTCGATTCCATTCTTCTACGGTCCGCGCCCGGATGCGTTCATTCAACCGATTCCGACCTGTGTGGATGCTGCTCATCCGCGCGTGTTCGCCGATTGCACTGCGTCCGAACATATGGCGGAAATGTTCCGGCGCTCCTACGGCTATGCGTATCGCGAGGGAGCCATCGCATGAGCAGCGCGCGCATCGGCTACGTCAACATTCTGTCGGACGACATCGAAAGGCAGGCCGCATTTTATTCCGAATTGCTCGGATTTCCAGAACTCGTCGGTCATCGTTCGCCGATCTATCGCTGCCTCGACGGAAACGGCGTCGAGATGGGCTTCAATGCCCCGAAGGCCTACGAATTGCTCGGCATTGTGGACCGGCGACCGGCGCAACGTCCGGCTCCGGTCACGTCTTTCTTCACCATAGAGGTTGAGGCCGAAGCCCTTGTGGACCATGCGGCGGCGCGTGCCGGGGCGCTTGGCGGGCGCGTGCTTAAACAGCCTTACGTCACCTATTACAACGGCTGGCAATGCGTACTGGAAGACCCGGAAGGAAACGTCTTCCGCGTCAATCATCGGCGCGGCGCACGCACGCCCTTCGATGAACTGCCCGATGCTGCGCGCGTTCCCATCGAAAGTTGAATGTCGATAGATGCTGCGCGAGGCAATTCGCCTTCAAAACAGGCAATGTCGATATAATCCAGCCTGATCATTCGCCAAAAGCCCCCGGGGACCGTGGCACGTCGCTTGCAAAATGGACACCAGCATTCTCTGGAGGTTCCATGCGCAACTCGTTCACTCTTCGTAGTCTCATTGCGGCGACTGTCGTCGTCGGCGCAACGCTTTCGGCGCACGCCGCTGACAAGCTCGTGTTCATGAACGACTGGCTGCCGGGCGGCGACAAAGCCATCCCGTTCTATGGCATGAAAAAAGGCATCTTCGCCGAGGAAGGTCTCGACGTGAGCGTGCAGAGCGCGCGCGGTTCGTCCGAGGCGCTCACCAAAATCGGAACCGGCACTGCTGATGTCGGGTCGGGCGGACTGGCGGCCCTGCTTCAGGCGCGCGCCGAAACCGGCATTCCGGTGAAGGCCATTGCGAGCGTCTTCACCGTGCAGCCCGACGCCCTGTTCACCATCGAGGGCTCGCCGATCAAGTCCCTGAGCGATGTGGTGGGCCGCAAGGTTGCAACCGCGACGTTCACGTCCTCGAACGTCATCTGGCCGTTGATCCTCAAGTCGAACAATGTGGACTCGTCGAAAGTGACGCTCCTCAAGGTCGATCCTGCGGCGCTGGTGGGCCTGCTT
This sequence comes from Beijerinckiaceae bacterium, assembly GCA_947478455.1. Classification (GTDB taxonomy): domain Bacteria; phylum Pseudomonadota; class Alphaproteobacteria; order Rhizobiales; family Beijerinckiaceae; genus Terripilifer. The sequence goes on along the minus strand of CANJWR010000092.1, from coordinate 5,508 downwards.
GCGACCGGTCAGGTGGATGCGACCATCAACTGGACCACGGCTTCTCCGCCGTTCATCAAGGCGCTCAATGAATCCGGCAAGAAACTCAAGATGCTGCCGTGGGGCGAGTATGGCTTTGACGGTTATGGCTACTCGCTTTTTGCGAGCGACAAACTGATCGCCGAAAAGCCGGATGTGGTGAAGCGATTCACAAAAGCCTATCTCAAGACGATTGAGCTTGCGCTCAAGAACAAGGCCGATGTCGCCAAGACCATGAAGGAAATCTTCCCTGAAATGGATGTGGCGCTGGTGCTTCAGCAGTTCGAGACCATCGTTCCGTTGATCGAGAATTCGATCAGCAAGGCCGAAGGAATCGGCACAATCGACAAAGTGCGTCTGGCGAAGACCTGGGAATGGACCGCCAAGGCGCAGGACATGAAGCTCGACAAGATGGATCCGGAAAGCGCCGTTGATCGGGCGTTCCTCGCCAAGTAGCTTTCGCAAACATCAGCATTCCGGCGGGCGACCTCTGTTGTCGCCCGCCATGAAAAGAGAGCCGACATGGACGATGCTCCGGTTATCAAATTCACGAATGTCGAGCAGACCTTCGGGCGCGACGACGGAACATCCGTGACGGCGCTCGACAATCTGAATTTCGAAGTTGGCAAGAACGAGTTTGTCGCAGTGCTCGGCCCTTCTGGTTGTGGCAAGTCGACGTTGCTGCGGCTCATCGCCGGGCTTGTGTTTCCGACCGGCGGGCGGGTCGATATTCACGGCTATCCGGTCACCGAACCGCGCGACGAAATCGGCATTGTGTTCCAGCGGCCGACGCTGCTTCCGTGGTTCGACGTGTTGGGCAATGTGACGTTTCCGTTCCGGCACAAGCACGGCCGCGTGACAGAAGCTGAAAAGACGCGCGCGCGCGAACTGCTTCGTCTCGTGGGGCTGGAGCAATTCGTCAACGCGCAGATCGATCAATTGTCGGGTGGTATGCAGCAGCGCGTGGCGATTGCGCGCGCGCTTCTGCTCGATCCCGACATTCTGCTGATGGATGAACCTTTCTCGGCACTCGACGCCCTGACGCGCGACGAAATGAGTTTCGAACTCCTGCGCATCTGGTCAGAACGTCCCAAGACAGTGTTGTTCATCACCCACTCGATTCCCGAAGCCGTGCTGCTCGCCGACCGTATCGTGGTGATGACCGCGCGACCCGGCGCGGTGCGCGAGATTCTCGATGTGCCGCTGCCGCGTCCGCGGTCGCTCGAGACGTTGTCCGATCCGGCGTTCCATGTCCTCGCCAACCATATTCGCGGGCGTCTCTTCAGCCGTCAGGCGGCCTGAAATGACCATGAATCCGGGACGGCAGACTGGCTCTGCAGGCGCGCGACGTTTCAAGGCGTTGAGCTATCGTTTTTCGGCCCTGCTCACCTTTGTGGGATTGCTGATCTTCTGGGAATTGTCCTGCCGGCTTCTCAAGATCCCGACATTCCTGCTGCCTGCGCCGAGCATGATCGTGAGCGGGGCCTTCGAGATTCCGCTGAATATCTGGCTGCAGCATACGTGGTCGACGCTGCGGGTCGCGCTGATGGGCTATGCGGTGGCGATCATCGTCTCGATCCCGCTGGCGATTGCGTTGTCGACTTCGAAGGTTCTGTCGCGGGCGCTCTATCCGCTGATTGTGGTGGTGCATTCGACGCCGATTGTGGCCATCGCGCCGATCATCGTGGTGACCATGGGGGCGTCCGATCTGCCGCGCGTGTTCATCACCTTCCTGATCACGTTCTTCCCGATTGTGGTCACAACAACCACCGGCCTGCTGGCGACGCCCGAAGAACTGATCGAGCTTTCGCGGTCCCTGCGGGCCGACCGGGCGCGCGAGATTTTTCACATCCGCCTGCCCTATGCGCTGCCCTATGTGTTCAGCGCCCTGAAGATTTCCACGACTCTGTCCGTCGTGGGAGCCGTGGTGGCGGAGTTCGTGGCGGCCGAACACGGGCTGGGCTACTTCATCCAGTTCTCGACTTCATTCTTCAAGATCGCGCAGGGGTTTGCGGCGCTGGTCGTGCTGGTCGCCATGAGCCTGATTTTCTTCCAGTTCATCGGTCTCATCCAGCGAACATTCGCCCCCTGGTCGCTGCCGAAATCGGAGCGTTAGCTGGAGAGCGCGCTCGCCGACAAACCGCTCCTTGCAGGAATGCGTATGGACAAATCGGGCTTTAGCGTAAGAATAGCTGCATTCCGGCCCGAACGGATTCTCGTTCCGCCGGACATTCAGCGAAGAGGACCACATGACTGAACCAGTTGTCGCCCAGAAAGCCCCGTATCCGGTCGAAGTCGAAGCCGGCAAATCCTATTTCTGGTGCGCCTGCGGCAAGTCCGCCAAGCAGCCTTTCTGCGACGGCGCCCACAAGGGCTCGGGCATGGCTCCGGTGAAGTATGAAGCCGCCAAGGACGCCAAGGTCTATTTCTGCGGTTGCAAGGCGACGCTGAACAAGCCGCTCTGCGACGGAACGCACGGCAAGATCTGATCACGCCGCTTTAGCGTCGAGAATCGAGCCTCCCTGTTTCCTGCAGGGAGGCTTTTTTGTTCCTTGAACGCCGCCTGCTTGCCTCTCTCGGGCCGATGTTGTCGAATGGCCGCAACATCGAAACAATATCGGAGGAAACGCATGCGGCACGGGTGGGGTCTATTTTCGGTCGCTGCGGCTGTTCTGGCTTGCGCCGGGGCGGCGCGGGCGGACGACGCCGCCGTCGAGGCCTTCTACAAGGGCAAGAACGTCAGCATTCTCGTCGCGACTGCGCCGGGCGGGCGCTACGATGTGAATGCGCGGCTGATCGCCCGTCACCTCACCCCGCATGTGCCGGGCAAGCCGACCTTTGTGGTGCAGAACACGCCCGGCGGCGGCGGGCTCGTGCTGGCCAACCGGCTGTACAATACGGCGGAACGCGACGGCTCCATTCTGGGCGTCGTGCAGCCGGGCACGCCGCAAGTGGCCATTCAGGGTGACCCCAATGCGAAGTTCGATCCGCTGAAACTGACGTGGATCGGGTCGATCTCCTCATTCGCCGCCGACGCCGACATGCTGATCCTCAACCAGAAGAGCCCGGTGCAATCGGCGCTCGATCTGCGCAAGCCGGGCGTGTCGGCGACGCTGGGCGCAGGCACGCCGGGTTCGACCAATCTGATCTTCGCCCAGATGGCGAAGGATGTGCTGGGGCTCAATCTGAAAATCGTGCGCGGCTATCCGGGCGCTCCGGCCCTGTCGCTCGGCATGCAGTCGGGCGAAATCGACGGTCAGGTAGTGCTGCTGAGTTCGCTGCGCACCACGCAGAGGGCCATGTGGGAGTCGAAAGCCGTCAAACCCCTCGTGCAGTTCGGCCGCACGACGCGCCTCGCGGATTTGCCGGACGTGCCGACCGGGCATGAGCTTGTGACGTCGCCGGACGGGCGCGCGCTGCTCGACTTCGCCGAACTGCCGTTCTTCATGTCGCTGCCGCTCGTCGCGCCGCCAGACATTCCTGCTGACAGGCGGGAGGCCCTGCGCAAGGGCCTGATGGCGATGACCAAAGATCCGGCCTTTGTGGAGGAAGCCAACAAGCTGGAGGTCGATCTGTCGCCCATCAGCGGAGAGGCGGTGCTGGAGCTGTTGCGAAAAGCCGCCGCGACCCCGAAGGATGTGATCGCCCGCTACAATGCAGTCGTGCCGATCGGCAACTAGAACTTGATACGCAGGAATAATTCGTAATGAAGATTACCGAAATCGAACCCATTCTGGTCGCGCTGCCCTACGAGCACGGCGCGCCCAAGCCGATGCGGCATGGGATGGGCGCATGGGACACGCAGGACATTCTGTTCATGCGCGTGACGACCGATGAAGGCGTCACCGGCTGGGGCGAGGCCTTCAGCAATTCGTCGTCGCCCGTCACGGTCCCGGCGATCCGCGATCTGGTCGCCAAAATCGCCGTGGGACGCGATCCTCGCGACATCGAAGGGCTGATGTTCGATCTGACCCGCAAGACGCAGAGTATTGCGCGCAGCGGCCCCGTGCAGTTCGCGCTGTCGGGTCTCGACATCGCGCTTTGGGATATTGCGGGCAAGATGGCCGGCAAGCCTGTTTGGCAAATGCTCGGCGGCAAGAAGCGCGACAGCGTGCCTGCCTATGCGAGCCTGTTCCGGCTCACCAAACCCGAACTGGTCGAGAAGGTTTCTGGTGCGGCTGCGGCGCGCGGCTACGATCACATCAAGCTGCACGAACATTCGATCGAGGCCGTCGTGGCGGCGCGAAGCGCGATTGGCCCGAAGCGGTCGCTGATGGTCGACACCAATTGCTACTGGGACAAGGTCGACGAAGTCGTGGCGTTCTGTGAGGCGTCGGAGCCCTACAATCTGCGCTGGCTCGAAGAACCGTTATATCCGGTGGACCGCTACGATCTGCTCGCAGAGGTGCGGAAGCGCGTCAATGTTCCGCTGGCGGTGGGCGAAAACCTCGGTAACATCAACGATGCGCGCTGGCTGGCGCAATCCAAAGGCGCAGACGTGGTGCAGCCGAGCGTCGCCAAGATCGGCGGCATTACGCAGACGTGGAAGGTTCTGCAATATCTGAAAGAGCAGGGCATCGAGGCCGTGCCGCATTCGCCGTTCGTCGGCCCGGCGCTGATCGCCGCCATTCACATGATCGCCGCCATGGACGGCGATGTGGTGTGCGAACATCGATTCTGCGATCTTGGCGGACAGCCTATCGGCGACGCCAATGTGTCCAAGAACGGTCGGCTGAGCGTGCCGCAGGGGCCGGGGCTAGGTATTTCGGTCGACGAAAAGGTGCTGGCGCGTTTCCGCAAGGACTGAGGCGGGTCAATCGCCTTTTGTCGGGTCGGCATAGCGCAGGATCGAGGCTTCACGGCTTTGGGTGTCGTAGATCGCGCAGCTCAGGAATGCATCGTCGCCTGCGCCGCGTGCTTCGCCCGCCGAGCCCGGATTGAGGATCAGCGAATCGCCAATGTGCTGCGCCACCGCGTGATGCGTGTGTCCGTACAGCACTAAGTCGGCCCCGCTTTCGGCCATGCGGGGAAATTCGGGACTGCCGGGAAAAATATATTCGCGGTGCGGCGCCCATGGGGTCGAATGCACCATGTGGATTCGCACGCCGCCAAGTTCGAGCATGCGCGTGTGTGGCTGTTCGGTGAGCCAGCCGGCGAGTTGCGCGTCCATCTGCCCCATGGCGCGGGCGCGGGCGCCGTGCGGTCCGAAAAAGACCTCCTCGTGATTGCCGCGAATCGCAATGACGTCGCGCTGGCGAAGCAAGGCGACCGTGTCGTTCGAAAAGCGATATTCGTAAATGCTATCGCCCAGACAAAGAATCCGGTCGACGCTGTCCAGCAACCGTAAGGCTTCCGCCAGTCCCCGGTGGTTGCAGTGGATGTCCGAAACGATGCCGATTCTCAAAACGATCCTGCCGACGATGTCTGATTTCAGTCTCGAAACTGACCGATGCGGCTGCGATGCGCAAGCCGGTTGTGGCGTTGCGGCAG
>CANJWR010000091.1 GCA_947478455.1 Beijerinckiaceae bacterium | reverse complement strand
CGGACTTCTGGAGGCCATCAACGGAAACGTCCAGGCCGCCAAACGCAAGGCAAAAGGCTATCGCAGCAAGCGCAACCTCAAGTTGATGGTCTACCTCATCGCCGGAGGGGTGCTGGACACGCTACCCACATGAAACAGCGACGAGCCGGGTTAAGGCCCTGCAAATCGATATGATTAATAAAAATTCCAGATTGACGTTCTCGCGTTAACCATGAACGGTTTGAACCCCCAAACAAAAACGGCCGCCCGCAGGCGGCCGTCAGAATCGCAGCCGAAAAAAGTGGCTACTTAGCCTTGCCGTGACCGGGGTCTTTCACATCCGGCACCTTGTCGAATTCGACGTTCCAAAGCTGGCCGTCGACCTTCTCGACTTTGCGAATATAGATGTCGTGGACGACATCGCGGGTTTCGGGGTCGATCATGATTGAGCCGCGCGGGCTTTCCCACTTGAGGCCCTTCATGGCTTCCATGATGGCGTCGCCGTTGGTGTTGCCATTGGTCTTCTTCAACGCCTCGTAGATCAACCGCATGCCGTCATATCCCGACACCGACACGAAGTTCGGACGACGGCCGGGATTGTCCTTCGCGAAAGCCTCCGCATAGGCCTTCGCCAGCGGAGTTTTCTGGTTGGGCGAGAAGAACCCGGCTGTCACTGTGCCGATCATCGCATCGCCCATATTGGGCAGATCGTCATCATCGGTGATGTCGCCGGTGCCGATCAGCTTGATGCCGGCCTTGTCGAAGCCCCGCTCAATGAACTGGCGCGCAAACACACCTGCCTGACCGGCGGGCACGAACACGAACAGCGTATCCGGGTTCATGTCGCGCGCACGCTGAAGGAACGGCGCGAAATCGGGATTTTGCAGCGGGATTTTCAGATTATCGAGAATCTGCCCGCCCGCTGCCTTGAAGGTTTCGATGAAAACTGCTGCGGCCTCGTCTCCCGGCGCCCAGTCGGACTGGACGGAGACGACTTTCTTGGAACCGTTCTTGGCGGCCCATTCGGCCATCACCTTGGCCTGCTGGCCAAGCGTCCAGCTCGTCCGCACCATGTACGGCGAGCGCTCGACCACGAAGGACGTACCGGAAATCATGATCACGGTGGGGATTTTCGCCTGCGTCGACAGCGGTGCAATCGCGAGCGCATTGGGCGTCAGGCCCGCGCCGACGACCGCCACCTTGTCGTTGACGATGAATTCCTGCGCGAGGCGACGGGAATTGTCGGGCACGCTGGCGTCGTCCTTGATGAGCAGTTCGATCTTTTTACCCGCGACCGTGTCGCCATTCATCTTCACGAACAGCTTGGCTCCCGCAACTGCCTGCTGGCCGACAGCGGCCAGAACGCCAGTGAGCGGCATCACAAGCCCGATCTTGATGGTCTCCTGGGCGGCGGCTGACTGTGCGCCCAGCGCGAAAGCCGCGGCGGCCGCCAGAGCGGTAAATTTCGATCTGTGTTTCATGGCTTCCCTCCTTGAGGCCGCGATCCGCCGGTCTGGGAGGCTTTTTCGCGAGCGTGCGCGGATCATTCCATGGAAACCGCGCCTTGGAAATGGCTTCCGGGCTGCCCGGCTTCGGACTTTCGGCTCATGTGGCCAATACCGTCGCCTGAACGTTCACCCTGCATGGCGAAAGGAATCGCGCGCCGGCCGCCTGCTTGCTAAAGAACGATTCGCATTCGAGGGATCAACGTGAGCGACGCAGCCAGCACAGGACCAGACCGCACCACCGGCGAACGGCAGGAGGCGCTTCTCTCCCATCTCGTCGGCGCGGGCTATCATCGCGTCGAGCCGTCCTTCCTGCAGCCGGCCTCCGTGTTCCTTGACCTGTCGGGCGAGGACATCCGCACCCGCATGTATCTAACGACAGACGCTTCGGGCGCCGAACTCTGCCTGCGGCCGGAATTCACCATTCCGGTGTGCCGCGACTATCTGGCCTCTTCGAGCGCCGGTGCGCCGGTTGGCTATTCGTATCTTGGCCCCGTGTTCCGCTACCGCCCCGGCGCGCCGGGCGAATCCATTCAGGCCGGCATCGAGAGTTTCGGCCGTCAGGACAGCGAAGCCGCCGACGCCGAAATCTTCACGCTGGCGCTGGAGGCCGTTGCGGCCGCAGATGGTCCCGAGCTCTCTGTGACGATCGGCGATCCGGGCCTGTTCTCCGATCTGCTCGAAAAGCTCAAGCTGCCGCCGGTCTGGCTGCGGCGTATTCGTCGCGGCCATTCGCGCGGCCAGAGCCTCGACCGGATTTTCAATACGGACCAGAACGGCTCGGCCTCCGATCATTCGGGTGTGCTGGCGGCGCTGGACGGCGTCGACAAGACTGGCGCACGCGCACTGGTTGAAGACCTCTTGTCCATCGCGGGCATTTCGTCGGTCGGCGGACGCTCGGCCAACGAGATCGCCGAACGTTTTCTGGAGCAATCCTCCCTGAAGGCCGGAGCCGCCGTCAGCGCCGAAAAACGTCAGGTGATCGAACGCTTTCTGGCGATTGCGGGAGACCCCGATGAGGCGTCGAGCCAGTTGCGCAAACTGGCGATGGACGCTGGCCTCGATCTCGCCGGCGCGCTTGATTCCTTCGATGCGCGCCTCGGCTTCATTGCTGCGCGCGGTTTCGACGTCGGGTCTATTCGCTTCTCGGCCGGGTTCGGCCGCAACATCGATTATTACACGGGCTTTGTGTTCGAGGCGCACGATCCGGCGCGGCAGGATGGTCGTCCGGTCGTGGGCGGCGGACGCTACGACCGCTTGATGAAAACCCTTGGGGCAGAGGCCGATATTCCGGCAGTGGGCGCCGGCATCTGGTGTGACCGCCTGTTTGGCGAAACGGGAGCAGCCTGATGACCGGCGCGATATCCGACATTCTGACAATCGCGGTTCCCTCAAAAGGCCGCCTGCAGGAAAACGCCGCAAAATTCTTCGCTCGCGCAGGGCTGAATGTCGTGCAGGGCCGCGGTGCGCGCGATTATCGCGGCACGATTGCGGGCATGAAGGGCGTTGAAATCGCGTTTCTGTCGGCCTCCGAAATCGTTTCGCAACTGGCGTCCGGTACCGCCCACATGGGCGTCACCGGCGAAGACCTTGTGCGCGAGACCCTGCAGGACGCCGACGCCGCCGTCGAAATGCTGACGCCGCTCGGCTTCGGTCACGCCAATGTGGTTGTGGCTGTGCCGCAGGCGTGGATCGATGTGCGCACCATGGCGGACCTCGAAGATGTGGCCGCGTCCTTCCGCGCCCGTCGCGGCATGCGGATGCGCGTCGCCACCAAATACGTGAACCTGACGCGCCGCTACTTCGCCGAAAACGGCGTCACCGATTACCGCATCGTGGAATCGCTTGGCGCTACCGAAGGCGCGCCCGCCGCCGGTCAGGCCGAACTGATCGTCGACATCACCACGACAGGAGCGACGCTCGCCGCCAATGCGCTCAAGGTGCTGGACGATGGTGTGATGCTGCGCTCCGAGGCCAATCTGGTCGCCTCGCTTAACGCCGGCTGGAACGACGCAACCCGCGAAACAGCGCGCGTCATTCTCTCGCGCATTGCGGCGGAAGAAGAGGCCCGCACGACGCGCGAAGTGCGCGCGCTCGTGGGAGGCCGCAAGACCGAACTGGCGCGCGAAGCCGGCGAGAAATTTGCGGCCTGCGCCATGATGGGCGTCCTGCACGACGGCCCGCTGACGCTGGTTTGCCCGACGAACCAGTCTGCGCCTCTGGCTGACTGGCTGATCGCCCAGGGGGCCGAGCATGTCACCGTGGGCACGCTCGATTATATTTTCGGTGCGCGCAACGCGCTGTTCGAGAAGCTCGCCGCGCGCATCGGGTAACGACTAAAGCGCGTCGAGGCCCGCCTTGGCGACCTGCGCGTCCTGCGAGGACTGAACGCCCGACACGCCGATAGCGCCGAGGAAATGCCCGTCGACCACGATGGGCAGGCCGCCTTCGACCGGCGTCACGCCCGAAAGGCTCATCACCGCCACGCGGCCAGAGGCCACAACGTCTTCCAGCGCCTTCGACGGACGCTTGAACATGATAGCCGTGCGGGCCTTGTCGACCGCGATGGTGGAGGAAGCCTTCTGGGTGCCGTCGCAACGCTCCAGATACATCAGGTGTCCGCCGTCATCCACGATGGCGATGACGACATTCCAGCCCTGCTTTTTGGCTTCGGCGCGCGCGCCGTCGGCCATCTTGCGGGCGTCGTCGATGGAGAGGGCAAGCTGGTTGAGCAAGATCGAATTCCTTGTTGAACGGGTCTGGCGGAAAGTCCCGCCGCCGGGCGCATCATAGACATTCGACGCCATGTCTCAACTGCCGGGCGTAGCCTTGGCCACAAGGCGTCCGGCTCGCCATGTGTGGCGGCGCACATCAGGCTTGCGGCCTTTCAGAGATTGTCGCCCCATCAGAGTTAGGGGTGCGTCATGTCCGTTGCACACAATTTTCCTTCGCAGAAACACAGCCGCAACCTTCACGGCGGTCTCAGGATCGCCGGCCTCGCCGTCGCGGGGCTTTGCGCCATCGTGCTGCTGCGTCCGCTGGGCGTCAGCGCCGAGACGCAGCATAACCAGCCTCAGCCGGTCGCCGCTCAGGTAGAAATGGTTGCGGCTAATGTTGGCGATGCTGCCAAGCCGCAGGCGCAACCCGCCCGCAAGCCGGTGCGGGTCATTCAAATCTGGAACATTCCGGAGCAGCAGAACCAGAAGAATTGACAGCCGCATGACCCCGGCTGGCAGGGCGGAACGGGGCGTTGGAGCACGCCCCGTTCCGCCCGTTCATGCGTTGCGGCGCTTGTCGGCCACGAGGTCCATCAGCGGCGCAATCGACGGCAGCTTTTCGAGATTGAGCGCTGTCTCGCGGACCTTTGCCTGCTCGGCCGGTGTGAGAATATCCTTCGTCAAGCGATTGAATTTCTCCAGCACAGCCGCTTCTTCCAGCTCGCCTCGCGAATGGCCGGGCGCGTAGGAGCACTCGGTACGATGCGTCGATCCGTCTTTCAGCCGAACCTCGATGGCGCAGGGATAGCCGTAAGGCGCCTTCGTGTTCCATGCAGCATCGACCTTCATGGTCGCGCGCTCCATGAGAGTCGTGACGACGGGATCGGTCCAGCGCTCGTTGTCGTAGGTGCGCATTGTGAGAGCGCCGTCGATCAGCGTCACTGCCGCGAGGAAGTAGAAGCTGTGATCTGCGGCTTCCCGTGAATCCGGATAGCGGCGCGCCACTTCCTTCTGCTGCTCGTGCACCATCGGATAGTCAGCCATGATGACGTCGAAACTCTCGATGTGATCAGTGCGGCCACCCAGCTTTTTGTACATCTCCATCGCGGCTGCGACTTCCGCCTGTCCTGTAGCCAGACACGGAAACGCCTTGATGTGCGACAGATTGATCGCATAAGGCGCTACAATTTCCGTCGTCAGAACCTCGAAATCGGCGTCGTCCTTGAACAGCGAACGCAAGCCGTCCCGGCTGTCGAGGATCGCCTGCGGCCCGGTCATGCCACCGCCGGCCAGCAACGCGCCCGCGACGCCCGTCTGCGCCACCAGCGGATTCGACAGAAACTTCGCCGCCGTGATGCGGCCGCGCCGCACCAGTCGCGGCGTTGCCGAACGCATGGCGCCGAGCGCGATGGCGTGCTTCAGTTTGTGGCTATCAAGGCCCATCAGGCGGCCGGTCACGGCTGCGGCCACAATGCCCGATACGCTGGTTCCGTCCCACTGGCCCCGACTATTGTAGAGAGCCCGCAGACGCTCGAAAAGTTCGTAGCAGATGATGATTCCTGCGATGACTTCGAGGCCGCTGGCACCCCGCCATTCGCCCGCCGCCAGCGCTACCGGAATATTGTCGCTCGGATGCCCGCCGATGCTGACTGCGCCGCTCTTGCCGACGCCGAGCGTGAAGTCGTTGAGATCGAGATAGCGAACCAGCATGCCGTTCGCCAGTGTGGCGTTGGTGACCGATGTCTTGAGTTTCGAGCCGATGACGGTGCATTGCGGCGCGCCGCCAGTTGTCTCGACAGCCTCGATGGCCTCGGTGACTTCATGTTCTTCCAGCGTCGTCAGCGCGCAGGCGATGGAATCCAGAATCAGCAATTTGGCCTGCGTGACCACCTGTTCTGGAAGTTTTGTCGCATCCAGTTCCAGAACGCGTTGTGACAGCCTTTCGAGGAGGTTGGTCTCTTCCATATGCGCTTGCCCTTTCGGCTCAGTTTGCCAATGACGACAGAATCCGTCGGGACGACGCAGCGCGAAGCATCGGGCGAACCTCCCGGGGTTCTTGATTGATTGCCATGACCGTAGCGATTGCGCCGCCTCCGCACAATCCGTCTGCGTGACATTGCGCGGGCTCCGGCTTAGCCTGACGGAAAGCAAAGGTGCGGAGGTCGTCCGGGGCATGAGTGCGGTTCAACAGATCAGACTTGATGGGCGCGTGGCGATTGTCACCGGTGCCGCCGCCGGCCTCGGCCGCACAATGGCCCAATCGCTTGCGCGCGCCGGAGCAAATGTTGTGTTCGCGGACATCAACGGTCCTGCAGCCGAAGCTGCTGCTGGCGAAATTCAGGGCGTTGCGGGAGCAGGGCGCACGAAAGGCGTCGCGTGCGACATCACGAAACTCGAAGATTGCCGTCGCATCGTTGCGGACGCCGTGGCGAGTTTCGGCGCGCTGCACATTCTGGTCAACAATGCCGGCAAGGGGCCCGCGCATGTGGAGGCCTCGGCGCGCACCAAATCGTTGAAGTTTTGGGAAGCCGATCCGGATATCTGGCGGCTGGTGATCACCACAAACGTCACCGGCACTTACTTCATGTCACACGCCGCTGCGCCGCATCTCATCGCCGCCGGATGGGGCCGCATCGTCAACATCACCACCAGCCTGCCCACAATGCAGCGCAGGACGAATTCGCCCTATGGGGTCAGCAAGGTCGCCATAGAGGCGGAAACACTGATCTTCTCAAAGGACATTGAGGGCACAGGCGTCACCGTCAATTCGCTGATCCCCGGCGGCGCGGTCGATACGGACTTTGTCAGCGCTCCGACCCGCGCCGATATGAAAGCCTCCGGCCGCAAGATCCTGCAGCCAGAAGTGATGATCGCCCCGATCCTTTGGCTGGCCTCGACAATGTCGGACGGCGTCACAGGACGTCGCTACGTGGGAAAGAACTGGGACGCCAGCCTGCCGCTTGATAAGGCCGCAGCCGGCGCGCTGGAAGCTCCAGTTTTGCGCGCTCCCCCACCTGCAGGGCGATAGGGCGCGGGCTTCGACTTTCGTAGGCTTCGGGAAATAAAGGCGCTGCGCCAGGTATTTCGGGGCGGCTTTCCCGTGTCTGCGAACTTGTAAAAAACAGTAATACTGGATAACTAATTCGCCTGTGCAGGATGGCTTTGGTCGCCATGGTTTCCTTGCGCGGTGGAGAGAAGTTGGGCACGGTCGCGATGGCCGGACGCGCCTGACTCAGGTGGAGCGGCAGGGAGGCGAGGGGTTTCGTGCTGACCATCCTTTTTGACGGCGTCGCTTACGGAATGCTGCTGTTCGTGCTGGCCGTCGGGCTTTGTGTGACGCTCGGTTTGATGAACTTCATCAATCTGGCCCACGGTGCATTTGCCATGGCTGGCGGCTATCTCACCGTTTTGCTGCTGAACCGCTACGGCGTGTCGTTCTATCTCTGCCTGCCGGCGGCCTTCATCTTCTGCGGCATACTCGGCGCGGTTCTGGAGCGCACTCTCTATGTGCGTCTCTACGACAAGAGCCATCTCGATCAGGTTCTGTTTTCCATCGGGCTGATCTTCATCTCCATCGCGAGCGTCGATTACCTGATGGGCGCGAGCCAGCAGATCGTCAATCTGCCCTCGGGTCTGCAGGGCCGCATGGAAGTGCTGGGCGCCAGCATCGGCGTCTATCGGTTGTTCGTGATCGTCATCTGCGGATTGCTCACCATCGGGCTGCAATATGCTCTGAGCAAGACCCGCTTCGGCAGCCGACTGCGCGCCGCCGTCGACGACGGTCGTGTGGCGCGCGGCATGGGCATCGACGTGACGCGGATATTCTCCGTCACCTTCGCCATCGGGTCCGCGCTGGCTGGTCTGGGCGGGGCGCTCGGAACCGGCATCCTGAGCCTCGATCCGTCCTTCCCGTTAAAATACATGATCCTGTTTCTGATCGTGGTGGCAGTCGGCGGCACATCGACCATTACCGGTCCGTTCTTCGCTTCCATCCTGCTCGGCGTCGCGGATGTGTTCGGCAAATATTACGACAACATTCTGGAACCGCTCGGCAAGTTGATTGGCGTCGAATTGCCGGGCATCGGGGCTTTCACGATCTATATTCTGATGGTCGTTGTGCTGATCGTTCGTCCGCAAGGCCTGTTCGTCCGGGGAGCTTCCCGATGAGCGACATCGACGCCGATAAGGTCCGGGCGCGCGCATCGTTGCTCGCCGAGGGCCGCTGGCGCTGGCCCGAGGTGCTGTTCTGGGCTGTCGCCGCGAGCCTGTTCTTCCTCGTGCCGACCAAGCTGACACTGCTCAGCGAAATCATGATCCTCGGACTTCTGGCGCTGTCGATCGATCTCGTGCTCGGCTTCGCCGGAATTGTGACGCTGGGGCAGGGGGCTTTCTTCGGCCTCGGCGCCTATACGGCCGCGCTTATGGCGAAGCACGGTTATGGCGCCGCGCCGCTTCTGGGGTTCATCCCTATCAACGATCCGCTGCTGGGTCTCGTGGGCGGTGCGATCGTCGCCGGCATTGTGGGTTTCGCCACCAGCTTTCTGGTGCTGCGCGGCTCCGATCTGACGCGCCTGATGGTGACGCTCGGCGTTGCGCTCATCGTCGAGGAACTGGCCAACAAACTGAAGTGGCTCACTGGCGGCTCGGACGGTCTGCAGGGCGTTTTGCCCGCTCCATTGCTGGGCAAATGGGACTTCGACCTCTACGGCCAGGTGGCCTTCATTTATGCGTTTGTGATTCTGTTCGTGATGTTCCTCGTCGCCCGCCAGCTGGTGAACTCGCAGTTCGGCATGTCGCTGAAGGCTATCAAGCAGAACTCGTTGCGCTCACGCACCATCGGCATGCCGGTGAATGCACGCCTCGTCACCGTCTACACAATCGCCGCAATGTTCGCCGGCGTCGCCGGCGCGATGCTGGCGCAGACGACGCAATTCGCCTCGCCCGATATGGTGGCGTTCCATCGCTCGGCAGATGCGTTGCTGATTCTCATCTTCGGCGGCGCAGGCTATCTGTACGGCGGCCTTGTGGGTGCGGTGGTGTTCCGCGTCATGCAGGATTTTCTCGGTGGCATCACACCGCAATACTGGCAGTTCTGGCTTGGTGTCGTGCTGCTGCTGCTGGTGCTTTTCGTGCGCGGCGGCATTCTGGGCCTGCTGCGCAACGGGAGGGACAAGTTCTTCCCCAAGAGCGGAAAGGACTGATCCATGACGGTCGTTCTCGAAACCCGCAATCTGGTCAAGAAATTCGGCGGCATCACGGCCACCGACAATGTCTCGTTCAAACTTCACAAGGGCGCGCGCCACGCGCTGATCGGGCCCAACGGCGCTGGCAAGACAACGTTCGTGAACCAGCTCTCCGGGGTGCTGAGCCCGACGTCAGGAACAATTCTGCTGGGTGATCAGGACATCACCGGCTGGAGCGCGCGCCGTCGCGCGATTTCCGGCCTCGCCCGCACCTTCCAGATCAACCAGCTCTTTGCCGATTTTACGCCTGTGCAGACCATCGTGCTCGCCATTGCCGAGCGCGAAAGCAAGGGTTCCGAATGGTATCGTCCTGCCGGTTCGCGAAGCGAATATGTGGACGAGGCTGTCGACCTCCTGCGCCAACTCGGCCTGTCCGACGTGATGGACCAGCGCGTTGGCTCGCTTGCCTACGGTCGCCAGCGCCTGCTCGAAATCACCATCGCGGTTGCAGCGAAGCCTCATGTGCTGCTGCTGGACGAGCCGGCAGCCGGGGTGCCGGAATCCGAACGCGACCAGATCCTTGAGGTGGTGGCGTCGCTGTCTCCGGATGTGGCGCTGGTGCTGATCGAACACGATATGGACCTCGTATTCCGTTTCGCGAAATCCATCTCGGTTCTGGTCAACGGCGCCCTGTTCGTCGAAGGCACGCCGAACGAAATCGCCAACGATCCACGCGTCCGTCAAGTTTATCTCGGCGAAGAGGAGCTGCTACATGTCTGAGCTTCTCGCACTCGACAATATTTCCGCCGGATACGGCGAGGCGCTTGTACTGTCGGGCGTGTCGTTCACGCTCGACGAAGGCAAGTCGCTCGCTCTGCTGGGTCGCAATGGCACCGGCAAGACCACATTGCTCAACACCATCGTCGGTCTCACGCGCCGTCGCGGCGGCTCGTTGCGGTTGGCGGGTCGGGACATCACCGCGCTGCGTCCCGACCAACGCGCCGAAGCCGGCATCGGCTGGGTGCCGCAGGAGCGCAATATCTTCAAGTCGCTCACGGTGGATGAAAACCTCACCGCCGTCATGCGCCCCGGTCCGTGGGATTGCGCGCGCATCTACCAGATGTTTCCGCGCCTCGCCGAGCGCAAGAAGAACATGGGCAATCAATTGTCCGGCGGCGAACAGCAGATGCTCGCCATAGGCCGCGCGCTGGCGCTGAACCCGCGCCTTCTGCTGCTCGACGAACCGCTGGAAGGTCTTGCGCCGATCATCGTCGACGAACTTCTGGCGGCGCTGGGCAGGCTCATCCGGCAAGATGGCATGTCGGCGATTCTGGTCGAGCAGAGCGCACGCAAGATTTTGCCGCTTACCGATCACGCCATCATTCTGGAACGCGGGCAGATCGCCTATGCGGGCGAAAGCTCGTTTCTGGCCGCGGATCATTCGACGCTTCACAATTTGCTCGGCGTCGCCGAGCGCAAACCGGCCGCGAAGGCGGCTCACTGATTTTCACAGGAGACAGTCATGCAACGCACAATACCCCCGTTTCGCGCCGATCACGTCGGTTCCATTCTGCGCTCGCAGCCGTTGAAGGATGCGCGCTCAAACTTTGCCGCCGGAAAGATCGATCAGGCGCAACTCACGGCGGTTGAAGACGTCGAAATTCGCAAGATCGTCGCCAAACAGGAAGAGATCGGCCTCGACGCCATCACCGACGGCGAGTATCGCCGCTCCTGGTGGCACTATGACTTCCTCGGCGGTCTCGACGGCGTGGAACTCGTGCAGGTCGACACCGGCATTGTCTTCAACGGCGTCACCACCAAGGCGGAAGCGCCGCGCGTCATGGGCAAGCTCGGCTCCAAGAAGCACCCGCACATCGCTCACTTCGAGTTCCTGAAGGCCAACACGAAGAAGACCCCCAAACAGGCGATCCCGAGCCCGTCGATGCTGCACTATCGCGGTGGCCGGAAGCTCATCAACATGGGCGTCTATCCGACCATGGACGAGTTCTATCACGATCTCGGCCTCGCCTATCGCCAGGCTGTTGCGGGCTTCGCCGCCGCCGGCTGCCGCTATCTGCAGCTCGACGACTGCAGCTTCGCCTATCTGTGCGATCCCGAGCAGCGCAAGATGCTCGAAGCACGCGGCGAGCATTGGGAAACGCAGGGCGAAATCTATGCGGGCATGATCAACTCGGCCATCGCCGAGAAGCCGCAGGACATGTGCATTTCGATCCACGTCTGCCGCGGCAACTTCCGCTCCACCTTCGTGGCCTCGGGCGGTTACGAGCCGATCGCCGATCTGCTGTTCAACCGCGTCAACGCCAACGCCTACTTCCTTGAGTGGGACAACGACCGCTCGGGCGGCTTTGAACCCCTGCGCTTCCTGCCGAAGGGCAAGCACGTGGTGCTGGGCCTCATCACGTCGAAGACAGGCGAACTCGAGAGCCGCGACTCCATCCTGCGCCGCATCGACGAAGCCTCGAAATACGCATCGCTCGACCAGTTCTGCCTCAGCCCGCAGTGCGGTTTCGCCTCCACCGAGGAAGGCAACTCGCTGACCGAGGAACAGCAGTGGAAGAAGCTGCAGTTTGTGGTCGATATTTCGCGCGAGGTCTGGGGCAAGTAAGCTCCGACCAGAAGGGCGGGCCTTGCGCCCGCCCTTCGTTCGACCTAACGAGGTTCATGCAGTCCAAACCCCGCAAAATTCCATTCTTCGACCATTGCCGGATCGAGCGCCCCGTTCGGGAGAACGGACGCTGCGTCGCGCGCGTCGAGATCGCTCCAGATCTCACCAATAGCCTCGAAATGGCCCACGGCGGCCTGATCATGACGTTGCTCGACGCATGTATGGCGGGCGCGGCAAGCTCCAGCGTCGACCCCGGTTATGTTTCGATCACTATCGACATGCAGATCAATTTTCTCTCGCCCGGGCGCGGCGTTCTGACAGCCGAGGGCAAGGTTCTGCGCGGCGGCAAGAGCCTCATCGTGGTCGAAGGCTGGGTGCGTGATGCGCAGGACGGGCTTGTCGCAAAAGGCACCGGGCTTTTCCGGCCCGTCAAATCCGCCGCCTCAAAGGACAGCCCGTAGCTGTAATTTGACTTGATCGCCGGCCGGGGCGGGTGCATTTTGACATTAAGGCGAAGCGTTGCGGCGCTTCGCATCATTCCACGCGGGACGTCATGACCGGCAATACGCTGCCAGTAGGAGTCGACCAGAAAGGGCCGGGGCTACGCTCCGGGCCCGACGAAACCGATTACGAGCATCGTCATTTCGTCAATCTGGCCGCCACCGCGTTTCTGCTGGTGATTGGCTTCGCCATTGTCTGGACTGTTCTGGCGATCGACAAATACGAGACCAGAGAAAGATGTCTGGCCTCGGGCCGCAAGGATTGCGTCCAGATTTTCACGCCGCCGCGCGGTGTGCGCCCGCTGGCGGACGCGCACCGCTGAAAGGTCTTCAGCCGGAGGTTTCAACATCCTCGACGCTGTCGTCGTGCTTCTTCTTGAGGAAGTAGCCGGCCGCAAGCACAAGGGCCGCGCCGAGACTGCCACCGAACGGCTCAATCAGTTCCGGAGACCATCCGACAAACAGGTTGTGGACGAGCGGATCGGCGACGATGAGCCCGCCCGCAACCCAGCCCAGCAGGCCCGCGCCTGCCCAGACGAGGATAGGGTAGCGCTCCAGAATGGTCATCAAGAGCGTCGCGCCGAAGACGATCATCGGAACCGAGATCGCCAGGCCGATGACGATCAGGGTCCAAGAACCTTTCGCCGCAGCCGCAATCGCCACCACATTGTCCAGCGACATCACGGTGTCGGCGATCACGATGGTCCGCACCGCGCTCCAGATGGAATGCGACTCGGCGATGTCTTTCTCGTCGGCGTTTTCCAAAAGAAGCTGAATGGCGATCCAGAACAGCAGGATGCCGCCGATGATCTTGAGATAGGGCAACCCCATCAGGGTCGCCACGATGATCGTGAAGCCCACGCGCATCGCCACCGCGACGCCTGCGCCGAGGATGACGCCCCATTTGCGCGTTTCCGGCGGCAGAGAGCGGCAGGCCAGCGCGATCACAACCGCGTTGTCGCCCGAGAGCAGGACGTTGATCCAGATGATCTGCAGGAGGGCGAGCAGAAATACTGCGGTATCAGAGCTCATGAGCGGGCAAGTCCTCTAGAAAGGTCGTCTGACCTAGAAGACCCGCCAAGCCTGGTCAACCCCTGTGGGAAAATGAGGCGATTTTAGGTCAGTTTGGCTTTGAGTGTGACCAGTGTCGCCTCGATTGCTCGGGTCATGGCGGCGATATCTGGCCGCCCGGGGAATTGGCCGCGGGTCGGGCGAAAGCGCGCAAGCGAGCGGGGCACATGAATGAACCCGGCCCGATAGCCTTCAGCGAGCGACACATAGAGCGTATGATTGCAGACATAATCGCCCGCATTGCTCGAAGCGCGCGCCGGAAGTCCGGTATCGACAATCGCGCTCATCATGCCGGCCACCGGCAGGTTGACCGAGCGTGAAAATGGCGCACGAACTTCAATTTCGCACTGTCTTGCAACGCGTTTTGCAGCATCGCGCCTCAGGATGGAAATGCGGTTGAGTCCTCGCGTTTCGACAGTGATGGTCCTGCGTCGCGCCGCCAGACCCAGATGTAGGACCGCATCGGGCTTGATCGCGTCCAGTAACTTCGGCAGTGCTTCATCGGAATGCGCATAGGTCACAGGCAGGACCGCGATATGGAGGTCGATGCCCAGCCGTTCCAGCCGGCGTCGGGAAAATTTCCCTAGCCTTCCGACGATGGCCTGCGTGGGATTGAACGGCGCGCCAGGAAACGCCCCGAAGCCGGTCACCAGAATGCGGAGCGGGCGGTGCGCAAACTTCCTCATCTTACGCTCCCAGCGCGTCCAGAACCTGATCGGCAGCAACAGCGGGCGAAATTTCGCCATTGCCGACCTTCGATTCAAGCTCTTTCAGCAGGGCGCGCACCTGCGGATCGCCCGTCAGGCGCGTGCGGATGCGATCGTCAATCATGGTCCACATCCAGCGCACCTGCTGCTGGCGACGCCGGGTCATGAAGTCGCCGGCAGCTTCCAGCCTGCGGCGGTGTTCGACGACCTGCGCCCACATGGAGTCGAGACCTTCGTTGGCGAGCCCTGAAATCAGCACGACCGGCGGCGACCAGAGCGCCGAAGCCGGCTGCAGAATATGGAGCGCCGCCCGATATTCGCCCGCCGCCGCAATGGCGCGCGAACGATTGTCTCCGTCCGACTTATTGATGGCGATCATGTCGGCGAGTTCCAGCACGCCCTTCTTGATGCCCTGTAGTTCATCGCCTGCGCCGGGCAGCATGAGCACGAGGAAGAAATCCGTCATGTCGGACACGGCTGTCTCCGACTGGCCGATCCCGACCGTCTCTACCAGAATGACGTCGAAGCCCGCAGCCTCGCAGAGCAACATGGATTCACGCGTCTTGGCCGCCACGCCGCCCAGCGTGCCGGAGGACGGCGAGGGGCGGATGAAGGCGCTGCGATCTGCCGACGGTCGCTCCATGCGGGTCTTGTCGCCGAGAATCGACCCTCCGGTGCGGGTCGAGGACGGATCGACCGCCAGCACCGCGACCCTATGGCCGGCAGCGGACAAATTCGAGCCGAGCGTGTCGATGGTGGTTGATTTGCCGACGCCAGGCACGCCCGTAATGCCGATCCGGTAAGCCTTGCCGGTGAACGGCAGCAGCGCCTGCACCAGCGCGCGCGCTTTCACCTGATGTTCGGCCTTGCGGCTTTCGATCAGCGTGATGGCGCGCGCCAGAATAGCCCGGTCGCCGGCGCGGATTGCGTCGGCCATGCGGGCGATCTCGGAGGAAGAATCCTGCATCGATAACGATCTACACTGGCGCGATGCGCGCACAAAGCTGACCGAACGTCCCATTGTGGTCATGATTGACGGGCACACGATGGCTACTTGTCCAGCGCAACTGGCTCCAATGAATCTGCCCGGAAAAAAAGCCCTTATGAAATTGAACGAATTGCCGCCTGCAGGTCTGTCGCGAGTGCTGCGCGGAGCGCTCATCCTGGGGTTGGCGGCGGGCCTTTCCGGTTGCGGCGCCATCGCGCTCGAAAGCATGACGGGAGCCGTGCCGTCGATCTCAAACCCCTTCGCGTCGAAACCGCCCGGCGAGGCCATGGACGTCACGATGTTCGTTGCTTCCACACGCCCCGCAGCGCGCAACAACATTCGCCGAGCGGGCGAAGAGGGCAACGCTCATTTCGCCATGGCGATGGTGTCGGTGCCGCCGGGCCATCAGGCGGGGGCAGTCGAGCAGCCGAGTTTCGGCAAGGCGCAGGCCGGCAAACATTTCGTCGTGATGCTCGACCGCGCGATTTCGCGCGAGGAGTTCGGCAGATCGATCGCCACAAATCTGTCCGGCCGTGTCGGCTCCAATCGAGACGTGCTGGTCTTCGTTCACGGTTTTAATACGGGACTGGAAGAAGCCCGCTTCCGGCTCGCGCAGATCGTCGCCGACGGACGCTTTGGGGGCGTCCCGGTTCTGTTTACCTGGCCGACGCGCGGCGACATTACCGCCTATGCGGCCGATAAGGACAGCGCCACCGCGTCGCGCGACGCGCTCAGCCGCACCCTGCTCGAATTGGCCGGGACGCCGGGCGTTGGGCGCATTCACGTACTGGCTCATTCCATGGGCGGTTGGCTGGCGATGGAAGGTCTGCGCGAAGCGGCCATTTCCGGCCATCCCAATCTCGACGGGCGATTGGGTGAAGTCATGCTGGCCGCGCCCGACATCGATCTCTCGGTCTTCCGTCAGCAGATGGCGAAACTCGATGGCGCGCGCGTCTCGGTGTTCACGTCCGCCAATGATCGCGCCCTGTCGCTTTCGAGTTTCATAGCGCGCGACCGGCCACGCGTCGGCGCCATGAACCCCGCCAATGCAAACGACCGCAACGCCCTCAAGCGCCTCGGCGTCACCATCTACGATGTGTCGGGCGCACAGGGCGGCGGCTTCATCGGACACGATGTTTATGCCGATGCGCCAAGCGTCATCCGGGTGATCGGCGCACAACTCGGGCGCAGCCGCGCAGATGATTCTGGCGTCAGCTCCGTGCTGGGCTCAAACGATGTGCGCCCGCAGGGGCCGGACATTTCAGCAGAGCCGCTGGCCCCCCCGCGATAGTCCTTCGCTGCCGGAAGATCAGGCTTTCGTCAGCAAATTCACACGGAAGACCGAATCGAATCCGAGCTTGCCGTCGTTCCTGTCGGCGTTCGATTCGAAGGCGCTGCGCACCTCGTCCAGCCGCG
>CANJWR010000090.1 GCA_947478455.1 Beijerinckiaceae bacterium | reverse complement strand
GCTGACCTTGTCCGCCGTGTAGATGCAGAAAGGCGGCATGTTATCGTCGAAAATATTCTCGTGCTGGTCGTCGCCGAAGACCATCACCACATCGGCCCGCAGCTCGTCGAGCCTGCGGCGCAATCCGTCGATCGCCGTCCGGCATTCGGCGGCGCGCGCAATATGCGCCTCGCGGGTGATTTCGGCCTCAATGCCGGGTTTGGGATTGAACGGACCCTTGGCGCGGGCCGGCAGATCAGGCCACTTCTCCGGCGGCATGATCAGTTGCGGTGCGTGCGACATTGCGAGTGCGCCGACGATTTTGGCCAAGATGTCTCTCCTCCTGCGCGTTCGCGCGTCTAGTGTGTTCTGATGCCGAGGCGCCTGGCGATCAGTCGTGCAACAATCGCCATGCCGAGAGTCATCCCGACGATGAGGACGCCCACGATGGCCGCCGGCTCGTATCTACCGTCGACCATATAGTCGACCTGCAACATCGCAAGCGGCCGGTTCGAGGCCGTCGCCAGAATCGCTACACCGGCCACATTTCGCGCCGCCGAATTGAACGTAAGCAAGGCCACCGTCAGCAGCACAGGCCCGAGCAGCGGCATCATGATGCGTCGGAACGTGGTGAACCAGCTTGCCCCTGTAATGTAGGAAGCTTCTTCCAGTTCGCGCCCGATCTGCACCAGATTGCTTCGGATCAATTGTACGCCTGTGGACAGCGCGGCGATGAGAACCGCGATGATCAGCACGCCGATGGAGCCGTAAAGCCCAGCCAGCAGGGGGGTGGTGAGGAACATCCACAACAGCCCCAGCCCAAGAATGATTCCCGGCAATGTCGCCGGCAGCCAGGCCAGCAGGCCCAGCAGAATGCGCCCCGGCATGTTCGTGCGGTCCGTCACATACGCGATTGCCGGAAACCACAGCAGGCCGAGCCCGGCCGCCGCGACGCCCATGATCAATGTGTTGCGCAGCGCCGCAAGCGTTTCTGTGTCGCCGAACACATGCGACCAATGATCGAGCGTCCAGACCACATCGAGATCGAACTTGCCGAACAGGTTCATGAATGTGCCCATCACCAGACAGGTCGTCGGAACGATGGTGATCGCCAGACTCAACGCCGCCAGCAGAGCGAAGACCGGCAGACGCGCGCGACCGAGGCGCAGCACTCGCGGGCGAAAATGGCTCGTGACCGTCGTGAAATTGCGCGACGACACGATGCGCTGCTGCCAGATCATCAGCGGCAGCATGACAGCCAGCACCGCCAGAGCCAGCACGGTCGCCGCGCCGAACAACGGCGGCGATTGCTCGATCAGGCGGTAGATGCGCGTCGAGAAAACATAGAAGTCGATCGGCGCGCCGAGAATTAATTCGATCTCGAACGATTCCAGCGAATGCACCAGCGAGATGATTGCCGTGACCATGATGGCCGGGACCAGCATGGGTACGACAATTCGCCACAGGGTGCGCAGCGTGCCGTAGCCGGCGATGATCGAGGCCTCTTCCAGCGCACCGTCGAAATTGCGAAAGGCCGGCACGAGAAAGATATACTTTGCGGCGATGGAGCGCGACGCCATATGGGCGAAAACAATGCCCCAGAACGTGTAGATATTGAACAGCGGCTCGCGTGGTCCGAAAATCTTCGCCACAAATTGATTGGCGAGCCCGAAGTCTGGATCGAACAGCAGGATCCAGCCCAGCAAAACCGGCAGGGCCGGCAGAAAAAACGCCACCCACAGCAACGTGTCGAGCAGCTTCTTGCCCGGCATATCCGTTCGGGCCACCAGCCAGGCAATCATGATCGCCGCCGGTAGTGCGATCAATTCCGTCACAGCCGAGCGTTTCAGCGTGTTGGCCAGCGCGCTCGCCATGCCGGGGCTGTTCAGCGCGTTGGTCCATGATGCGAGGGTGAGGCCGCGCGACTGGTCGGGCGTATCCGACAGGAAACTGCCGTAGACAAGCAGGATCAACGGATAGGCAACGAGCACCAGCAGCGTGAAAAGCAGCAACGCGCCGCCCGCGTGGCGCGGCAGCGCAAAACGCCTTCCGGCGGCCTTCATAGGAAAAAGAGCAATATCCGGGTTCAAGGCGAAAGCACGCGACCGTTGACTGTCCCGCCTGATGAAAATTTTGGCGGCTCGCTCGGCGGACGCATCTTTCCTCCCCGGGTCAAAATCGCGCGGGCTTTAATTGACAGTCCCATCGCATGTTTCCTACATTTGCGACGCGAAGCGCTAAACTGTCAATGCGCGCGCGGAGAGAGACGTCACATGGTGTCGCGTGCCGAAAACGAATTGCTGACCCGTACGGGCCCGGGCACGCCGGGTGGCGAGTTGATGCGCAAATACTGGCATCCGGTTGCGTTGACCGAAGAACTTCCGCCCGATAGTGCGCCGATCCCGGTGCGTATTCTAGGCGAGGATCTGGTTCTCTTCCGCGACGACAAGGGCCGCGTCGGTCTGGTGGGCATTCTGTGCCCGCATCGCTGCGCCGATCTGAGCTACGGGCGCGTCGAGGATGGTGGCTTGCGCTGCCTCTATCACGGCTGGCTGTTCGACGTGGACGGTCGCTGTCTCGACCAGCCCGCAGAGCCCGAAGACAGTAAATATAAGGACGAAATTCGCCACACGGCCTACAAATGCGTCGAGCGCGCCGGCATGATCTTCGCCTATTTGGGCAAGGATCCTACGCCGCTGTTCCCCGAATATGAGTTCTTGAGCGCGACCGAGGAACACCGCTTCCTCGTCAAGACCCATCTCGACAGCAACTGGCTGCAGGCCATCGAGGGCAATATCGATCCCTCGCACTTGTCCTATCTGCACAAGCCGATGGCGCCTGTCGACAGCCGCGCGGTTCCGGGCAGCGACAAGTCGGCGGACGCCTATTACCGCGACGATACCCGTCCGAAGCTCGAGATCGAGCGTACCGATTACGGCGTGCGCAATTATTCGATCCGCAATGCGGGCGACAAGGGCAAGTACCTGCGCGTCACGAATTTCATCATGCCCAACAAGGCCGCAATCGTTGGCAACGAGGGGCGCGTGGGTCAGGGCTATTCGCTGCACTGGCATGTGCCGATCGACGACGAGCACAACATGCGGTTCGATTTCATCTTCAACCGTGCGCGCCCCATCGATCGCTCGCGCTATAACAAGCATCACGAGACGGAGCGCACGCCCGACAATCGTCATGTCCGGAATCTTTCCAATCGCTATCTGCAGGATCGCGAATTGATGAAGACCTCTAACTATACCGGCATGGGCGACTACTTCCCGGTTCACGACGCTTTCGCGACCGAGACCATGGGGGCGATTGTCGATCGCACGAAAGAACATCTGGGCGCGACCGACGTCTGCATCGTGGCGGCGCGGCGCACCCTGCTGAACGGCATAGCCGCCGTCCAGGCTGGCAAGGATCCCATCCACGTCTTCCGCGATCCGGCGGAGAACGATTGTTCGAATATTGTGGTTGTGTCGGAGGTGATCCCCGCCGATATGGACCACAAGGAATTCTGGAAGCAGCGCGTCCAAAAGAAGGCGCCTGTTTCGGTCTGAACGAATTCCGCCGCCGCCGTGTCGCCGATTGGGCCGCATGGCGCCAAAAGGGAGTGGAGCTATGATGTGTGCCAGCATGGCCCGGCTCGGGTCGCGCATGTTTGCTTTTGCCTGCGCTCTCGGCGCGGTTCTGATGAATGTCGGCCCGGTGCGCGCGCAGGGCGCGGACTGGGATGCGCTCGTGGCCGCCGCCAACAAGGAGGGGGCGCTGGTCATTTCCGGCCCGCAGGGCCGCGACTGGCGCGTTCAATTGCTCGAGTTCCAGAAGGTCTATCCGGCCATCAAGCTCGAAGTCACCCCCATGGCGAGCCGCGATTTCTGGCCTCGCTTTTCAAAGGAACGTGACGTCGGGCAGATACTCTGGGATCTGCGCGTCGGCGGTCTTGATGCGCCCGGCTACGCATACAAGAAGGCGGGCGCGCTTGATCCGATCAAGCCGCTGCTGATGCTTCCTGAAGTCGTCGATTCCACGAAATGGCTCGGCGGCATCCAGAATTCCTACCTCGACAAGGAGAAGGAATATTTCTTCGCCTTCATCGCCTATGAAACGGCCTCGGCATCTTACAATCGCAAGTTCGCCACAACGCCCGAAGATCAATCCGTGAGAGGACTGCTGCAGCCCAAATTCAAGGGCAAGATCTCGATGGCCGACCCGCGCGGCGGCGCGTCGCTCAACGCGCTGTCGGCGATCCTGCAAGTCTATGGCGAAGACTTCGCCCGCAAACTACTCGTCGATCAGCAACCGGTCATCACCAAGGAGCCGCGCCAACAGATGGATTGGCTGGCCTCGGGCCGTTACCCGATTGCGTTCGGCATCCCCAAGGCCACATTTCTCGAATACGGCCAACGCGGCGTGAAGCTCGACGACTATGTGGAAATGAAAGAGTTGAAGGTCTGGACGCCCGGCGTTGGCGCGCTGACGCTGATGAAAGGCGCGCCGCATCCCAACGCCGCCAAGCTTTTCGTCAACTGGCTTCTGAAGCAGGATACACAGGAAAAGCTGACGCTGGCGTTGAAGCTCAATAGCCGCCGCACCGACGTGAAGGCGCACGATCCCGATCTGGAAGTCGACCCCAAGGCTCTGTCTTCCTATATCGGCTCGCAGAACGAGGAAATTCAGGAATACCAGAGCCGCATTGTCACGATCCTTCAGGAAAACGGCAAATAATGAAGACCGGACAGTACAGGCAGAAGTCGACAATCGGACATCTTGTCCGATGAATGAAGCGGCGAGTTCGGCGCGGGTTCCGGGTACCTCGCGCACTGCCGAGGCGCGTTTCGGCTGGTTGTCGGGACTTCTGCTTCTGGTCCTGATTGCGTTTTTGACGCTCGCGCCTGTCGTCTATGTTGTGATCGAGAGCTTCGACGTGTCGCCGCTCGGCGCGCCGTTCAAGTTCGGCCTCGACGGCTGGCGCGATATCGTCGGCAGCCAGCGCACCTGGAACTCGATTATCTATTCGTTCATCCTGTCGACGCGCGTGCCGATTGCGATTCTGGTCGCGCTCGGCATTTCGTGGCTGCTGATCCGGGTCGACATTCCGGGCCGCCGCTTTATTGAATTGTCGCTGCTGTTCGGGTTCTTTCTGCCCGGCGTGCCGATGATGATGGGCTGGGTTCTGCTGCTCGACAAGAACTACGGCCTGCTGAATGTCCTGGTGCAGAAGCTGCCGTTCGTCACCGAGCCCCTTTTCTCGATCTATTCGATCCCCGGCATCATGTGGGTGCATTTGAGCCTCACGACGATTCCCATCATGGTGATCCTTCTCGCGCCGGCCTTCCGCCAGCTCGACGCGGCCTACGAGGAAGCCGCCGAAATGTCGGGTGCCAGCACGCTCACGTCCTTGCGCCGCGTGACGCTGCCGCTGTTGGCTCCGGCCATCCTGACGGCCTTTATTGCCGGGCTTATTCGTAGTCTCGAAACATTCGAAGTCGAGCAATTGCTCGGCGTGCCGGCCAATATCTTTGTTTACGCCACGCGCATTTTTGAAATGTTGAGCCGCGAACCGCCGCTATTCCCGCAGGCCCTTGCGCTCAGCACATTGTTTCTGGCGATCCTGTTCGTCCTGTCGACGTTCTACCAGATCTATCTGCGTCGCGCCGGCAATCGCGCCACCATCACCGGCAAGGGCCAGCGCATCCAGTCGCGCAAGCGCGCCTGGGCGCCGCTCGTCAGCGTTGTGCTGATTGTCTATGTCCTTTTCAGCATCTTCCTGCCGCTCGGCGTCCTGATTTCCGGGTCGCTCAACAAGCTCTTCGGCTTTTTCTTCATTGACGATCCGTGGACGATCTCGCACTGGCGCGAGGTCATGTCCGACGACCGCTTCATGCGCGCAGTGTTCAATTCCATCAGCCTCGGCGTGACGGTCGGGCTGATCGGCATTCTGGCATTTGCGCTACTGTCGTGGGTGATTGTGCGTTCGCGCTTGTGGTCGCGCGACATTGTGAGCTTTCTGGTCTGGCTGCCGTGGGCCATTCCGGGCCTCGTGCTCGGCGTCACGCTGCTCAGCCTGTTGCTGAACGTACCAGGCCTCAGCAAACTCTACGGCACGCTGACGCCGCTCATTTTGGCGCTGCTCATCAAGGAACTGCCGATTGGCGTGCAGATGATCCGCACTGCCATCGCGCAGACTTCCCATGAGTTGGAAGAAGCGGCCAAAATGTCTGGCGCCGGTTTCCTCCAGACGTTCCGGCGCGTAACCCTGCCGTTGATCGCCCCGACGCTTGTGTCTGTGTTCCTGCTCGTCTTTGCCAGTACAGTGCGCGACATCAGCACAGTGGTTCTGATCGCCGCGCCGGGCACCCGCACATTGTCACTGTTGATGTTCGACTTTGCCAGTTCGGGACGATTTGAATCGGCGGCCGTGGTGGGCGTCATCATCGCGGTCATCGCGCTGGGCGTCACAGCAATCGCCTTCCGGCTTGGCCACCGCAACGGAATCTAGCAGAATTTTCGAGACGTCTCAGGAGAGCCGCCATGACGACCCGCGAAGAAAACGACCTTCTGACACGCTCCGGTCCGGGCACACCGGGCGGCGAATTGATGCGGCGTTACTGGCAGCCGGTCGCGCTGACGGAAGAACTGAAGGATGCGCCGTTGCAGGTGAAAATCCTCGGCGAGGATCTGGTGCTGTTTCGCGACGGAACCGGCAAGCCGGGCCTCATCGGCCTGCTGTGCCCGCATCGCTGCGCCGATCTTTCTTACGGCCGCCTGGAACCCGAAGGCATAAGGTGTCTGTATCACGGCTGGCTGTTCGACAGGCAGGGCCACTGCCTCGATCAGCCGGCTGAACCGGAAGGCAGCACCTACAAGAACGAGGTGAAACACACCGCCTATCCATGTCACGAAATGGGCGGCGTCATTCTTACCTATATGGGGCCGGGCGAGCCGCCACTCGTGCCGAAATTCCATTTTCTGGGCGCGACGGAAAATAACGTATTCACCACCAAGGTCTTCCATGCCTGCAACCAACTGCAGGCGAACGAAGGCAATTTCGATCCCGCCCATCTGTCGTTCCTGCACGCGCTCAACCCCGGCGGCGATGGCCGCAAGGGTGTTTATCTCGAAATGCAATCCGTGATGGGCAAGCAGACACGCCCGAAGATCGACACAGAACGCACACGCTTCGGCCTGCGGATCTATGCGCAGCGCGACGCAGGCGACAAAAAATATCTGCGCCTCACCAATTTTGTGCTGCCGAACATGGGATTTTTCGCAGGCGACGGCGGACGCTCCGGTCCTACCAGTTATTCGGTGCATTGGCATGTGCCGATCGACGACGAAAGCCACTGGCGTTACGATTTCTATTATGACTCGAACGAAGGCGTCGACCGCGACCGTTTGAACACCAAGGTCAATACCGAGATGGGCCCCGGCTATCGCCCCGAGCGCACGCGCGAAAATCGTTACCTGCAGAACCGCGCCGAAATGAAGAGGAATACATTCTCCGGAATGGGCATCTACTTCCCGTCGCACGATCTGTTTGCGGTCGAGACACCCGGGCCGATCCATGACCGTACGCGCGAACATCTGGGCGCGAGCGATGTCGCCATCGTGCAGGCGCGTCGCATGCTGCTTAACGCCATCAGGGACGTCCAGAACGGCAAGGAGGCTCCCGGCGTCATCCGCAGCGAGAACGAGAATGTCTTTAACGATCTCGTCGTCCTCGCCGTGATGATCGACAAGGAACAGGACCCCAAAAAATACTGCGCCGAAATTGTTCAGACACAGGACTTCCACGCTCTCAAGGTTTGACGCCCCATTGGAGACAGCCATGACCATCATGCACAGAACATCGAAATGGATCGGCGCGTTCGCGGGCGCAGTTGCGAGCGTTACGCTGGCCGGCAGCACGCTTGCGGCGGGCTGGGACGATGGCGGCGGCGAGGCCTGGCAGAAGGTTCTCGAAGCCGCCAGAAAGGAAGGCCCTGTCGTGGTGCTGGGTCGGCCAGATCTCGGCAAGCCCTTTGCCGAAGGCTTCAAGCGCGACACCGGCCTCAGCATGGATTTTCTCGGCGGGCAGACGCGTGAATTGCAATCCCGCTTTCGCCGCGAAGTCGCCTCAGGCAATGTGTTGAGCGATGCGATCCTCGGCGGCGAAACCGCCGTCGACATGATTGCCCCCGGCTATCTCATGTCACTCAGCGAGAACATTCTTCTCCCCGGCGTGAAAGATCCGAAGAACTGGATCAACGGCAAGATGCAATGGGGCGATAAGGGCAACACCTACCTGTTCATCGGCGGTGAATATGTGCACGGCTGGCCGGTGCTCAACACGAACGTGATCAAGCCCGGCGACATCCGGGTCTGGGAAGATATGCTGAAGCCGCAGTACAAGGGCAAGATCGTTGCCTTTGATCCGCGGGAGGGCGCGGGCGGCGCAGCCGCAGCCTATATCATCGAGACAAAGGGCATCGAGTTCTTCAAGAAGCTCTACACCGATCAGCAGATGGTATTGGCTCGCGATGGTCGTCAGGCCGTCGAGTGGCTGGCGCGAGGCTCGCATCCGATTGCGTTGGGCGTAGTGCCGCCCGATGTGGAATATTTCCGCAACAACGGCATGAAGAATGTCGTCGTGACCCCGATGGAAGACGGCCCCGGCACCCTGCTGGGCGGCAGCGCGGTCCTGACGATTGCTAAAAAAGCCCCGCACCCCAACGCGGCCATCGTGTTTTTCAACTGGTACGCCAGCAAGCCGGGGCAGGAGGCTTTCTCAACCACCTGGCGCACGCCCAGCAACCGCGCCGATGTTGAGATCGCCACTGTGCCCGACTATGTGAAGCCAAAGGCGGGGCAGAAATATCTCGAACAATATCGCGAGGACTGGTGGATGCAGCGCCGCACGGTCATCGAGAAGCAGCTTGAAGAAATCCTCGGCAAGTAATCATCAAAATCGACAGGGAAGAAACACATGTTCAACGGCAAGCAGGTCATCTGCACCCACGGCCACATCTCTACGCCGGTGCATTTCCGCGGATACGCGGCCAATCTCGTCACGCTGCGCAATCCGGTCGGCGACGATCTGAAAATTCCCGATGGTCCGATGCAGGAAGCCATCGATCGTCATCTGCAAATGCTCGACGAGCGCAACATCGACATCCAGCTCATCTCGCCGCGTCCCGTGGCAATGATGCACTGGGAGCGGCCCTTCATTCAGGAAAAATGGGCGCGCACCACCAACGATACGATTGCCCTGCAATGCAGCAAGGTGAAGCGCTTTGTGGGCATTGCTCAGTTGCCACAGACAGCCGGCCTAAACATGAAGAAATGCGTGGCTGAACTCGAATACGCCGTGAAGGAACTCGGCTTCGTCGGCGCAACCCTCAATCCTGATCCGGCCGGTGATCGCCAGTCTCCGGGGCTCGACGACGAGGCATGGTTCCCGATTTACGAGAAGGCGCAGGAACTCGACGCGACACTGATTGTGCATCCGTCGGTCAGCAAGGATCCGCGCATCGAGCGTTTGCCGCATTCCTATCAGTACAACAACCTGACGGAAGAAACCCTTGCGACGCTGCTGCTGGAGCAGGGATCAGTGTTCGAACGCTTCCCGAAACTGCGCATCGTCATCTGCCATTGTGGCGGCGCGCTACGTCGGCTGCAAGCGATGGGAGACGTCTATGACGGCTGCTTGCCGGCAGATGCCGCCGGCAACAAGATCGGCAACAGCGGGCAGGAGTCAGGCGGGCAGGTCGGCACAGGCCGTGTACGTCGTGCGAAAAAGCCGAAGCCCGATCTGCGCAACAATCTGTACTTCGATACCTGCGCCTACGATCCGTGGTTCCTCGGAGCGGCTATCCATCAGCGCGGCCCGGCCCAGATGGTGTTCGGCAGCGAGGTGCCGGGCTCGGGATCGGCGCAGCAGAATCCGTTCACCGGCAGACCGTCGGACGACGTTGTGGCGACGATCAACAAGTTCGACTTTTTGTCCGACGAACAGCGGCTCGATATTTATCACAACAATCCGCGCCGCGTGTTTCCGCTGATGGAAAAGCTCGGGTTATTCTAGGCAGCAGTCAACGGCCTGCAGGCAGCAGGCCGTTGTCGTTCAGAAATTCCAGCACATGCGCATCGAAGGTCTGCGGATCTTCGAGGCAGCAGGCATGGCCGGAGCCTTTCAGAATGCGATGGCGGGCGCCCGGAACCAGCGAGACGGTTTCGGTTCCCCCCGACAAGGAATTGTCGAACTCGCCGTTTAGCACCAGCAGCGGCGGCTTGAGGTCGGGCAGGCGAGGGCGAAGATCGCGGTCATGCGCGGCGGCCACCGTGCGCGCCATACCTTCGCCGGTCATGCCCAGCACGCGCGCACGCTCCAGCATTGTCCCCAGCAAATGCGCACCGAGCGGGGAATCCGCAAACGCCTTGCTGACGACGTTGCGCAGATGGGTCGGGTGAAAATGATCGCGCCCGATCATGTAGCCCTCGATATGGCTGGGATGATGGGCGGATGGCTTGTTGCCGGCCCCGACCGCAATCACCGCGCGGCAGAAGTCCGGATGGTCGAGCCCCAGCAGCATCACAGCCTTCGAGCCGATGCTGGTTCCCAATACGATGGCCTGATCGACGTTCTCGGCGCGGCAAACCGCCAGAGCGTCGTCGCAAATGTCGTTCAGTCCATATTTCACCGGCGGAGAGGAACTGCGCCCGAAGCCACGCAGGTCCATCGCGATCACTTTGAACCATGTCGAGAAATGCGCGATCTGGTAGCGATACAGTGTGTGATCGAACGGCAGCGCATGCAGCATCAGCAGGGCGGGTCCGGTACCGGATGTTTCGTAGTAGATGCTCGCGTCGTTGCGCTGGATGGTTGGCACGAAAACCTCTATGGCTCTATTGGTAGGCGCGCGAACGAATGTACGCCCAGATCTGGTTTAGTTCGTCGGACGTGAACTGGCCGTCCCATGACGGCATTTGTCCTCGTCCCTCTTCAACTGTCTTGTCGAATTTGGCTCTGTCTTCAGCGCGCAACTCGCGCAAATCTGCGCCTGCTCCCGTCGCAACCATGCGCTGGCCATGGCATTCTGAACACTTATCCTGATAGATTTCAGCGCCAGCGGACACCAAATTGGCATCCTGCGCAAGCGCTGCGCCTGTTGCGCAAATTAAGAATGCCAGACTCACAATTGCGCAAAGTCTAGACATGGTTACGCCCCCCGGGTTCGTAAAATTATTATGCGGCATCTTCGGCCATTTTGAGCCTTGCATCAAGAACGAAGTCGAAGCTTGATGATTGTCTTGCCGTGAACGGGTTCAAGGGCTAACCTTCCAATGACCAAAATTGCTGCCGTCTATACAGGATGAGACAGCAGTGGCGTCAGGGGAGGTCAAAATGAAAAAGACACCATTCTATTTTGCGGCATCATTGATGAGTGCAACTTTGGCAGTCGGAGCATTCGCTCAGACAGCGCCGTTTGCGCCTGCTACCGACTCCGTTCTGGCAAATCCTGATCCGTCGGACTGGATTCACATCAGCCGCACATACAATCAGCATCGCTATAGCCCGCTTAACCAGATCAACAAGAGCAATGTCGGGCAGATGCGTATGGCCTGGTCGCGCGGGCTGCCGACCGGCACACAGGAATCCACGCCAATCATTTATCGCGGAGTCATGTATGTGATGGCGCCTGGCGCCAGCATTCAGGCGCTCAATGCTGCAACCGGCGATTTAATCTGGGAATACCAGCGCGACTATCCGCGTGATCTGAAGCCGACGCTCGCGCGAGCCAAAAATCTCGGCATTTATGAAGACATGATCTATTTCGGCGCGCCGGATGGTTTCCTTCTCGCGCTTGACGCACAGACTGGAAAGATCCGTTGGGAAACAAAAGTCGACAACGGTCAAATGACCGCCGGGGGCTTGTTGGTCGCCGACGGAAAAATTATTTCGAACCGCACATGCGAACAGGGCAAGCGCGAATTCTGCTTCATTGCGGCCCATGACGCAAAGACCGGCAAGGAAGTCTGGAAGTTTTTTGTCACGGCAGCTGACGCCGAACTTGGCGGCGATACCTGGGGAAAGTTGCCGGTTGATGAACGGGCGGTTGGCCCGTGGGGCCTGCCAGGTTCATATGATCCCGTGCGCAAGGTCGTTTACTGGGGTGTCGCCAATCCAAATCCCTACACGCGGCTGAAGCGCCACGGCGCATTCGATGCGGTCTCGCTGAAATCACCATCTGAACTCTACAGCAACTCAACTGTCGCGTTGAATGTCGAGACCGGGAAACTCGTCTGGTACTACCAGGAACTTCCGGGCGATGACTGGGACGCTGACCACAATCATGAACGCCTGCTCATCCGCACTCGCGTGACGCCAAGTTCCCAGCACGTCAAATGGATCCATCCGGCAGCTTCGGGCGAGCAGGAGCGTGATGTCATCATTACTGTTGCCGAAGGCGGCGGCATGTTTGCCGTTGCGCAAGACAATGGCCAGTTTCTCTGGTCCCGGCCATTCCCGTATGACGATCCTAATCTCAACATGAACTGGATGGACGAAAAAACCGGCCAGACCGGAGTCAATCCTGACAAGGTGTTCAAAAAGGATGGCGACAAGATCGTCGGCTGCTATCACAATACGCGCGGACTTTGGCAGATCGCCTACCATCCCGGAAACAACTCGGTCTATGTGCCTTTCCATGACCAGTGTCTGTCGATGGAGGCCAAGACCTCGACCCGGACCGGCTTCGGCGTTCGAACCGGCGTCATGCGGCCCGGCATCGATCCCAACAAATACATGGGCGTTGCGAAGATCAATGCAGCAACAGGCGAACTGAAGGTCATCTACCAGCAGGCGCAGCCAACCAATGGTTCGGCGTTGGTCACGGGTGGAGACTTGATGTTCTTCGGCGATCTCAACCGTCGTCTGCGGGCGCTTGACGCTGATGACGGCAAGGTTTTGTGGGAGGGCATTGTCGGCGGCATGATCGTGAACAGTACGGTCACCTATGCGGTCAACGGCAAACAATATGTGATGGTCTTTACAGGCGAGGGGCAGTCGGTGACGGCAGGTCCGCTAGCCCTCACGACCAAATCCATGCCGCCGGCTGTCCGCGGACACAGCGCCGTCTATGTGTTCGCCTTGCCCTAGTCAGGGGCGGACTATCTAAAATCTCAGCCCGCAGCATCAGTTCAGATGCTGCGGGCTGATTGCTTTTTGGCAGGGCTTTTGCCTTTTTCGGGGTTTCACAGCGTCCAAATATGCTAGAAGGCCGCCATCGCAGCCAAAACCGCATCGAACAGGGGGCTCCAGAATGCCGGATATCAGCCAGATCAAGGACGATCTCGTTACCGCCAACCATATCCTGGCGAAATATCACGTGGTGGATTCCTTCGGCCATGTGTCGATCCGCCACCCGGAAACCCCCAACCATTTCCTGCTGTCGCGCGCCCGCGCCCCGGCCTGCGTGGAAATCGGCGACATCACCGAATTCACCCATGAGGGCAAGACGGTCGGCCACGAGCCCGGCAAGCCCTATTCGGAGCGCTTCATCCACGGCGCAGTTTACGAATCCCGCCCGGACGTAATGGCCGTCGTTCACAACCACAGCCCGAATGTGGTGCCCTTCACGGTGCAGAAGCGCCGCAAGATGTTGCCGATCATGCACATGTGCGCCCCCATCGGCACCGACATTCCGACTTGGGACATTTCCCACAAGTTTGGCACCACCAATCTGCTGGTCACCTCCATCGAGATGGGCCGCGATCTCGCCGGTACGCTCGGCAAGCGGACCGTCTCGCTGATGCGCGGCCATGGCAGCGTCGTCGTCGGCAAGTCGCTGCGCGAAGTGGTGTTCACCTCGATCTATATGGAGATCAACGCCGAAATGCTGCTCAAGGCCTACCAGCTCGGCGACGGCGACATTGTGCCGATGTCGGACGGCGAAGTCGCCGCCAATGCGGGTGGCCGCGCGGGCTTCACGCTGGAACGCGGCTGGGAGAACTGGTGCCGCGAATTGGGCCGTCCCTATTATCCTATGGACTGGAACATGGGGCCCGGCTTCTCCAAGACCGACAAGTAAGATCAACTAACGGCCTCGATAGATCAGGAGACTTCCATGCTGACGATGTTGCGCAATGCGGTTGCGATTGCGGCTCTCACACTGGCTCTGCCGGCGTTCGCCGCCGACAAGGTCACGATCGGCATCGTCAACGCCGTCAGCGACGGCGGTCTCTTCATTGCCGAGGCAAAGGGCTATTTCAAAAACGCCGGGATCGAGGCGAGCTTCGTCGAATTCGACACCGGGGCGAAAATGGTGGCGCCGCTCGGCGCAGGCCAACTCGATGTCGGCGGCGGCGCGGCGTCTGCCGGTCTCTATAATGCCGTGGATCGCGGCATCCGTATCAAGATGGTGGCTGATAAGGCCACCAACGTGAAGGGTGCGCCATTCCAGTCTTTCATGGTCCGCAAGGCGCTCGTCGACAGCGGGCAAGTAAAAACGCTCGCGGACCTGAAAGGTCGCAAGATCGCCATCACCGGTGCTGGCGGCAGCGACGCCTCGGTTCTCAACGAGGCCATGAAGAGCGTCGGTCTTAAATACGATGATGTCGAGAAGGTCTATCTCGGCTTCCCGCAGCACGGTCCGGCTCTTGCGAACGGCGCCATCGACGGGTCGATTACTACCGAACCCACGACCACTAACATCGTGAAGCTCGGCGCGGCGGTCGTGCTGATGGGCAACGATACATTTTACCCGAACGCCCAGACGGCCACGATCCTTTACGGCGGCGAGTTCATCGAAAAGCGCAAGGACGTCGCTATGCGCTTTATGAAGGCCTATCTGCTGGCCGTGCGTGATTTCAACGACGCGCTCGTCGGCGGAAAGCTGCAGGGCAGGGGCGGCGACGATCTCGTGGCGATCCTCGCCAAATATACGGTCATCAAGGACCCGGCGGTGCTGCGTAACATGGTCATGCATGGCGCGCATCCGGACGGCAAGATGAACGTCGACAGCCTGAAGAAGGACCTCGCCTTCTTTAAAGAAACCGGCGACGTGACCAGCAAGATCGAGGTCGAGCAGGTTTACGATCCGACCATCGCCGAAACAGTCGTCAAGGAACTCGGTCCTTACGTGAAGAAATAGGCGGCTCTCGACGCTGTGAGCGATTTGCTCGTTCGCCCCGTAACTCCGTCAGATGTCGGCGGCGTCTGGGCCATTCTGGAACCCGTCATCCGGGCAGGCGAGACGTATGCGCTGCCGCGCGACATGAGCCGGGATGCGGTTCTGGCCTACTGGTGCGCGCCCGCCCATCGAACGTTCGTGGCGAAGGCCGGTGAAGATATCGTCGGAACTTATTATCTGCGCGCCAATCAGCAGGGCGGCGGCGCTCATGTGGCCAATTGCGGATACATGACGGCGTCCGGTTCAACGGGCCGCGGCGTCGCGCGCGCCATGTGCGAACATTCCATGGATCTGGCCCGCGCATCCGGCTTTCGCGCGATGCAGTTCAATTGCGTGGTCAGCACCAACGAGCGCGCGGTTCGGCTCTGGCAAAGTCTCGGCTTCGAAATCCTGTGCAGACTACCAGAAGCCTTCCGGCATCCGGCGCTTGGCTATGTAGACGCCTGCGTGATGTATCGGGGGCTCTGATCAGCCCAGTTGCCGGGCGGCTTCCTGATCGGCCCAGGCCACAAAGCCCGGATTGCGGAAACTCTGCTCGACCTTGCCGTAACGCATCAATTGCCCGGTCTCGTCGAGCACGAAACCGCCAGCCGCGCGCAAAACCGCATCGCCCGCCGCTGTGTCCCATTCCATCGTCGGCCCGAAACGAGGATAGAGATCGGCCTCGCCTGACGCCAGAAGGCAGAACTTGATCGAGGAGCCCACCGGCGTCCGATGTCGCACGCTCCGCTTGGCCAGCCAGGCTTCAGTGGTCGGATCGAGGTTCGAACGGCTGACGAAGGCGGCCAGATCGTTCGGGTGCGCGCTGCGCCCCCTCACGTGGGAGCGTTTCGAGGCGCGCGGCAGGTCCTCGCCCGGCTTGGCGATACAGAAAGTCGCCCGGTCGGGGGTCGCCAGCCAGAGCCTTTGGGCGACCGGGGCGCAGACAGCCCCGCAGACCGGCGCTCCGTCGCGGATCAGCGCGATATTGACTGTGAATTCGCCGTTTCGGGCCGCGAATTCGCGCGTGCCGTCGAGCGGGTCGACGAGAAAAAACTCTCGGCCAATCTCGGGCGCGATGCCGCGCGACACCGCTTCCTCCGCCACGACAGGGATCGCCGGAAACAGATGTGCAAGCGAATCCAGAATGATGGCTTCGGAACTCTCGTCCGCCTCGCAGACCGGGCTGGCGTCGGATTTGAGCCGCACCGGCACATGGGCGTCATAGGCCCGCATCACCACAGCAGCCGCCCGCAGCGCAATCCGGCCGAGGGCGTCGGCCAGTTCCGCATCTCCGCCTTGGGCAACCTGGGTCGGAAGACCGCTCATGACCATTGAATCGTTCGCTCCGGGGCAGCGACACTCGCCTAATTGTCCGCCCGGTACAAGTGCAGGAACGTCATTCGCCCTGATGTCTGCTACTTATGGCCACCCGCGGAGCAAATCCGGTTCGGAACTTTCAGGATTGCGCATCAGACTTGACTGCAGGAGCCAGTCCGGCCAAGCTTTTGCAAGGACGTCACCTTGCGGCGGCCGGCAGTCGGCGCCAGGAAGTCTGGACATGCCCCTTCGGTTGATCAAAGCGTGGAGCTATGGTTGAATTTAGGTGACGGCGTGAATCAAGCGGCGAATTTGATCTCTGGCGCGACTTCGATTCCGTCTCTAAACTTTACACCGTTGATGACTTTCGGCAATTGATTTTCGCCTTTCAAT
>CANJWR010000089.1 GCA_947478455.1 Beijerinckiaceae bacterium | reverse complement strand
TGGCAGACCGCCCTTGAGCACTGCCGGATCGAGTTGCAGCAGATTGGTCTTGAGTCCGACAAAGCCGCCCTCCGCAACTTCGCGGCCGAGCGCCTTGATGTCGTCGAGCGACCGCACGGCAGGCTTGCCGATCACCTTTTCGAACAAGTCAGGGAAACGGGCGCGGAACATGCCGCAATGCGACCAGTAGGTCGGCAGCTTCGTGCGCAGCGCTCCGCCGAACAATTCGTAAACCGGAATGCCGAGCGCCTTCGCCTTGATGTCGAGACAAGCATTCTCGATGGCCCCGATGGCCAAAGCCTGCAATCCGCCCGCCGTAGATTTGGTGAGATTGTAGAGAAATGCGCCGATCTTGCCGACATTGCGGGGATCTTCGCCGATCACCAGATCGCCGAGGCCGCGCACGATGGGCGTCAGCCCGCGCCGTCCACGCGCCTCGTTATATTCCGACCAGCCCACCAGCCCTTCATCCGTGGTGATTTTCAGGAACGACCATGCGTCCCATCCGCCGCTGACGTGAAAGTCTTCGATCTTGACGATCTTCATGTCGACCGCTCCGCCGCGTCAGATCTTGATGAGATGCAGCAGCGGTTCACCCGCCACAAAGCGCCGCACGTTCTCCGCCACCATGGCCCCCACGCGGTCGCCAGTATGCAGGCTGCCTGCGCCGGCCGTGTGCGGGCCGATCACGATGTTCGGCGCGCTCCACAACGGATCTTCCGACGGCAGTGGCTCGGGCGTCGTGACGTCTATGAACGCAAAGCCGATCTGTCCGTTTTCGAGCGCCGCCTTCAGGGCTGTCTGATCAACAGTCTCACCGCGCGAGACATTGGTGAACATTGCGCCCTTCTTGCAGGCCGCAAACTCGGCAGCGCCGAAAATCCCGCGCGTTGAGGCCGACAGCGCAATGCAGACCGCCACAGCGTCCGCCAGCGCCAGCGCCTTGTGCAGGTCGGCTAGCCCGAAAGCTTCGTCCACATTCGGATCGTCGATCTTCGAGCGCGAAACGGCCAGCACGCGCATGTCGAAAGCCTTGGCGCGGCGCGCCAGATGTCGTCCGATATTGCCGTGGCCAACAATGACGAGCGTCTTGCGTTCGACCGACATCACCGGAATCGCAAAATCCTTTTCCCACGCATGGCGGGCCGAATTCCTGCAGATGGCTGGTATTTGCCGCGCCATGGCAAGAATACTCGCCATCGCATGTTCGGCCACCACCGGCGCAACCGCGCCGCCCTGATTGGTGATCTGGATATGAGCCGGCGGCGCATGGGCCGTCAGCCCCTCGAAGCCGGCGGAGACGATCTGCACCCATTTCACCTTACAGCCCGGCTTCTTCAATTCGGCAGCGATGTTGCGTCCGTCGGCGCCGCGCGGATCCTGAATCACCAGCACGTCGGCGTCCTGCACATGCGGCGGCATATCGGCCAGATCGTTGAGCGCGACGAACTCGATCCCCTTCACCTGCTTCATGTGATCGATGATCGGCTTGCGAGCAATCTTGCTGGCGAATACGACGCGCATTCAATCCTCCCTGTTTGCCCAACTCTAGGCGAAAAACAGGCACGCCGACAATGTCTCATCTGCTCTAACTGGCGACGGACGCATCCATGTTTTCGGAAGTGTTCTCGAAGAAGTCGAAAGCCACATGGCCGCATGCGTTTGTTGACTCGTCAAACCAACAGCCGACGAGCGTGAAGGCGGCTGGAAAAAATTTTCAAAATGAAGTTTGTAATTGCAGGGCGGGGCTGCTTTCCGGCTGCTTCCTCGAATACACCTAACGTGTCCGAAGCCGTCTGAGAGCGCGATTTCTCAGAACAGGATTTCGCCTGCTCGGTGTCTCGTTTGCGCTTGTCCCGATCAGTGAATGTTGAAAACGCGTGTGAGCGTGGCGTAGAGGGGTTGAAATAACTTCGCCGCCACACCGGTGAACGCCAGAATGACCAGAACGGCGACGCCCACGAAGTAGGACTTCCGGACTGTCGCAATCAGCCCCGGATCAATCGCCCCCAACAACATCGCGCCGGCAAGTGGCGGAATGGGAAGCAGGTTGAATAGCGCAAACCACACTGCGAGCCGGCCAGTTTCAGTGAGGAAGACCTGAGCGTCCTGTGCGCCGACATTACCCAGAAAGCTCTGCGCTGGAGTCTGCAAGAATTGCAGCGCCCATGCAAAAAGCAGCACCGCCAGCAGGCTAGCAATCCAGCAAAGTACAAGGCCTGCGCGTCCGACGCGGAGCCGCAACGGGTCGATGTCGATCTGGCGGCCCCATCCAAGCTGAAAGATGATTCCGGATACAAGACCGGTCAAATCCACATGAACGAATGGGCTCGGCTTCAGGCGCCCGTCGTGCTGCGGACCGGGATCGCCCAGCAGCTTCGCGCATCCAGCCAGCGCATAGCCGTGCACCGCCACAATCAGCAGCAGCGCGCCTGTGCGGATGACCACTTGTTGAAGCGTCAGATCGTACAAGCGATTTGCCCCGGAATTCGATTCCCGGGTTCATCCCGAACCCGTTTAGACAGCGTAAAGAAGCCCGACCCACGAGGCAATCGCCCCCGCGAGGTCCCGCCCGTTGACAGCATGATCATCGCCGACGAAATTCGCTGATCTGTCGGGACGCAATGCAAAAGCAAATTTTGGACGAGCCGCTTGCGGCAATGATACGCAAACTCGAAACAGCTCGCCGCCGCCATCAGATGCGCCGGGCGACGACCGCGCTCGTTGTCAGTCTGGTTTTCGCGGCCCTCTTATACGGGTGCCTTATTACCC
Organism: Beijerinckiaceae bacterium; assembly: GCA_947478455.1. Classification (GTDB taxonomy): domain Bacteria; phylum Pseudomonadota; class Alphaproteobacteria; order Rhizobiales; family Beijerinckiaceae; genus Terripilifer. The sequence continues at coordinate 14,106 of CANJWR010000089.1, read as the reverse complement.
TGTCTCTCGTCACAGGCGAATCCGTTCCGGCGGGCTGGCTGACCCCGATCTTCTGGATGTTCGCGTCGGTTGCGGGCCTTCTGGTCGCCGCGCGCGGAACGCCTCAACTGCCGGAGATTGCGCGAGCAGCCGACAAGCAATTTGGCTTCGCAGAACGTTTAAGCACAGCGCTCGAACTTGCCACGTCCGGGTGCGCCGAAAGGCCAGAAAGCCTGGTATCGAAGGCGTTGATGAACGATGCAGCGCGTCATGCCTCACAGGTCGATATCGAGAAATTTGCTCCACTCGCGCCACAAAGGATGCGGGCGCTCGCTTTTTCACTCGCCATGTCACTTTTAGTCGCCGGTCTTGCCTCGTACTTTGCCCAAGACCAGAAAGGCCTGCGTCCGGGGCAGATGAAGCTCACTTCTGCTTCAGAGGCCGAGCCCACCGCTGCTCATGTCGAAAAAATCACCAGTCTCATCGCGGCTGATGCAGCCGACCGTAAGGATCCTTATCTGGCCGCCGTTGCGCGTTCGCTGTCGGCCCTCGCGTCCGAATTGGCAGTCGGATCGCGCAAACCCGACGATGCGGCGGCGCAACTCGCGTCCCTGCTCGATCATGCATCGCACGCCTATGGCGACCAGGCACCCCAATGGGCTGGCGGCGCAAATGTCAGCCCCCCGAAAATTCGCGAGACACTGCAACAAATCGCCCGCACCGGAGTCTTTCCGCCAGATGCCAAGCAGGATCCGGTCGCCGCATCAGGAGAGACATCATCAAAGGTCGGCGCTGCTTCGGAGCAGATTGCGCCGAGTAATCGCAAATCGTCGCCTCAGACAGCCACAGCCCCCGGACAGGCCGACGCCACAATGGACAATGCGGCGGAGAATGAATTCGCTGATGGCGATTATCAGTTGTCGCCTGCCGATCAGGTTCGTCTCGATCGAGAGCGCCAGATCGCGGAACGACAACGCCTGACCCCTCCCGGAGCAGGACAACCAGTTGGAGGAGCACAGGAAGCCGGAAAGGGCGGAAATCTCGCCGGCGAAGGTGCCCAGCCTCTCGGCGCGGAGGCTTTGGAGATTGCGGCTCAGCGCGCGACCGACGAACTGGCACTGCCGGCAAGCGAACGAAACACGGGCCGCACAATCCGCATGGAAGTCTTGCCGGAAGCGCGCGAGCGCACAGCGTCCCGACCTGATGCGCCCTTGAGCGCGTCTGACCGGCTGGCGCGCACCGAAACAACGGTTGCGCGCGAGGCGATCCCGTTGGATCGTCGCGACCTCGGTCGCCGCTATTTCGGACAAAGTGACGCGAGCGCGGATTGCGCCGGCGTCTGTTCGGGGCGGACCGCAAGGTGACATTTCTGCATCCTGCATGGCTGTTGCTTGCTGCGCTGATCCCGCTGGTGCTGGCGCTTCACATTCGCCGTCGCAAGACGATTATTCTGCCGAGCGTGCAACTCTGGCGGCATCTGCCATCGGGCGCCGCTCCAAGACGACGTCTTCAGTTACCACGCTCCAGTCTGCCGCTAGCGCTGCAGCTCTTGGCAGTTAGTCTCCTGACTTTAGCGCTGGCCGAACCGTCGTTCGAGCCGGAAGCTGGAGCCTCTCACAGGATTTTCGTCATTGATGCCCAGCGCGGAGCGGGCGCGCAGGGCCACAAGGCACTGGCTGTTGCGCTTGAGCAAATCGCCAGCGAGCTTGTGATCGAACCACCTGCAGCGCATCGGCGCATTTCCGTCATCGTGGCTTCTGCCGAGCCGCATTTCCTCGCTGCCCGCCTCTCGTCTTCGCGCGGGCTGGAGCGTCTGCTCGCAACAACAAGCCCCGAAGAAGCCGCGCCCGATTGGCCGCGTGTAGGACGCCTGATTGGCGCTGTTCGGAATCAAACTGAATCCACGCAGCTATTCGCATTCACCGACAGCGCTTTGCCTGCGTCGATCGCCCCGTTCGTAGCCGGTATGAAGGTGAAAGCGGTCGCCAGCGGCGTCGAACAAGCTCAGTCGGAAAGGCTTGCGGGATTCGCCGCAGCCCCGATGGGCTCCAAAGCTGCGGGTCGTTGGCGCATCACGGGCGCGCTTGCGGCTGGACCTGCCGGCAGACCGGTTGAAATTCTGTTTCGCCCTTCAGGCGCAGCAACTTTCTTGCCATGGGCTATTCCCGAGACGGTCACCTCCGGCGTATTTACCATCGATGTCGAGCTTCCCGGCCCAGGCATTCTGGAGGCGCGCCCGATGGGCGGATTGGCCGGGGCGCAATCGTCCTTTCTGGTTCTGCGCGAGCCCGGCAGACAGATCCGCGTCGCGATCATGGGCGCAGAAAATTCATCGCTCAGTCGGGCGCTTCAGGCGGTCGGCGATGTCGAACTTACGCGGGTTAGTTCCATGCCCGCCGACATGACGCAATTTGATCTGGCGGTAGTCGACAATGTCGTCATGCCCCGTCATCCGGGCGTCAGCACCTTGTGGCTCGGCGCAGCCCGTCTTCAAGCCGAGCCATCGCCGCAGCGACGAGACGATATTCAGCCAACCGCGTGGGACAGGGCGAATGCGCTATCTTCAGATGTTGCATGGGAGCTTCTGAAAATCCGGACAGCGGCGATATTCAAGCCCATGCCGGGCGCAAAGACTCTATTGAGCGCAGGCGATACGCCCCTTGTACAGGAGCGAAAAGGTGAGTTCGGTCGCGAGGTGCGGGTTTCGTTCTCGCTCGAGCAAAGCAACTGGGCCGATCTGGTCGGGTTTCCGATCTTCATCTCCAATCTGATGCGCGCTTTGAACATCGACGTCGCGCCCGCATCAGCATGCATTGCGGGTGCGCCCTGTCCTGTTGAACAGGGCTACATCCGCCCCGATACAAAACTATACGGACCTGACGGCGATGAAATCTTGTTTGCGGCTCCCCGGCTGCTCGCCGCTTCCGGCATTGATCTGTCGAATGGCGACAATGCTTTTGTGCCCTTGCGTTCGGGGCTTTACCGAATTGTCGTTGGCGGCGAAGCAAAATATCTGGCCGTCAACCCGCCAGACGTCGCAGCGTTGTCGGAAAGCTTTCCTGACAAGAAAGGCGCAATAGACGTTCGCCCGTACAACCAGTCCGTTTGGGTTTGGCTCGTTGTGTTAGCGCTTCTGATTTTATTCGTTGAAGCCTGGGTGGCCGGTCGTGGGTCCGAGCGATTTTTGACGTTGTTGGCCCTCCGTGCCGATAATCCACCAGCAACTCGCAGGCGAATGATTTTGGGTCTGCGCGGCGTGACAGGCGTTCTGCTGTTTGTGTCAATCCTGCAATTGCCCGCGCCGATGACGGCGCCGGCGGAATCCGTCGTGGCGATTGTAGATTCGGCTTCGTTCGTGAAACATAAGCCCGGCGGAGAAGGCGTCGTGATCGCCGGGAGCGATCCGCGCATTGCTGTCGATCTCGATCGTGAAGTCGCGGCTGCTGTGCCCGAAATCAAAACAGGATTCTCAGGCGTCGATTTGCAACAGGCGATCGACGTGGCGACCGCCATGATTCCGCCCGACCGGAAGGGCCGGGTGGTGCTTGCCGAAGATATTGAAACGCGTGGCAATGTCGCCGCCGCCATCAGGGCATTGCTTCAGCGACAAGTAAAACTTGATGTGCGTCCATCTGCGCTTGCGCCGCCGGGCAATATTGCGGTTGAAAGCATCTCGGTTCCATCGCCTGTTCGCGCCGGCGACAAGTTTCCGCTCACATCCATCATTCGAAGCAATGGCGAATCGACGGCGATTGTGCGCATCGCGCGTGACAACGTGACGATTGTAGAGCGCGACATAACGTTGCAAGACGGCTTCAACCGCGTTGAGACAATCGTCGCCGAATCTTTGGCCGGTCGCGCCCGTTACGAAGTTTCCGTCACTTCTGGCGGCGATATCGTTCCGGCCGACAATCACAATGGCATCGTGGTCAATGTCGAGCCCGCTCCGAGGATCGCCATCGTGGCTCCCGAAAGCGAGCGCGGATCTGCAAATGCTCTTATCGCAACCCTGAAAGTACACGGAATAGCGGCCAGCATGATCGCCGCAAAAAACGCGCCTTGGTCGCTCAGGGAATGGCTCGCGCACGATGTGCTCATTCTGCTCAATCTACCCGCCATCGATCTCGATACGCGCCAACAGGAAATGATTGAGACCGCCGTGATGCAGCACGGTCGTGGATTAATGATTCTTGGCGGTGAAAATGCATTTGGTCCGGGCGGCTATTTCGGCACGCCGCTGGAGCGCCTTTCGCCGCTGTCGGCACGGATCCCCACCGACGCCCCGCAGGCCGCCATGGTGTTTGTGCTCGATCGCTCGGGTAGCATGACGCAGTCGGTGGGTGAAGGAACGCGCCTCGATATCGCCAAAAGCGCCACGCGCGCAGCCATCGAATTGCTGCACGACGAAAGCGATGTTGCTATCGTCACTTTCGATTCCGAAGCTCATGTCATCCTGCCCCTGCAGAAGAAGAATATGGCCGCCGTCTCGCAGGCGTTGGCGCCTCTGACGCCCGGCGGCGGAACCTCGATCTATCCCGGTCTTGCAGAGGCCGAGCAGCAACTCTTCAGCAATGATTCAAAACTCAAACATGTTGTGGTGATGACCGACGGCCTGACGCAGCCCGGTGATTTTGCCGGTGTGGTGGGCCGTCTGCGCGCAATGGGCGCCACGGTTTCTGGCCTTGCGATCGGATCGAACGCCGATCCTGCCGCCGTGCAGGAAATCGCCCGGCTCGGCGGCGGCTCGTTTCACGCCACCAACGATTTTCAGGCTTTGCCGGGCATTCTGGCTCGTGAGGCGATGCTCCTCTCGGGCGAGCCCGTCAGGGACAAGTTAACGCAGCCAGTTTGGGTCGACACAAAGGCCGCATTTCTTGAAAACATGCCGCCAGTCCCGTGGCGTCTGGGCGGCTATGTGCTCACCACCGCCAAACCGCGCGCGACGTTGCACCTGTCAGCGCCAGAAGATAGCGGGCCGCCAAACCCGCTTTTCGCCTCGTGGCGGTATGGCAATGGCCGTGTTCTGGCTCTGGCGACCCATGGGTCCGGCGGCTGGGCGCGCGAATGGCAGGCTGACGAATCCTATCCGTTGTTTTGGTCGCAAGTGGTACGGGCGTTCTTGCCCGAGGCCACGAAGCCCGGTCTCGATCTTCGATTGACCCGCGACCGCGACGAGGTGCGCGTCTCCTTGCAGATGCTCGAACCCGACGGGCGTCCCCGGTCGGCAAAGCCACTGGTGGCGACGCTGGTCGGCCCGACGAAGGAGTCCGTGCAGCCGGTGGAAACAAACTTGGTGTTGAAGCCCAACGGCGCGGGGATTCAAATAGCAGCTTTCATGGTGGAGCGACCGGGCGACTATACGGTGCGGGTTACGGACGAGGATGCAAAAGCCGAAGCAGTTCTGCATGTCGCCTATCCGGCTGCGATTCTTCAGTCGTCTGCGATTCCCGAAACCCTGCGGTCCATGTCAGCCGCAACAGGCGGAACCATTCTGGCCGCCGGTGCTCCGCTGCCTCTAGGCGCAGACGGCTGGCAAATCGTCATGGAGCGCAATTGGCGCTTCTGGCTGCTTCTGGCATTCGCAGCCTTCATGCTTGATCTCCTGCTACGCTATGCGCCTGGATTATTTGCCCGAAGAAGCCGGTAAGCCGAATTTGGCTTTCAGTTTTTCGATTGTGCCGTCCTTCACCAGAGACTCGATCGCTGAATCGAGTTGTGTGCGCAAAAATGCCTCGTTGGGCCGCACCGCTATGCCCAGATCGACCGAACCGACCGGGAAGGGAATGTCGCCGAACAGGAAAAGCCCCGCAGCCTCAGGCTTTCCGCCGGTGGCCAGATAGACGGCGGGCTCCCACAGAAGAGCTGCCGCCAGCGATCCGTCGCGCAACCGCTCGATCAGCAATTGATTGTCCGGATAGGGCAGTCGCCGCAAAGGCAGGCTCCCCGCATTGCTCAGCCAGATGCGATAGGCCGCATCCGCGCTGCTTCCCATCACGGCCCCGACAGGACTGGCGGGCGGAAGATCCGCAAGGCTTTTCGCGCCTGTTTTGGCGAAGGCCAGCCTGAAGCGGGTGCTGTGATAGGGCCGCGTCGGCGTCACCCATTCGGGCGTATCGTCGGGGCTGATCGAAAATCCCAGAAAGGCGTCGCAGCGCTTGTTCATGAAAATGAAAAGATCATCGTCGGTGATGTCGATGCGGTAGTCGAGCGGATAAGGCGTGCTCGGAACCTTTACTTCGAAAAACTCGGACTCCAGAAAAAGCGCGCCGGCAACTTGGCGCCCAACCTCGCGATCAAATTCCGCCAGAGCGCTCGACATATTCAGGCAATAACGAATCCTGTCGCCAGAATGACGCCGTGCATCGAAAAACTCTCGTGGCACAGGCGCATCCTGAGCAAGAGAAATGCTTGCCGGAAACGCGCCCGCCAGCAGACACGCGATGGTCAGGACGCGAGACCATGCTGTTGAACCGGAGCGTTTCATCACAACACCATGTCTCCCGAATGGAAGGGGCGACGGAAACCTGTGTTCCGTCGCCCCACTTGTCTCATCTCATGTTTATTCCAGACTTTTTGTCTGGCAATCCGCTACGGCAGCGCGAAAACGAACAGGGAATTGCCGCCCGTGCCGGGACGCAGTTCCGGAACGACGCTCTGAATCTGCCGGCTCGTCACGCCCGCAGTACCAACCGGCACCGCCACATATTGTTTGCCGTCCACCGCATAGGTGACCGGGAAGCCGGCTGCCGGGGCGGCCAGAATAGTCTCGAACAAGACCTTTCCGGTTTCGTCGTCGAACGCCCGGAAGCGACGATTGAGGTCACCGCTGAACACGATGCCGCCGCCGGTCGCAACCGTCGACCACATGCCGGCGCGGTTCTCGAACTTCCACGCCGTTTTTCCGGTTTCCGCCGACATTGCATATACGTTGCCGGCGTTCTTCGCGTCGGGCAGCATGATCGTGCGGTGCCGCATGGCGGCGCCGTCGGCTGCAGTCGGGTTGGCGATGATGTTGGTCTCGACGCTGCAGGTGTTCTGCAGCGGGTAGTACATCATGTTGGTGCGCGGGCTGTAGGAGCCTTCCTGCCAGTCCTTGCCGCCGTAGATACCCGGGCAAATGGTGAATTCCTGACGCAGCTGCGTGAACAGAATGTCGGGATTGGTAATGCCGCGGCCGGTCTTGAAGTCGAAGTCCTTGAAGACGTTCTGCGGAATGGTCTCTCGCACCCAGAGCAACTCGCCGGTGGCTCTATCGAGAGTGTGCACCAGAGCCGACTTGCCCGGAATGCCGGTGACGACCTTGCGCTTCTCGCCGGGCTTCAGGTTGGGGTTGATCCATTTCACCTCGTCCTTGCTGGGTGTCACGGTAGTGTCAACCAGCATGCGGATGAAGACGTGATCAAGATCCCAATGGTCGCGCAAATGCTGCACGGTCCAAACGATCTTGCCGGTGTCTGCGTTCAACGCCAACGTCGAGGACTGATAGAGATATTCCCAGTCCTTCTTCACCGGATCGTTGAGGTGGAACTTCGAATAGGGCGCGGTTGTGGAAGTGCCGAAGAAAATAAGATTGGTTTCGGCATCGTAGGTGGGCACCATCCATGAGCCCAGATGCAGGCGGCTCTCGTAAGGCACGTCGCCCCAGGTGTCGAAGCCAGGCTCGCCCGGCTGCGGGATCGTGTAGAAGCGCCAGAGCTCCTCGCCATTCTGGGCGCTATGCGCCGAGAAGAAGCAGGCCTTCGGTCCGCCCTTGGGCGAGCAGCGGCGGCCCGAGAACACCTTGCCGTTTGCGATCAGCGGTCCGCCCGACTGGCGGGTGCTGAGCGTCTTGTAGTCCGCAACGAGCACTTCGTATGCGACCTTGCCGGTCTTGGCGTCGAGCGCCACCAGAAAACCGTCAGCCGAGGTCATCAGCACATTGTTGCCGTAGAGGCCGAGTGTTCGGGTCGTGTCGGACAGGCCATCATACTGGTCAATGTCGGCCGGAAGCTGGCGACGGTATTCCCAGATCAGATCGCCGGTGCGGGCATCGAGCGCCTGAACGACGTTGCCGGCGTTCGGCAGGAACATGATGCCGTCATGGATGATCGGGGTGCCTTCCTGCGCGCCGGGCTCCATGGCGCGCGACCATGACAGGCGGATATTACCGACATTGCCCTTGTTGATCTGGTCGAGTGGGCTATAGCCCCAACCGTTTTGCGTGCGACGGAACATCGGCCAGTCATTTGGGCTCGGCTCGGCGAGCATCTTGTCGGTGACGGCCGTGTAATTGTTGATCGGCGCAGTCTGCGCGAGGGCCGAGGCAGCGACCGACAGCGAGAGTGCGGAAAGTAGCGCGATGCGAGAGACAGCCATGTTCGGGAGGTTTCCTCTTGAGTGACTTTGCACTGAACAATTGAGGTCCGCCGTTGCGCCGCCACTTCTGTAAACTGCGGTTGATCGAACGTGACCGTCGTGGCACTTTCGGCGATGGGCAATGGCCCGTCAAGCCTCCGTGGCACCAAGGATTTCGTCGCGAAGCTGAACCGCAAAGCGAAATAGTTAAGGGAGAGAACTTCGTGGTTTCGCGATTTCTGGCGTCGATGGGGTCGCTTCGGCTGGTGAGTCGAGCCGTAGCGATCATTTGCCTGTCCGCACAAGGCGTCTGGGCTCAGACGCCTAAAACCGTCTGGGATGGAGTTTTTTCCGCCGAGCAGGCCGAGGCCGCCAAATCGACCTTCGATCGCAGTTGCACACCCTGCCACGGTGGCGGATTGACCGGCTCGCCCGGCGGGCCACCTCTGAAAGGCGCGGATTTCGCCTATTCGTTCGGAGACAAGACCGTCGCCGAACTGGTCGAATTCATCAGATCCCGCATGCCCGTCGAGGCCCCGGATTCGCTGACGCCTCAGCAGGCGACAAATCTTGCAGCTTTCATTTTGCGCGGTAACGGCTTTCCGGCCGGCAACGCTCCTCTGTCGGCGGATTTCGACGTGCAGGCGGACATCATCATCAAGGAAAAGAAGTGATCCTTCGAGGCTGTCGGCATGCTCCGGTCTATGACGGCGGAATTTTCGCATCGCGGAGCAATGCGTGAGCGCTCCTGAAGGAACACCGTCCGCGCCTGACGATCTTCAGCGTCTGCTCGCCGATCTGCAGCGCGCCCGCGCTGAAATCGCCAAGGCGGTCATCGGTCAGCATGCGGTGATCGAGCAATTGCTTATCGCGCTGATCTGCGAAGGCCATGTGTTGCTTGAAGGTGCGCCGGGCGTCGGCAAGACGCTTCTGGTTCGGACTCTTGGAGCGGCGACCGGCCTTGGCTTTTCGCGCATTCAGTTCACGCCCGATCTGATGCCTGCCGACGTGACCGGCGCGCTTGCGCTTGTGCCCGACAGCGAGGGCCGGTCGCGGCTGCAATTTCAGCCCGGGCCTATTTTCACGCAACTTCTGCTGGCCGACGAAATCAATCGCGCCACGCCCAAAACCCAGTCGTCGCTGCTCGAGGCCATGCAGGAGCGGATGGTGACAGCGGGCGGACGCACCATGCCGTTGCCGCGGCCGTTTTGCGTTCTGGCCACACAGAATCCACTCGAAATGGAAGGCACGTACCAGTTGCCGGAAGCCCAGATCGACCGCTTCCTGTTCAAGAGCATCGTGTCGTTTCCGGGCGAAGCCGAACTCGACCGCATTCTCGATCTCACCACCGGTCATGCCGGCGAAACCGTACAGCAGGTACTGACCGCGGAAGATATTCTGCGCGGGCAGACCTTCGTGCGTTCTGTGCCGATTGCGTCCCATGTCCGGCTGGCGGTGGCGCGTTTTGTCCGTCGCACGCAGCCCGATCTTGAGGGCGTATCAGCAGAGGTAAAAAAATACGTTCGCTTCGGCATCAGCCCGCGTGGCGCACAATCTCTCGTGTTGGCCGCCAAGGGACATGCATTGTTGAACGGACGTTTCAACGTCAGCTTCGACGACTTGCGCGAAGTCTTGCTGCCCGCCCTCCGTCATCGTTTCCAGCTCAATTTCGAGGGCGAGGCGGACGGCGTCGATCCCGAAAAGCTGGTGCAGAAAATCTTCGAGGACGCGGTCCGGAGCGCGAGTTGAGCCCGTCCCCGGCGCTGCTGAACGCCCTGCGCCGCTCGCGTTTCAATCTTCGTCATGCGGTCGCCTCGCAAGGCGTCGGCGAACGCCGTTCGAAACAGAAGGGCTCCGGAATGGAATTCGCGGATTTCCGCGACTACCAGCCGGGCGACGATGTTCGCCATCTCGATCCGCATTTGCACGCGCGCCACGGCGGCTATTTCGTTCGGCAATATTCGGTTGACCGGCAAGTTCCGGTCACGATTGTGCTCGACGCCAGCGCCTCGATGGATTTTGGCGCGCCGAACAAATTCGCCTTCGCGCGCGATCTCGCCGCTGCTTTGGCCTTTGTGGGACTGTCGGGCGGCGATGTGGTGCAGATCGTCGCCTGTCGCGACGGGCGTACGCATATGTCGTCGCGCATTCATGGCGCCAGCCGCGCACCGATCCTGTTCGGATGGCTCGACGAATTGTCCCCCTCCGGCAAGGGTTTTGGAGAAACGCTCCAGTCTGTCCGGCAACATCTGCCGGCACGTGGACTGACGTTCCTGATCAGCGATTTCTGGTTCGAAAATCCTGAAAGTGATCTGAAATCGCTGGGCAGCGCCAATCAGGAATTCGTGGCCCTGCATATTGCGACCGCCGAAGAACTGAACCCTGCCGCCATGAGCACAGGCGAAACCCGGCTGGTCGATGCCGAGACCGGCCACGAGGTCGAATTGCAGATCGACGATGCGGCGCTTGAGCGCTATGGCCGCGCCTTTGCGGCGTGGCGGGAGCGTCTGCGCGAACAGTTCAGCCGCCTGCAGGGCCGCTATATACTGCTGCGCGCCGACCAAAGGCTTGACGACGTTCTGTTGCGCGACTGGCGCAGGCTCGGGTTGATCTCCTGACCCGCGCAGGCCGCAGGGCTTCACCCGATGACGCCGGACGCCATTTCTGCTAATCGGGTTGGATGGAAAACGTTCACCGTCTCGACGACGCCCGCCCCGTTCACGATGTCATGCTGGCGCTTGGCCGCGAAGCCCGCGCCGCCGCCCACGCGCTTGGCCTTGCGCCGCCCGAGCAGAAAAACCGCGCCCTGATCGGGGCCGCCGCCGCGATGCGCGGGCGGGTTGCCGAAATCATCGCCGCCAACGCCAAAGACATGGCGGCCGGCGAGGCCGCGGGCATGAGCAAGGCCAATCTGGATCGCCTGATGCTGAATGAGGCGCGCGTCGAAGCCATCGCGAAGGGCCTTGAGGATATTGCGGCCCTGCCTGATCCGGTCGGTCGCCTGCTGGCGTCCTTCGACCGTCCCAATGGGTTGAAGATCGAGCGTGTTGCGACGCCGCTCGGCGTCATCGGGGTAATTTACGAAAGCCGCCCCAATGTGACGGCGGATGCCGGCGCGCTGTGCCTGAAAGCCGGCAATGCGGCGATCCTGCGCGGCGGCTCTGATTCGTTTCATTCCTCGACCGTCATTCACGCCTGTCTGGTGGAAGGCCTGCGTGCGGCGGGCCTGCCAGCTGCGGCAATCTCGCTTGTGCCGGTGCGAGACCGCGCGGCGGTGGGCGAAATGCTGAAAGGCCTCGCGGGCAATCTCGATGTGATCGTGCCGCGCGGCGGCAAGAGCCTCGTGGCGCGCGTGCAGGACGAAGCCCGCGTACCGGTTTTCGCCCATCTGGAAGGCATCGTACACGTCTATGTGGATCGCGCCGCCGATCTCGACATGGCGAAGTCCATTCTGCGCAACGCCAAACTGCGCCGCACCGGTGTTTGCGGAGCGGCCGAGACCTTGCTGGTGGATCGCGCTGTGGCGCAGACCCATCTTGCGCCGCTCGTGTCCATGCTGATCGACGCAGGCTGCGAAGTGCGCGGCGACGAGGCCGCCTGCGCAGCAGATGCGCGCGTCGTGCCTGCTGTCGAGGATGACTGGCGCACCGAATATCTCGACAGCATCATTTCGGCGAAAATCGTCGATGGTCTCGACGCGGCCATTGCGCATATCGAGACATATGGATCACATCATACCGATTGCATCATCACACAGGATCAGTCTGCGGCGGAGCGGTTTCTCCGCGAAGTCGATTCGGCCATCGTGCTTCACAATGCGTCGACCCAGTTCGCCGACGGCGGTGAGTTCGGCTTCGGGGCCGAGATCGGCATCGCCACGGGCAGGATGCATGCGCGCGGACCTGTGGGCCTCGAACAATTGACCTCGTTCAAATACCGCGTCCACGGAAGCGGGCAGACTAGGCCGTAGGCAGCCGCGCCCGAGAAAAACGCGAGGAGACGCCAGAATGACCCACGAGGAACTTGTCGCCGAGGCCCAGCGCATCGTGGCCGAAAAGGTGACGCCCGAAATGACCATGGACGAGCGCGACGATCTGCTCGAACGGGTCATGATGAGCCTGCTCGACCGCAAGGTGGCCAGGCCCTTCTTTGCCCGGGTCGGTGAAATCGGCGCAGGAGAATGGAAATCCACCCCCGCACGTTACCTCATGCATGAAGAGCCACGTCTGCCGGCCATGCCGGAAAAGCCGACGCTGATCGACTATTTCGAAAAGCGCATTCTGCTCGTGGCGCGCGGCGGCCAGCATCTACTGCAAAGCGCCCGCCTCGCGCAGAAGAATGGCCTGCCGGAAAAACTCGTCCTCGGCTGCCTGCTGCACGACATTGCGGTTGTGGCGCATATCCGCTCGGATCATGGTTATTACGGCGCGCAGCTCATCGAACCCTATGTTGATGAGGAAACCGCCTGGGCGGTGCGCTACCATCAGGCTCTGCGGTTTTTCCCCGAGCCGCAGCTAGGGTACGAATATCCCGAACTCTACACGCGCTCCTTCGGGGCCGATTACACGCCGCCCGCCTATATCCAGCGCGCCGCCGATTATGCGCGCGGCCACAAATGGTACATGTCGGCCCGGCTGATCACCATGAACGACCTCTATTCGTTCGATCCGGCCGTGAGGGTCGACGTGCGCGAATTCGAGGACATCATCGGCCGCCACTTCCATCAGCCCGAAGAGGGGCTGGGCTTCGACAATTCGCCGTCGTCGCACATGTGGCGCAGCATCATCTGGCCGAATAATTTCCTCTAAGCCGCCCAAAAGCTCGCCGCAAGCTTGCGCTGGAGCCCCGCTCCGGCCATTTTGCTTAAGATGAGCATAAGGGTCGATCTTTCGTCCGGCGCGGGGAAATCCGCCGGCCTCCGCCTGCCGCGCCATGCGCCCGGCATGCGCATCGGGCTGTTCGGCGGCTCATTCAATCCACCACACGACGGGCACCGGCTGGCGAGTCTCGTGGCCCTCAAGCGCCTGCGGCTCGATGCGGTCTGGTGGCTGGTTACGCCCGGCAACCCCCTGAAGGACATCAGCGGCCTGCCGTCGCTGGAGGCCCGCATGGAGGCGGCGCGCCGGATCGCCCGCGATCCGCGCATCATCGTCACCGGCATTGAGGCCCGCATCGGCACCCGCTACACGTTCGACACTGTCGACTGGCTGTCGCGGCGCTGCGCGGGCGTAAACTTCGTCTGGCTGATGGGGGCCGACAATCTGGCGAGCTTCCACCGCTGGCAGCGCTGGCGCGAGATCGCCCGCACCCTGCCCATTGCGGTGATCGACCGGCCGAAATCCACCCTCAAGGCCACCCACAGCCGCGCCGCCATCTGGCTCGCGCCCCGTCGGTTCGATGAGGCCGACGCAGCCCTGCTGCCGGTTAGCCGCCCGCCGGCCTTCGTGTTCCTGCATGGCCCGCGCTCTGATCTGTCCTCGACGGCGCTCCGCAATGCGGGCAAAACGCTCGAAGCCCCGAAGCCCTGACGACTATCGTCGATATTCCGGGTTTACAAAGCTTGCCCCCGGGCCATCCCGCGCGTATAGAAATTTTGCGCCAAGCGCCCGCTCCCTTAGTCTAGCGGTTAGGACGTCGCCCTCTCACGGCGAAAACAGGGGTTCGATTCCCCTAGGGAGCGCCAATAAAATCAAAGGCTTAGATCTGCCTGATTTGTCGCGTGTCCGGTCTGTGTCTGGTGGATGGGTCAGAGTCACATCGGACGCCAACTGCGAGCGCCCTTCACTGAGTGAG